>JBKBUN010000210.1:0-3146 GCA_046289925.1 Burkholderiaceae bacterium | reverse complement strand
CGGTGCGCAGGCGGTGCGGGAACCCGGGGCGCAGTGGCTCCACTGTGGGCCGGGCCGCTGCGCTGTATCGCGGGGTGGCTGCGCGGATAAAAGGCGCGCCCAGTGGGTACGCTTTGCTACAAAAGCTGTAACACCGCCGGGTATCATCGCCATCCCATGCTAGAGCAACGCATCCAACAGCAATTCATCGACAGCGCCGACCTGAAGTACCAGGCCGCGCAGGCGTTGAGCCAACCCGTGTCGGACGCAGTGCAGGCCCTGCTGGCCTGCATGACCGGCGGCGGCAAGGTGCTTGCCTGCGGGCTGGGTGCGAGTGCCGCCGAGGCCCAGCGCTTTGCAGTCTTGTGCGTGGCTGGGTTCGAGCGCGAGCGGCCGGAACTTGCGGCGATGGCGCTGGTCAGTGACGGCAGCCAGCTCACGGCGTCGCTGGGCGGGCTGGAGCCCGCGCATCCGCAGCCTTTTGCCCGCCAGGTGCGTGCGTTGGGTCAGGCCGGCGATGTGCTGCTGGTGGTGACGGTTTCGGGCAACGAGTCGGCACTGCTGGCGGCCGTCGAAGCCGCGCACGAGCGCGACATGACCGTGGTGGCCCTGACGGGCCGCACGGGCGGACGGCTGGCCCCGCTGCTGCGGGAGACCGATGTGTGGATCAGCGTGCCCCATGACCGGCCCGCGCGTGTGCACGAAGTGCATGCGCTGGTGGTGCATTGCCTGTGCGATGGCATGGACGCGCAGTTACTGGGTGAACAGGAGTGATGTGATGAAGCAGCGAACCTTGCAGAGAACCCTGGCCACGGTGTTGGCCGCTGCCGCTCTGGCCGGTGGCCTGTCGGCCTGCGCGCCCCTGGTGGTGGGGGGGGCTGTCGTCGGGACCATGATGGCCATCGACCGCCGCACGGCGGGCATGCAGGTCGAAGACGAGAGCATCGAGCTGCGCGCAGGCAACCGTATTCGCCAGCAATTGGGTGACCGTGTGCACGTGAATGTCACGAGCTACAACCGCCAAGCGTTGATCACGGGTGAAGTGCCCAACGCACAGGATCGCCAGGCGGTCGAGCAAATCGTCTCGCAGGTCGAGAATGTGCGCGCGGTGGTCAACGACTTGGCGATCATGCCGCCCAGTTCGCTGAGCCAGCGCTCCAACGACACGCTGATCACCGGCAAGGTGCGCGCCGGCTTGGTGGATGCGCGCGACATCACGGCCAATGCGTTCAAGGTGGTGACCGAGCGCAATGTCGTGTACCTCATGGGCATCGTCTCGCAACGAGAGGCCCAGCGCGCCACCGAGGTAGCCCGCAGCGTGAGCGGCGTGGCCAAGGTGGTCCGGGTGTTCGAAATCGTCTCCGAAGAAGAGTTGCGCCGCATTGCGCCCCAGCCTGCACCCACCGCCCAGGACCCGGTGGCCTCCCCGCGCACCTGAGCGCGTGGCTGCGGGCCTGCGCGGCGCAGGCGGCTTGGAGGACGCTGCGGCCGCGGCAGCGACTGCGCAAGCCGGTCAAGCCGCCAGCGCCGTGGGCTCGATAACCCGTGCGGCCCACAGGCCCAAGCATTGTGATGCTATTGATTTGATAGCTGCTTGTGCTTGATTTTCAAGCGCAAGCGGCCCAAAACATCATCAGCCTACTGATCCTAGGAGCCTGTCGGACTTGGGAATCGTCGGCTGCAAATGGGCCGCAGCGGTTCATTTTTCACCGTCTTTTGGCCCCATAGCCCCGCTATGGGGCTGCAAACACGGCGAAAACGGTCCTCGCTGGGGCGCATTTTCGCTTTCGACGCCCCAAGCCCGACAGGCTCCTAGGCTGATGCGGCAGTAGGCCGCGCAGGGGCGTATGCGCTGCAACGCGCGCACACCGTGCGGGGTGGCTGGCGCAGTGCGGCCGGATCGGGCAATGGTCGCCTGCAGCACCTGGCACACGCTGCGTCAGCGCAAGCGCTTGATCAGGCTGGAGGTGTCCCAGCGCTGTCCGCCCATGGCTTGCACATCGGCGTAGAACTGGTCCACCAGCGCCGTCACCGGCAGGCGCGAGCCATTGCGCTTGGCTTCCTCCAGTACCAGGCCCAGGTCCTTGCGCATCCAGTCCACCGCAAAGCCGAAGTCGAAGCGGCCTTCCACCATGGTCTTGCCGCGGTGGTCCATTTGCCAGCTCTGCGCTGCGCCCTTGCCGATCACGTCGAGCACGCGTGGCATGTCCAAACCTGCATTCATGCCGAAGGCAATGGCCTCGGACAGGCCCTGCACCAGCCCGGCGATGCAGATCTGGTTGACCATCTTGGCCAACTGTCCGCTGCCGCTGTCGCCCAGCAGCGTAAAGGCCCGCGAGAACGCCGCGGCCACTGGACGCGCGGCCTCGAAGGCCTCGGCATCACCGCCGCACATCACGGTGAGCTGCCCGTTCTGCGCGCCCGCCTGACCACCCGACACCGGAGCATCGACAAAATGCAGGTCGCGCGCGCGCGCTGCGGCGTACAGTTCGCGCGCCACGGCGGCCGATGCGGTGGTGTGGTCCACCAACACCGCGCCAGGCCGCATGCCCGCAAACGCGCCTTCGTCGCCCAGCACCACGGCGCGCAGGTCGTCGTCGTTGCCCACGCAGCAGAACACAAAGTCGGCGCCCTCGGCCGCAGCACGCGGTGTGGCTGCCTGGCGTGGCGCAGCCGTGGCGGCAAACTCGGCACACCAGGCCGCGGCTTTGGCGGCCGTGCGGTTGTACACCGTGACCTCATGCCCTGCCAGTGCCAGATGGCCGGCCATGGGGTAACCCATCACGCCCAGGCCGAGGAAGGCGACCTTGCGGGCAGGGGTGGCGTCGTAGGGGCGGGGGTTGGTGCTGGGCATGGTGTGTTGGGGGCGTGAGAAGGTGGATGGGAAGGAGCGGGGCCTGCAGGCCGTGCATCGGCAGGGTGCGGGCTCCACGGTGTCTGGGCGTCAGCGCGCCTTCCAGAGGGCGCTGCCCAGAGCGGGGACGCCGTGGAGCGGGTTTTGCCCGGCCACTGGCGTCGTCCCCCTTCCCGCGCGAAGCGCGAGAGAAGGGGGAAGCGGCGCAGCCGCTCAAGGGGCTGTCACACAATCGCCAAGTGCTCGGTCCCCGACGCCAGGTCGGGCGAGCGGGCACGCTGGCTGTTGAGCTTGATCTGCAGCCGCAGGTCGT
>JBKBUN010000209.1:0-3229 GCA_046289925.1 Burkholderiaceae bacterium | reverse complement strand
GTGAGCAGACGCGCATAGCGCCGCAACCCGGGCAGATGGTCGCTGAGCTGAATGCGGTCCATCGCAGAATACAGGCGAAGCCAGCCGCCGTGTCGTCAGTGCCTCAGGGACGCGCCAGCCGCCAAACGTTGTTGAAGCCATCGCCCGTGCGGTCGCCTGGCTTCGCATCCTTGGCCCAGTAGTACAGCGGTTTGCCCTTGTAGGCCAGCTGACGGCTGCCGTCGTCGCGTATGACTACGCTGTAAGGTTCCCCGACTACGGCGCTGGAGGACACCGCGTAGTCACCACTGGCGCGGGATTCCTTGACCAGCAGCGGTGGCCAATTGGTCGCACACGGGCCGTTGCACACCGATTTGCCGTTGCCTGCGGTATCGCGGTCAAACGTGTAGAGCGTCATGCCGTTCGGGCCGACCAGTACGCCGTCCTTGGCCTGCACGGGAACGGAGGGAGAGGCAGCGCAGGCCGCCAGCAAAACGGCGGACGAGAGGGCGAGGGCCAGGGTCTTCATGAAGGTCTCCAGTAAATGCCAGCCTGCAGGATGCAGGCCGTGCACGTACAAGAACACAGAGCCCCGCGTGTTTATTCCCGTCCCGCGCAAAAAAACCAAGCCCTGGCTTCAGCGGTGGCGGCTTTTCATCACGCGTTCAATCTCGCGCTTGCCTTCGCGGTCGCGGATCGTGTCGCGTTTGTCGTGTTCGGCCTTGCCTTTGGCCAATGCGATATCGCATTTCGCGCGGCCATTCTTCCAGTGCAGGTTCAGCGGCACGAGCGTGTAGCCTTTCTGCTCCACTTTGCCGATCAGGCGGCGTATCTCATCCTTGTGCAGCAGCAGTTTGCGCGTGCGGGCGGCCTCGGGGTTCACGTGCGTGGAGGCGGTTTTGAGCGGGTTGATCTGACACCCGATCAGGTACAGCTCTCCGTCCTTGATGACCACGTACCCATCCGTGAGCTGAACCTTGCCCTCGCGCAGCGCTTTGACCTCCCAGCCCTGCAGCACCATGCCAGCCTCGTGGTGCTCTTCAAAGAAGTAGTTGAACGCGGCTTTTTTGTTGTCGGCGATGCGGGAGGAGGTGTCTGGTTTCTTGGCCATGGAGATATAGATGCGACCCTGCGGCAGGGTTCAAGCCCTCCCTACAATGCGCGCTGGGTAGCTTGCGATTCTAGTAGCCTCGGCGGCCGCGCCGGCGGCGGGCTCCCGCACCGACAGTTGCATGAAAACCGTTCACAAGTCCGTCCTCATCTGGTACAGCCCTGAAGAAATGTTCGCCCTGGTCACCGGGGTCGATCACTACCCCCGTTTTTTGCCGTGGTGCGACCATGCCGGTGTGCTGGAGCGCAGCGACCAGGGCATGACCGCTGAAGTGGGCATCTCACTGGGTGGATTGCGGCAGACTTTCGTTACGCGCAACCAGCACGAGCCAGGTCGTCGTGTGCAGATGCACTTGGTCAAGGGGCCGTTTTCGCGGCTCGATGGAGACTGGCATTTTCACCCTGTAGGCGATGGCGGCCAACGCGCCTGCAAGGTCGAGCTACTGCTGCATTACGGATTCGACAATGCGGCACTGGCCGCATTGGTGGGGCCTGTGTTCGACAAGATCGCAAGCAGCATGGTGGATGCGTTTGTCAAACGCGCCGAGCAGGTCTATGGTTGAAAGTGCCGACCCGCTGGTGGTCTGGGTGGTGCAATGCCTCGGACCCCGCACGGTGCAGGAGCGGCAGATGGCGCTTCCCGCAGGAGCCTGCGTGGCTGATGTGGTGCGTGCGCTGGGGATACGGTTGGCAGAGGCTTCGGGCACCGCAGGTACGTCAATGGAGATATCCGTAGGAATCTGGGGTCGCAAAGCGGAGCTGGACCAACCGCTTCGCAATGGCGACCGCATCGAGTTGTACCGCCCCTTGCTCGTGGATCCCAAGGTCGCACGGCGCGAGCGCTTCACGCGCCAGGGAGCGCGCGGAGCCGGTCTGTTTTCGCGGCGACGCCCCGGTGGCAAGGCGGGTTACTGACCGGCGTTTCGATTGGGTGCGAAGGCACCTGCTCAACAGCCAACAGCAGCAGCCCGGCGTTCAGCGCGCGCAGTCGCTGGCAATGATGCTGTCCAGACGCTTGGCTTCGGCATTGCGCCCAGCTTCGTCTAGGATCTCGCGCTCGCCTTGCGCGTTCGACCGCGCAATTGGTTTGCCTGCATCAAACAAGGCCTTGCTCTGCCGGGCCCGAGTGCAGTTCTCCGCCCTGAGTTTGGCGATTTTTTCCTCCTCGGCCTTGCGCTTGGCCTCCTCGGCAGCCTCAGCCTGCGCTTTGCGGGCCTCCAGCTCTTTGTCCTTGCCAGCCGCGGCTGCAGCGCTTGCACCAGGGCGCGCAGCGGGAGCTGCTGCCGTCCCAGCTTCTGCGGCAGGGGCTGTACGCGGCGCAGGCGTGAGGCTGCCCGGTTGTTTCAGAATGCTGCTCGCCGGAACGTCAGGGGGCGGTGGCCGGTCGCTGAAAACCTTGCGACCATCTTTGTCCACCCACTGCCACTGCGCGGCAGCACCCAGGCAGGTAGCGCATGCCACCACGGCCAATGTGAGCTTGAACCAGTTCATGCGCGCAGTGTAGCGGGCGCTGCCGGACGCTGCCAATGACTGGCGGTCGGCGCGCGCCAGCGTCCGCAGACGGGCGGGTACAATCTATTTTTTGGAGCTTTGACATGCGCCTTCTCGGAAAAGCGCTCACCTTCGACGATGTATTGTTGGTGCCGGCGTACTCCCAGGTCCTGCCCAAGGACACCTCCCTCGCCACTCGCCTGTCGCGCAACATTGCGCTGAATCTTCCGCTGGTGTCGGCCGCTATGGACACCGTCACCGAAGCGCGTTTGGCGATTGCCATTGCCCAGGAAGGCGGCATCGGCATCGTGCACAAGAACCTCACACCGGCCGAGCAGGCCGCGCATGTGGCCAAGGTCAAGCGCTACGAATCCGGCGTGCTGCGCGACCCCGTGGTCATCACCCCCGAGCACACTGTGCTGCAGGTGCTGCAGCTCTCGGAGCAACTTGGCATCTCGGGCTTTCCGGTCTGCGACGGCGGCAAGGTGGTCGGGATCGTCACGGGCCGCGACCTGCGGTTCGAGACCCGGTACGACGTCAAGGTCAGCCAGATCATGACCCCGCGCGAGAAACTCGTGACAGTGCGTGAGGGCACGACGCCTGCCGAAGCCAAGGCCTTGCTGAACAAGCACAAGCTAGAACGTCTGCT
>JBKBUN010000208.1:0-3353 GCA_046289925.1 Burkholderiaceae bacterium | reverse complement strand
CTGGTACGCCTGGCAGCACACCCAGGCTCCGCACGTCGTGGCACTGCCGGCACCAGCACCGGCCGCCGCACCAGCACCGGCCGCCGCACCGGAACCCGTTGCCGCGCCGCAACCCCCGGCACCAGAACCCATGGCCGCCGCGGCGCCGCCCGAAGGGCCGCAGCACCCGGTGACCGTCCCGGCCGATGCCACCAGCCCGGCACCTGATGCCGCAGGCTTCGAGCAGGCCGTCAGTGACTGGCTGGGCCGGCCCCAGGTGCTCAAGTTCGTGGCCTTGCAGGGGCTGGCCCACCACATCGTGGCCACCATCGACAACCTGCCACGCGGTCATGCCGCGCCGCGCCTGTGGCCGCTGTATCCGGTGGGGGGCCGCATGCTGACCCAGCAGGCCGCCGATGGCAGCCTGCAGATCGCCCCCGGCAACAGTGCGCGCTACGACGCCGTGGTTGGCTGGATCGCCAGCGTGGACGTCGCCCAGGCGGCGGCGCTGTACCGCCGCTTCTATCCCGTGCTGCAGCAAGCCTACGAGGCGCTCGGCTACCCCGGCCAGTACTTCAACGACCGGCTGGTGGCGGTGATCGACCACCTGCTGCAGGCGCCCGAGGTCCAGGGACCGCTGGCCTTGCGGCTGGTGGAGGTGCAGGGCTCGGTTGCGCCCCAGCAGCCCTGGCTGCGCTATGAATTGGCAGATCCGCAGTGGCAGTCGCTGTCGGCAGGCCACAAGATCCTTCTGCGCCTGGGGCCTGCGCACGCGCAGACCCTCAAGGCCCAGCTGCGTGCCTTGCGCAGCCAGATTGCCACCGTGCGCCCGGGCAGCTGGGGGGCCGCCATCCCTGGAACCCCCAAAACAAAGGGCCTGCATGGCAGGCCCCGGGGTGCGGGAGGTGGGGGTTATGCGCCAGCGGGTGGCTCGGTCGAGGACGCGTCCTTGGTGGCCTTGCCCTTGCCCCCGATCAGGCGGTCCTTGAAGTCCAGCACCCGGGTCACGGCCGCGCCCATGCCCATGAGCTGCATGGCGGTCTCGGGCTTGAGGCGCTGTACATCGTCGAACCAGGTCATCAGCTTCTCGATCAGTTCGTACATTTCCTGCATGCGCTGCTGGGCGTGGCGCTCGTCATCGGACGAGGCCTCTTCCAGCAGGGCCGAGCGCAGCATGGACTGGGTCGGCTCGATCTCACGGCGGCGGCGTTCCTCGGCGAGGCGACGGAAAATTTCCCATACGTCCTGCGGCGCTTCGAAGTACTCGCGCCGATCACCGGGGTGGTGGCGCAGGTTGACCAGCCGCCACGATTGCAGCTCCTTCAGCCCCATGCTGACGTTGGAGCGCGAGAACTCCAGGGTTTCCGAGATTTCCTCCGCATTCAGCGCACGCGGCGACAGGTAGAGCAGCGCGTAGATCTGCCCGACGGTGCGGTTGATGCCCCAACGGCTGCCCATCTCGCCAAAGTGCGAGACGAATTGCCGGTTCAGTGGAGGAAGTGGGGGTGTCTGTGTCATGGCGGACATTGTGCCTAGGAATGGATGCTTTCAGCATTGTCTGAAATCACAGGCTCGGCAAGGATGGGTAATTCCCAGTGCCGCCGCCTTGTGCTTCGGTGTTTCGCTAGGCAGCGCGTGCGTTGCGCGGTGTGTCCAGCGTCTGGCCGGCTCAGCGGTGCAGTTCGCCAGCGCTTTCAGGCTGGTAGGTGATGGCATCCACGCGGACGGTCACGGGCTTGCCGGCCGGACTGGGCAACTCGAACACATCCCCTTCACGCAGGCCCAGCAGGGCCGTGCCCACGGGCGCAAACACCGAGACCTTGTCCGGGCTGCCATCGGCTTCCTTGGGGTAGACCAGGGTCAGGGTCTGGCTCTTATCACTTTCCAGCAGGGTGAAGCGGACGGTGGAGTTCATCGTGACCACATTCGCGGGCATTTCGTGCGGCTCCAGCACGTCCGCGCGGTTGAGTTCGGCCTCCAGGGCTTGCAGGCCCGGGAAGTTGCTGGGCAGCTTTTCCATCAGGGTTTCGAGGCGGTCCATGTCCAATGCAGACAGGGTGATAGCAGGCTTGGTAGTGGCCATGAGGTGCTTCCTAGCGGATGTGTGGAACAAACCGTGTGTCAAAGGTCGGACGCCTACACGGAGAAAGGCCCGGGCAACAGGGTTGTCCGGGCCATAGGGCTGCACAAAAATGGTGCGTTGCGTGGATTGTGGCCGCTTGCCAGATAAATGCAAGCAATCCGCACGCAGTTGGTGCGGATCTGGGCGCGGGGCCAGCCCCGCGCTGCCACCGTGGGTCAGCCCGCCCGGGCGGCGTCGGCCAACTGCTGGGCGCAGTGGCGGGCCTGGGCGGCATCGCGCGCCTCCACCATCACGCGCAGCAGCGGCTCGGTGCCACTGGCGCGGATCAGCACGCGGCCGCTGTCGCCCAGTTGCTGTTCGATGGCCGCTTGCGTCTGGGCCAGCTGGGTATTGCTCTTCCAGTCCTGGCCCGGGGCCAGGCGCACGTTGATCAGCTCCTGCGGGAACAGCGTCAGCTCCTGCAGCTGCTGTGCCAAGGTCTTGCCGCTGCGCACGCAGCTTTGCAGCACCTGCAGCGCGGAAACCAAGCCGTCGCCCGTGGTGTGCTTGTCCAGGGCCAGCAGGTGGCCCGAACCCTCGCCACCGATCTGCCAGCCCTTGTCGTTCAGGGCTTCCAGCACGTAGCGGTCGCCCACCTTGGCGCGCACAAACTCGATGCCGCGCTGCTTGAGGGCCACCTCCACGGCCATGTTGGTCATCAAGGTGCCCACGGCACCCTGGACCTGCATGCCGCGCTGCACGCGGTCCTGCACCATCAGGTACATCAGCTCGTCGCCGTTGTACAGGCGGCCGGCCTGGTCGACCATCAGCAGGCGGTCGGCATCGCCGTCCAGCGCCACACCATAGTGGGCGTGGTTGGCACGCACCGCGAGTGTCAGCGCTTCGGGGTGGGTGGCGCCGACATCGTGGTTGATGTTCAGGCCATCCGGTTGGCAGCCAATCGCAATGACCTCGGCCCCCAGTTCGTGGAACACCTTGGGGGCGATGTGGTAGGCCGCGCCGTGGGCGGCATCGACCACAATCCGCAGCCCGCGCAGGGACAGGTGGTTGTCGAAGGTGCTCTTGCAAAACTCGATGTAGCGGCCTGCGGCGTCATCCAGGCGCTTGGTCTTACCCAGCGCGGCCGAGTCGACCCATTGCGGGGCCTCGTCTAGCGCGGTCTCGACGGCTTCTTCCCAGGCATCGTCCAGCTTGGTGCCCTGGGCACTGAAGAACTTGATGCCGTTGTCGTAAAACGGGTTGTGGCTGGCGCTGATGACCACGCCCAGGCTGGCGCGCTGGGTGCGCGTCA
>JBKBUN010000207.1:0-3600 GCA_046289925.1 Burkholderiaceae bacterium | reverse complement strand
CTTTGCGCCACCGCCCTGTGCCTTGCACTGGCCCTGGGTGGCTGCGCCCAGCGCGCGCAGTACTACCAGCCCTCGGACACCAGCGCCCGCAGCGGCACTGGCATCACCGTGTATGGCGAGATCGACGCCAGCGTGGTGCATTCGCGCTGAGCAAAGTCCCCTCAACCCTCTGTCGCACCGACCCTCGAGAGGAGGGAGGGCAACACAACCTCAATGCACGTGCATACCTGTACAACAAGTATTTCTCAGAATACAAAAACGCACACCAATCATGCGTGACTTGGTGTGCGCTGGAGCGACCTTGGATGCGCTGAGCGGGCATCACCTCATCAGCGCGGTGTCCATTTCAATGTGAGAAAACCGGCACGACCACGTTGGTTGTAGCCATAGGCCGTTTCGTACACCCGGTCCGTCAGGTTTGCCACTCGTCCCTGCAATACCCAGTCTGTGGCGAATTGGTATTCGGCATGCACATCCATGGTGCTATAGCCCCCCAGGTGCAGGGATCCACTGACATCTGTCCGTGACCCAACATACAGTGCTGAAGTACCCAGCCTCCACGCCCCGAAGCGCTTGTCCAGCGACAAACTGGCCTGATGCTCAGGCAGGCGATCCCTGAGACGCTGTCCTTTGCCGTTATAGGCATCCAGATGCTCATAATTGGCTGTCAGGGCCCAGGCATGCCATGCCAGTTGGTAACCAAGTGTCCAGCCTTTTAAGCGTGCGCTATCCACATTGAACGGTTGCCACATTCCGCCGGGATTGCCAGGATCTACAGGCGCCCAGGCAATCATGTTTTTGATCTTGTTGTCAAAGCGGGTCAGCTTGAACTGATGCACTCCCCAAGCCCAGTCAAGACCCAGTTCATTCCCTTTTGCACTCTCAGGCCGCAAATTGGGGTTGCCTGAGAACGGGTAGTACAGATCATTGAATGTGGGAGCCTTCAAGCTGCTAGCACGCGAGGCATGGGCACGCAGCCCTGGCAAGAACTCGTAGCCATAGCCAATCCCCCAAGTGTTAAAGCCACCGAACTGCGAGTTGTCATCACGGCGCAGGTTCACCTGCCACGAATGGTTTTGCCACCCGCCATTCAGCCCTGCATAAACCGCGTCGGTGGAGCGTTCGGTTCGGTCGTATCGTTCAGCCGAGCTGATCTTCTGCTCCAGACGCTCCATACCAGTCACGACCATGCCCAAGGACGTACGGATTTCGTTGCCCCACTTGTATTCCGTCTGTTCAGTCTGGAACAAATCCTGGTAGTGGTTAACACTGCCAATCAAGCGATGGTGCGTGCGCTGCTCATCGTTGGAGCGCGACACGCTCAGATGGCTTTGCCAAGTAGTGGCAAGCTTGCCGGACAGTTTGAGCTGGGCTGTTGCCGCCTTCAACGCACTGTACGACCCATCCACCTGCGGTTGACTCCAGTCCGGTAGGGTCACGGTCCCCAGATCGAACTCGGACGAGCTGTCCGACCGCATCAGGTTGGCATCCAGCCGCCAGTTCGCATTGAAGGCATAGCCCAAGGCAGCTGTCATCGACGTTTGATTCAGTTTGTCTGCATCCGGACGGTCATAACCCACTTTGAAGTTGGTGGCTGAAAAACCCGGGTCAACCACTCGCGCCAAATTGAGGCTGTAGTTCCAGCCAGATTGGGTGCCGGCAAAGCCACCGTCGGCCTTCTTGTAGCCGGCACGCCCCCAAGTGAGGCTGGCGTAAGGTGTAAAGGCCTGCCGGGCACCACGCCCCTGTTTCGTGAAAATCTGGATCACACCGCCAACAGCATCGCTGCCGTACAGAGCAGATGCAGGACCGTGAACGACCTCGATACGCTCAATCGCTTCCAAGGGCAGCGATTCCAGCGTTGGCGCCCCGGTGGTGGCCGACCCATAACGCACACCATCAATCAGCAAGACCACCTGCTTGCTGCCCCGAATGTAGACACTTTGTGTGTTGCCGCGCCCTCCATTGCTGGACATTTGCACACCCGCAAAGCGCTGGAGCACCTCTGCCAGAGAGCGACCTGTGGACTGGCTGATCTGCTCCACTGTCACAACCCGCACATCAGCCAGGGTTTCGTCCAAAAGTGTTTCACTGCGCGTTGCTGTTACCACGGTCGTACTTAACCGGGTCTCATCCGCCATGGCTGTATGTCCCCAAGCCGCTGTAAGCAACGTCATGATCGCCAGGGGGTAATGTACGGACGGACGCGGCAAAGCGCCTTCTGCAGTGGAGAGGGGAAAAACTTGCATGAGAAAAGTCACCGGTAAGCACTGGCGTCCCCGCCCGTGCTGCACGCAACACCAGCCACCCAACAGGCGCTGGAACTCTTTTGGCCGGTATCCAGACTGATGCACCGACTGTCATGGCCTTCCCAGAGCGCGCTAGCTCCAGTGGCAAAGCAGACAGGCTGGCTCCGAAGAACCCATGCACTCACTGTTGCGGGGGCAGTACATGCGGTGAAGTGGCATGAAACGCCATTCCACCCATGTTTCCCGTTTAACTGCAAAGCAACGAACGACTTTGCGAGCACCAAGGCTAGGATTTTATGCCCTGGCTCCATAAGCTGCTTGGGGCTCCCGCACTGGAGCAAAAAGCCTGGGGACACCCTTCACAACAGTTCCCCTGTCTACCGCCACGCTGCACAGCAGTGCGATGGCGAAGGTCTAGCCGCTGGATGCCAGCTCCCCTGCAGACACTGAAAGCGTGCCTGGGCAACCTTGATCTCCGATAAATGCGACCCTCCGTACGGGCCCTAGCATCACCACCGCACCTGGCAGCACCCCCTGAAGCACACCGTCCGCCTGATTTAGGTACAGTGATGCCCCCTGCACGCCCTGCGTGCCTGCCGAAAAGAACACCATGACCCAAGACCCACAGCGCCAGAGCGAACTCAAAAAAATCGAAATGTGCGATGCCTGCGCCGGCATCCAGCGCAACTGGCGCAAAGCCCCCGGCCACGTCGAGCTGGCCCAGGGCAGTAACTACAAGCGCGAACGCGCCACCGGCATGGTCACTGTCACCCGCTACGTCTGCGAGCGCTGCGGTACCAACTGGGAATACGAGAACGACAAGAACAACATGCACGCCGGTTGGTCCCTGACCGGCCGCCGTCCCACCAAAGACTGAAACTTCTCGAAAAAGATAGCTGGTAGCGCAGTATCTACAAGCTGCACTGCCCAAAAAGGCAAAAAACGGGGCGCGCCCGTCGCACATCGCACAGCCAGGCACATGCCCCCAAGCTCGATTGCTTTCAGGCTTGCCGCATCGTGAACTGGCAGGCGTGGAATGCAGGATTTGCGCATGCAACGCCTGGGTCTTCGCGGGACAGCGCTCGCTTAACCATTTCAGCCGCCATGTCCGTCAAGACAGCGGCTGGCACCGCGCGGCAGCCGATTCCACCCCGGTAGGTTTTTTTCAGCCATCGGCGCGTGTGGCTGGCCGCAGGTGTGACCGTCACTGCCGCAGGTGCTGCCACTGACTGCGGTTGCATGGTCGTCAGTACCTCACCAATTGCACATCTCCTTGCCTGTACCGCCTGTGCAGGGGATTTTCCCCTTACGGTCTTGGGCATCGGGTTGCATGCCTCCGCCAGGGGCCAGC
>JBKBUN010000020.1:0-27683 GCA_046289925.1 Burkholderiaceae bacterium | reverse complement strand
CGCCGCGTCGTCTCGCCTTGCCTGGCGCGCCGATCACGGCACTGGCGGGCGCATCCAACTGCGGTTTCTAGGCTGACTCGGCCATAATTGACGTTTACGTTAACGTCATTTTCGGAGGCAATATGGAGATCAAGGGCAAAGTATTCATCGTCACCGGCGGTGCATCGGGCCTGGGCGAAGGCACGGCGCGACATCTGGCACGCCTGGGTGGCACCGTGGTGGTGGCCGACATGCAGGCCGACAAGGGTGAGGCTGTGGCCCGCGAGATCGGCGGTGCCTTCGTGCGCTGCGACGTGAGCAGCGAGGCCGACGGCCAAGCGGCGGTGGCCAAGGCGGTGTCGCTGGGCAAGCTCATGGGACTGGTCAATTGCGCGGGCATTGCCCCGGCCGAGAAGACCGTGGGCAAAAACGGCGCACATGCCCTGGCGCTGTTCCAGAAAACCATTACCGTCAACCTGCTGGGCAGCTTCAACATGATCCGCCTTGCAGCCGAGGCGATGTGCAAGAACGAACCCGAAGCCACGGGCGAGCGCGGTGTGCTGATCTCAACCGCGAGCGTGGCAGCGTATGACGGCCAGATCGGACAGGCGGCCTACAGCGCGTCCAAGGGTGGCGTGGTCGGCATGACGCTGCCCATCGCACGCGATCTGGCGCGCAACGGCATCCGCAATATGACAATTGCCCCAGGCATCTTCGGCACGCCGATGCTGTTTGGTATGCCCCAGGAAGTGCAGGACGCACTGGCCGCCAGCGTGCCCTTTCCGAGCCGCTTGGGCACGCCGCAAGACTACGCCAAGCTCGTGCAGCACATCTTCGAGAACGACATGCTCAACGGTGAAGTGATCCGCCTGGACGGCGCGATCCGCCTCGCGCCTCGATGATGCTGGCCCACCGCTGCGGGCCAGCGCCTCGGCTGCCCCGGGCGCGCAGCATGGCCTGACCGGGGGCCACGCAGGACGCCCCCCCCGCGCCTTCGCATGCCGCTCGCCTAAAATGGCAGGTTTTCCGGCGCAACCGAGGACTTGCATGACCACCGAAAAAATCGACGGCGTTACCGTCAGCACCCAGGCCAATGTGTACTTCGACGGCAAGTGCGTGAGCCACAGCATCACCCTCCCCGACGGTACACGCAAGTCGGTGGGCGTCATCCTGCCCGCCACGCTGACCTTCACCACCGGCGCCCCCGAGATCATGGAATGTGTGGCCGGCAGCTGCGAATACCGCCTTGCGGGCTCTGACACCTGGCACACCTCCAAGGCCGGCGACCGCTTCAACGTGCCCGGCCAGTCGAGCTTCGACATCCGCGTGACCGAGGCCTACCACTACATCTGCCACTTCGGCTAATTCCGAGTTCGCACCATGGCAACCATTCTTCAGAACCTTCCCATTGGCCAGAAAGTTGGCATCGCTTTCTCGGGCGGCCTGGACACCAGCGCCGCGCTGCACTGGATGAAGCTCAAAGGCGCTGTGCCCTACGCCTATACCGCCAACCTGGGCCAGCCGGACGAACCCGACTACGACGCGATTCCGCGCAAGGCCATGGAGTATGGCGCCGAAAAGGCCCGCCTGATCGACTGCCGCACACAACTGGCGCATGAAGGCATTGCCGCTTTGCAGGCCGGCGCCTTCCATATCAGCACCGCCGGGGTGACCTACTTCAACACCACGCCGCTGGGCCGCGCCGTCACGGGCACGATGCTGGTAGCCGCCATGAAGGAAGACGACGTCCACATCTGGGGCGACGGCAGCACCTACAAGGGCAACGATATCGAGCGTTTCTACCGCTATGGCCTGCTGACCAACCCGGCGCTCAAGATTTACAAGCCCTGGCTGGACCAGCTCTTCATCGACGAACTCGGCGGTCGCGCCGAGATGTCGGCCTTCATGACCAAGGCGGGCTTCGGCTACAAGATGAGCGCCGAAAAGGCCTACAGCACTGACAGCAACATGCTGGGTGCCACGCACGAGGCCAAAGACCTGGAACATCTGAACAGCGGCATCCGCATCGTGAACCCCATCATGGGCGTGGCGTTCTGGAAGGACGACGTGGTCGTGAAGGCCGAGGAAGTCTCGGTGCGCTTTGAAGAAGGCCAGCCCGTGGCCCTCAACGGCATCGAGTTCAACGACCCGGTCGAACTGATCCTGGAGGCCAACCGCATCGGCGGCCGCCATGGCCTGGGCATGAGCGACCAGATCGAAAACCGCATCATTGAGGCCAAGAGCCGCGGCATCTACGAAGCCCCTGGGCTGGCGCTGCTGCACATCGCATACGAGCGCCTGGTGACCGGCATTCACAACGAAGACACGATTGAGCAGTACCGCATGAACGGCATGAAGCTCGGACGGCTGCTCTACCAAGGCCGCTGGTTCGACCCGCAGGCCATCATGCTGCGCGAAGCGGCACAGCGCTGGGTGGCCCGCGCCGTGACCGGGACCGTGACCTTGGAACTGCGCCGTGGAAACGACTACTCGCTGCTCAACACCGAATCGCCCAATCTGACCTATCACCCCGAGCGTCTGACCATGGAAAAGGGCGAGTCCATGTTTTCACCACGCGACCGCATCGGCCAACTGACGATGCGCAACCTCGACATCGTAGATACCCGCGACAAGCTGGGCATCTACAGCGCCGCGGGCCTGCTCTCTGGCGGCCAGCATGGCGATCCGCTGAGCCTGACCGGCCAGCGTTGAGCCCATCGAGCACTCTCAAGGCTGCCCCGGGCAGCCTTTTTTTCGTCTGACCACCCTGGCAAGAGAATCATCATTAGCATTTATTCCTCTTTTTTAATGAGAACAATCACTTTGAAATTGCGAACGTTGCCATGACCATTGCGCCATTTCGCCGTGCCCTGCTGATCGGTGCCCTGGCCTACGCCGCCCTGGTGCCACCTGCCCAAGCCACGCTGGCCCAACCCGAGGGTCCGGTGATCCTGTCCATCACTGGCAAGGTCGAGGTTCGCAACCAAGGCGATCAGGCTGCGTTCGACCTGGAGATGATCGAAAAGCTGCCGCAACGCAGCTTCACCACGCAGACTCCTTGGGACAAAAAACCCACCAAGTTCACCGGCCCTTTGCTGCGCGACGTGCTGGCCGCGGCCAAGGCGCGCGGCCAGACCATCACGGCCATGGCCTTGAACGACTACAAGATCACCATTCCGATGGACGATGCCATCCGCTTCGATGTGCTGCTGGCCCACCGCATCAACGACGAGCCCATTCCAGTGCGCACCAAGGGGCCACTGTTCATCATCTATCCGTTCGATGCCAAGCCCGAACTGAAGACGGCGCGCTATTACGAGCGCTCGGTCTGGCAACTGCGCTCGCTGACCATCGACTGACCCTAGAAACCGCAGTTGACCGCTTGTTCACACTGAAAAGTTCATATGTCCGTTGAAGTTGCGCCTTGTGGGCACACTCACCTTCTGGGTGAAAGCGCTATGCGCCCGCCAGCACCATGCTCGGCTCGCCATGCGGCGTTGTGCCTCCTTGCGCACAGGAGTGCGCCGCGTCGTCTCGCCTTGCCTGGCGCGCCGATCACGGCACTGGCGGGCGCATCCAACTGCGGTTTCTAGGCTGACCTGAAAAGACGACTCCGCCATGCCGTCTCGCCGACGCAAGCACCGCCATCGGCGACGGCTTGCCGCAATGACGGCCATGATGGCATTGGTGATGGCGCTGGTCTTGGTGTCTTGGTCCTGCGAGTGATGCAGCGCCAGGTCATCGCCCGCTCGACAGCCCTGCGACGGCGCCCGGAACTATTGGCCAGCCGCTATCAGCTCACGTACGACACGCCCAGTGCATTGGCCCTGAGCTTTCGACGCCCCAAGTCCGGCAGGCTCCTAGCCAACGGGAGGTGTCGCGCAGGGCCACGCGCCTCAGAGCACGACGGGTTCGGGCTCCAGAAGGATGCCGAAACGCTCGTAAACGCTGGTCTGGATGGCGCGCGCAAGCGTCATGACCTCGCCGCCCGTCACGCTGTCGTCTTGCGTGCCGCGGTTGACCAGCACCAGTGCCTGCTTTTCATAAACGCCTGCCTTGCCGATGGTTTTGCCCTTCCAGCCGCAGGCCTCGATGAGCCAGCCAGCCGCCAGCTTGATCGAACCGTCAGGCATGGGGTAGTGGACGATGCGGGGCTCGCGCGCAATGATGTCCTGGCACTGGTCGGGCGTGACCGTCGGGTTCTTGAAAAAGCTGCCCGCGTTGCCCACCACCCGAGGGTCGGGCAGCTTGGCGCGCCGGATCTCGCAGACCCAGTCGAACACCTGCTGCGCTGTGGGCTGCTCCACACCTTCTCGCTGGCGTCGGCGTTCGAGGTCCAGATAGCCCAGCTCGGCGCGCCAGGGTTTGGGCAGGCGCAGGCGCACGCGCGTGATCACGCAGCGCCCCGCCAGCCCCATGCCGCGCACGGCGCCAGTGCCGGGCGCGGGCAGCGGCAGCGCGTGCTTGAACACCGAGTCGCGGTAGCCGAACGCGCACTGCGCAGCGTCCAGGCGCAGTTGCTGTCCGGTTTCCAGGTGGACTGCGTCCAGCGACTCGAATCGGTCCTGCAACTCCACGCCGTAGGCGCCAATGTTCTGCACGGGGGCCGCGCCCACCGTGCCGGGGATCAGGGCCAGGTTCTCCAGGCCGGGCAGGCCCTGCGCCAGCGTCCAGGCCACGCACTCGTGCCAGCCCACGCCCGCGCCCACCTCCACGATGGTGGCCCGATCGTCCTCGTGCACCACCTCCATTCCGCCGATTTCCATCTTCAGCACCACCGGGCGCACATCCCCCGTGATCACGATGTTGCTGCCGCCCCCCAACACGAAAAACGGGCCTCGTCCCAGTTCCGGATGGGCCAGCAGGTCCAACAGGTCCTGCTCGCTGCGCAGCCGCACCAGGGTGTGGGCCCGCGCGGCGATTCCAAAGGTGTTCAGCCCCTGCAAGGGGACGTTTTTCTCGACTACCATTGGCGCGATTGTCGCACCCGGCCCCCGTGCCGCTCTGGCGCGACGCTGTCCCCTACACAGCCTCTGCGAGACCCATGCCCTCTTTTGATACCGTCTGCGAACCCAACCTGGTCGAAGTCAAGAACGCGGTGGAAAACGCGTCCAAGGAAATCGGCACCCGATTCGACTTCAAGGGCACGTCGGCCCACATTGAGATCAAGGACAAGGAAATCACCCTGACCGGCGACGCCGAGTTCCAGCTCACCCAGATCGAGGATGTGCTGCGCAACAAGCTCACCAAGCGCAATGTCGATGTCCGCTTCCTGGACGCCGGCACCGTGCAGAAGATTGGCGGCGACAGGGTCAAGCAGGTCTTCACCGTGCGCAGTGGCATCGAGGCCGAGTTGGCCAAAAAGATCCAGCGCCTCGTCAAAGACAGCAAACTCAAGCTGCAGGCGGCCATCCAGGGCGATGCCGTGCGCGTGACAGGCGCCAAGCGCGATGACTTGCAGGCCGCCATGGCGCTGATCCGCAAAGAAATTGCCGACGTCCCGCTGAGCTTCAACAACTTCCGGGACTGACCGCCATCCTCCCCCACCACCATGCCTGCGTCCCTCCACCCTCGTCATCTGGCACAGGCCGCATGCGTGGCGTTGGCCGCAGCCATGGCCTGCGGGCTGGCCAACGGCCAGACCGTGGCACTGGCGGGTGTGCTGGGCAGTAAGGCCCTGCTGGTGATCGACGGCAGCGCCCCGCGTGCGCTGGCGCCCGGCGAAGTACATGGCGGGGTGCGGCTGATGGCCCTGCAGGGCGATACGGCACAGGTAGAGGTGGGCGGTGACCGCCGCACCTTGCGCCTGGGCGAGGCTCCGGTGAGTGTCGGCACGCGCGCCAGCGGGCGGCGGTTGGTGCTCAGCGCCGATGGCCGCGGACATTTCGTCAGCCTCGGGCAAATCAACGGCCGGACCATGCAGTACATGGTGGACACCGGGGCATCGACCATGGCCATTGGGGTGTCCGATGCCGAGCGCATGGGACTCGATTACCGGCAAGGTCAGCGCGTGACCATGGGCACGGCCAACGGCGTGGCCCAGGGCCGGCGCGTCGTGCTCGACACGGTTCGGCTCGGGGACGTGGTGCTCTATGGCATTGAAGCCGTGGTCACGCCACAGCCCATGCCCTTTGTACTGCTGGGCAACAATGTGCTTGGTGAGTTCAAGATGACCCGCACCCCGGACCAGATGGTGCTGGAAAAGCGCTGATTGCCGATGACCCATCCCCTGCTTCAGGGCGCCCCCACCCGCGATGCCGAATACGAGGACTTGCTGAGCCTCTGGTCGGACCTTGAAAGCAGTCTGTCCACGCTGCTGGCGCGCCCGCTGCAGGTGCAGGATTTCCCGGCCAAGGTGCGCCAGATCGACGCATGGCTGCAGGACCTGGTGGCAAATGACATCGATGCGGCGCTATACCTGATGTTCCAGCTCGCCACCACGTCGACGGTGGGCTACAGCGCATCGCATGCGCTGGTGTGCGGCACGCTGTGCCACATGATGGCGCACGAGTTGTCGCTGCCGGGCTCCGAGCGCGATAGCCTGGTGCGCGCCGCACTCACCATGAACATTGGCATGACCGCGCTGCAGGACGAGCTGGCCGAACAGCGCGAACGGCCCACGGGCCCGCAGCAGGAGGCGATCCGGCAGCACCCGCAGGACAGCCTGGCACTGCTCAACCGCCTGTTCATCCGCGACGAGCTGTGGCTGGACGTGGTGGGCCAGCACCACCATGCTGTGCCAGAGCATGTGCCCCTGCGCGAACAGACGCCGGTAGACCGGCTCACGCGCATCCTGGGCACCATCGACCGCTATGCCGCCATGATCAGCCCCCGCAAGTCGCGTGCGGGGCGCAGCGCCACAGACTCGGTGCGGGCCATCGTGGGGCAGGAGGTGAACCGCCGTGACGAGGTCACCTACACCCTGATCCGCCTCGTCGGACTCTGCCCGCCAGGCACCTTTGTGCGGCTGGACAACGGCGACACCGCGGTCGTGCTGCGGCGCAGCGACTCAGCCAACCATCCGCTGGTGGCCAGCGTTCTGGACGCCCAGGGACAGCACTGCATCCCCCCGAAGCTGCACCACACCTCCCACGGCAAGCCGTGCATCCAGTCGGCGCTGGCCCGCGCTGCCGTGACGCTGGAACTGGACCACCGCACCATGGTACGGCTGGGCTGGTTTGCCGCCCAGGGGCACTCGGGCCTGCGCAGCCTGGTCAGTGGCCCGGCCACGCTGAGCTGAGCCGCCCCAACCCACTCCGCCCGCGCAGCGTCAGGACGAACGCCGCGCACCGGCCGACTTGCTACCAAGGCGCGACTCCGTGCCTTCCAACAAGCGGCGGATGTTGTCCTGGTGGCGCCAGGCCAGCAGCATGGCCATCACCCCCAGGGCCAGGGTGATGCGCGCGTCCGCGTACCACACCACGCCGCTGGCGATCAGGTAGTACACAGGCGCAAACACCGCGGCCACCAAAGAGGCCAGCGACGAATACCGGAAGAAGACCGCCACGATGATCCAAGTGGCGCCTGCGGCCAGGCCCAGCCAGCCGCTCACCCCCACCACCACGCCCAGGGCCGTGGCCACGCCCTTGCCCCCCTCAAAGCGGAAAAACACCGGCCACAGGTGCCCCAGGAAGGCCGCCACGCCCACAAGGGCCATCGTGCCCTCCTCCATGCCATACGGCGCGCCCCACAAGCGCACCGCAAACACCGGCAACCAGCCCTTGAGCGCATCGAGCAGCAAGGTGAGCACGGCGGCAGCCTTGCTGCCGGAGCGCAGCACATTGGTGGCGCCCGGGTTCTTGCTGCCATACGTGCGGGGGTCGCTCAGGCCCATGAGGCGCGTGACGATCACGGCAAACGACAGCGAACCAAGCAGGTAGGCGGCGACGGCCGCCAGCAGCGGATAGACGGTGTTCAAGACAGAGCTCCTTGCAAACGACAGGCACGGGGCACACCCGGAGGCCCGCTATTCTGCCAGCGCACACTGCACTGGCCGGGCCTGCAGCAACCGCACACACACCGCTGGTTCAATCTGCACGAGAAACCCTCGCCGGCCCCCATTGATGGCGATGCGCGGCAGCTCCAGGATCGTGGACTCGATGAACACCGGCATCGGCCTGCGCGTGCCGAACGGGGAAGTACCACCCACCAGATAGCCCGAATGGCGGTTGGCGACCTCCGGAGCGCAGGGTTCGACCGACTTGACGCCGATCTGTCGTGCAAGGTTCTTGGTGGACACCTTACGGTTGCCGTGCATGAGCACGATCAGCGGCTTGGCATCCTGGTCCTGCATCACAAGCGTTTTGACCACCTGGTAGGGATCCAGGCCCAGCACCTGGGCGCTGTGCAGCGCGCCGCCGTGCTCCAGGTACTCGTAGGGATGCTCGGTGAACGCAACGCCAGCCTCGCGCAGCATGCGCGTGGCCGGCGTTTCGGAAACATGTTCTCGCTTGGCCATGCCCCGATCATGCCGCAGCGCTGCGAGCCCCACCTGATAGCCTCCTGACCCGCGGCGGCCGCGCCTGCTGCAGCGGTGCGTCCCACAAGGGCCTGGCCCTGATGGCCGGGCTTTACGGGGGCCTGGGCGAGCTCCACGCCCCATGGCGGCGCGCGGCTTCGGTATGGTGCGCCACGCGGCCCGGGGCCCGGTCAGAGTGCCGGGTCGCGCAGCTCCCAGCGGATCGCGTCGATCGCAGCCAGCAGCTCGGGCGACAGTGTGGTGCCCCAGGCGTCCAGGTTTTCGTCGAGCTGGGCGCGCGAGGTGACGCCGATGATGGTGCTGGCCACCTGCCACTTGGTGTAGCAAAACGCCAGCGCCATGCGCGTGGGAGACAGGCCATGTTCGCGCGCCAAGGCGTTGTAGCGCCGCGCGGCGGCCAGCGATTCTGGCCGGCCCCAACGCTGCTTGCGCACACTCTCGTAGCGTGCAATGCGCGCGCCCTGCGGTGCGCCCGGGTCGGTGGGTGCATGCTGGTCGTACTTCCCCGTCAGCAGCCCAAAGCCCAGCGGCGAATACGCCAGCAGCGACACGCCCAGGCGGTGGCAGGTTTCATCGAGCGCGTTCTCGTAAGTGCGGTTGATCAGGCAGTACGGGTTCTGCACCGACACCACGCGCGGCAGGCCGTGCTGCTCGGCCAGGCGCACAAACTCGTGCACACCGTAGGGCGTCTCGTTCGAAAGGCCCACATAGCGCACCTTGCCCGCCCGCACCAGCCCGGCCAGCGCATCCAGTTGTTCGTGGATGGAGGTCTGCGACGTCTCCTTGGCTGGGTCGTAGTACAGCGCTCCGAAAGCGGGCACATGGCGCTCTGGCCAGTGGACCTGGTAGATGTCGATCACGTCGGTCTGCAGGCGGCGCAGACTGCCCTCGCACGAGGCCACGATGTCAGCCGCGGTCAAGCCCTTGCCCTCGCGGATCCAGGGCATGCCGCGCGACGGCCCGGCCACCTTGGTGGCCAGTACCACGCGCTGGCGCAAGCCCGGCGTGCGCGCCAGCCAGCGGCCGATGATGGATTCGGTGGCGCCGTAGGTCTCGGCGCGCGCGGGCACGGCGTACATCTCGGCCGTGTCCAGAAAGTTCACCCCCCGCTCCAGCGCGTGGTCGAGGATGCCGTGGGCCTCGGCCTCGGCGACCTGCTCGCCAAAAGTCATGGTGCCAAGGCAGATGGGCGTGACAGCCAGATCGCTGTGCCCCAGGCAGATGGTGTGCATGCGTGCTCCACAGAAATAAGCGCCGCAGTGTACGGCGCATGCGCAGGTCATGCAGTCGCTGCGCTGTCTCTGCCATGACTGCCGGCCCAGGCCCTGCGCCAGAATAATGCCGCAATGCTTGAAACCGCCTACCAGCCCCGCCACCACTCCCGCACCGAAACCGTACCCCTGCGCACGCTGCGCTACCACGTGCGCCGCTGGGGCGCAGATCAGGCCGCCCCGGGCACGGCCCCGCTGGTGCTGGTGCACGGCTGGATGGACGTAGCCGCCTCGTACCAGTTTGTGGTGGACGCGTTCTCCGACACCTTCCTGAAGGGCCGCAGCATCATCGCGCCCGACTGGCGCGGCTTTGGCCACACCACGCTGCCCTCGCCCTGCGACCACTACGTGTTTGCCGACTACCTGGCCGACCTGGACCGGCTGCTGGACCATTACGCGCCCGGCCAGCCGGTAGACCTGGTGGGCCACAGCATGGGCGGCAACATCGCCATGATGTACGCCGGCGTGCGCCCGGCGCGGGTACGGCGGCTGGTCAACCTCGAAGGATTCGGCCTGCCCGCCACACGGCCTGAACAGGCGCCCAAGCGGCTCGCGCAGTGGCTGGACGAGTTGCGGGGCCTGGACAGCGGTGCGTACGACCTCAAAGACTACGACAGCGCCGACGGCGTGGCCCAGCGCCTGATGAAGACCAACCCACGCCTGCCAGCCGACAAGGCCCGCTGGTTGGCACAGCACTGGGCGGAGCCCAACGCCCAGGGACGCTGGCGGATCTTGGGTGACCCGGCTCACAAAATCACGAGCGCCCAGCTCTACCGCCTGGAAGAAGCCTTGGCCACCTACGCCGCCATCACTGCGCCGGTACTGGCCATAGAAGCCAGCGACGACAGCCTGGGCCTGTGGTGGAAGGGCAAATACACGCTGGACGAATACCACCAGCGCCTGCGCCATGTGCCGCAGTGCGAGGTGGCCGTAGTGCAGGACGCGGGCCACATGCTGCACCACGACCAGCCCGCGGCCGTGGCCGCACACATCGAACGCTTTGTGACTGGCACTCCGGGTGCAGCCCCGCGTGCCGCGCCCGGTGCTGTGGCCATGGACCACTGAGCACAAAAATGGCCGCTCGTGCTTATCAATCAAGCACGGTCAGCTATCAATTCAATAGCAAGCATACGAAGCACGGCTACCGCACGGGTGGGCGCGTCGGCGCGCCCGCCCCGCTGGCGACATGCGACCGCACGCCAACGGCCCTGCATCCAGGCAGGCAGGCCCGGGCATGAGAAAATCGCGGGTTGACCCCAACATGATCCCAACGCGCGCCTGCGCACCGCGCGCAGGCCCACCACCGAAAGAACACCATGGACGCAGAACGCATCAACCTGATTGGCAACACCCTCTCCGACCTCGCGACACGTACGCAAGAGTTACGGAGGTATCTTTGACTTCGATGCCAAGTTCGAACGCCTGAGAACCGTCAACGCCTCGCTCGAAGACCCGGCTGTCTGGAACGACCCCAAGAAGGCCCAGGAACTGGGCAAAGAGCAGAAGTCTCTCTCCAGCGTGGTGCTCACACTGGAGAAGCTCACGCGCGAGCTGGCCGACAACGCCGAGCTCTATGAAATGAGCAAGGAAGAAGGCGACGAAGCCGGACTCATCACCATCGCGGGCGAAACCGACAAGCTGCGCCCGCTCATCGAGGAGTTGGAGTTCCGCCGCATGTTCAGCAACGAGGCCGACCCGCTGAACTGTTTCCTCGACATCCAGGCCGGTGCGGGCGGCACCGAGGCCTGCGACTGGGCGAGCATGCTGCTGCGCCAGTACCTCAAGTACGCCGAGCGCAAGGGCTTCAAAGCCACGGTAGAAGAAGAAACCCCGGGCGACGTGGCCGGCATCAAGAGCGCCACCATCAAGATCGAGGGCGAGTACGCCTTTGGCCTGCTGCGCACCGAAACCGGCGTGCACCGCCTGGTGCGCAAGAGCCCGTTCGACAGTTCGGGCGGCCGCCACACATCGTTCGCGTCGGTGTTCGTGTACCCCGAGATCGACGACTCCATCGAGATCAACATCAACCCGGCCGACGTGCGCACCGACACCTTCCGTGCCAGCGGCGCGGGCGGCCAGCACATCAACAAGACCGACTCGGCCGTGCGCCTGACGCACATCCCGACCGGCATCGTGGTGCAGTGTCAGGACGGCCGCAGCCAGCACAGCAACCGCGACGTGGCCTGGCAGCGCCTGCGCAGCCGCCTGTACGACTACGAGATGCGCAAGCGCATGGAGGCGCAGCAAAAGCTCGAAGACACCAAGACCGACGTGGGCTGGGGCCACCAGATCCGCTCGTACGTGCTCGACCAGTCGCGCATCAAGGACCTGCGCACCAACGTGGAAATCTCCAACACTCAAAAGGTGCTGGACGGCGACCTCGACGCGTTCATCGAAGCCTCGCTCAAGCAGGGCGTCTGATGGCCAGTCCCCTGCCCTGCGCCCCAACTGCTGCGCCAGTCCATGCTGGCGCGGTGCGCGCGATCATCTTCGACATGGACGGCACCATGGTCGATTCCATGCCTGCGCATGCGCAGAGCTGGGCCGAATTTGCACGCCGCCACGGCGTGGCCATGGACGTGGCCGAAATCCTGCGCCGCACCACCGGCCGCACAGGGGTCGAATGCATGCGCGAGGTGCTGGGTGCCGACCTCGACGAAGCGCGGGTGCAGCAACTGGTGACCGAAAAAGAAGTCATCTACCGCGAGCTGTTCGGCCCTGCATTTCGGGAGGTGGCGGGCTTTCGCCACTTTGCGCAGCGCGTGCGTGCGGCAGGCCTGCCGTTGGCCATCGCCACCGCGGGCGACCGGCACAACATCGCCTTTGTGCTGCAGCACCTGCAACTGGCCGAGCCCCCGCAGGCGATTGTGGGCGGCGACGAAGGCCTGCCGGGCAAGCCGGAGCCAGCGCTGTTCCTCGAAGCGGCCCGGCGCCTGGGCGTTCCCCCCGCCGACTGCCTGGTATTTGAAGACGCGCCCTTCGGCATCGAAGCCGCGCGCCGCGCGGGCATGCGCGCCGTGGCCGTGTGCAGCACCCACACGCCCGAGCAGCTTGCCGGCCCCCACGTGGTCGCGCAAGTGCGCGACTATCACGAACTCATGAACACGAACTTCCTGGAGACCCTCGATGCGTGAAGGCCAAGCCGCGGTAATCCGCCGCACCGACTACCAGCCGCCGGCATTCTGGATCGACCATGTCGACCTCACGTTCGACCTCGACCCTGCCAAGACGCGCGTGCTCAACAAGATGCGCGTACGCCGCAATGTGGACGTGCCCGCACAGCCGCTGCGCCTGCACGGCGAAGACCTGAACCTGGCGCGCGTACTGGTCAACGGTGCCGGCACCTCGTTCAAGATGGAGGGCGCGCAACTCGTGCTAGAGAATCTGCCCGAAGGCGACGCCCCCGTGGACCTGGAAATCTTCACCACCTGTGCGCCGGCCAAAAACACCCAGCTCATGGGCCTGTACGTAAGCCAGGGCACCTTCTTCACGCAGTGCGAGGCCGAGGGCTTCCGCCGCATCACCTACTTCCTGGATCGGCCCGACGTGATGGCCAGCTACAGCGTCACGCTACGTGCCGACAAGGCCCAGTACCCGGTGCTACTGTCCAACGGCAACCTGGTAGAGCAAGGCGAACTCGACGACGGTCGCCACTTCGCCAAATGGGTGGACCCGCACAAGAAGCCCTGCTACCTGTTCGCTCTGGTGGCCGGCAAGCTGGTGGCTCGCGAGCAAAAAATCCGCACCCGCGCAGGCACCGACCACTTGCTGCAGGTGTACGTGCGCCCTGGCGACCTGGGCAAGACCGAGCACGCAATGAACTCGCTGATCGCCAGCATTGCGTGGGACGAGGCACGCTTTGGCCTGCCGCTCGACCTCGAGCGCTTCATGATTGTCGCCACCAGCGACTTCAACATGGGCGCGATGGAGAACAAGGGCCTGAACATCTTCAACACGAAGTACGTCCTGGCCAGCGAGGCCACGGCCACCGACGCCGACTTCGCCAACATCGAGAGCGTGGTGGGGCACGAGTACTTCCACAATTGGACAGGCAACCGCGTCACCTGCCGCGACTGGTTCCAGCTCAGTCTGAAGGAGGGCCTCACCGTCTTCCGCGATCAGGAATTCAGCATGGACCTGGCGGGCAGCCCCTCGGCCCGCGCCGTCAAACGCATCGAAGACGTGCGCGTGCTGCGCACCGTGCAGTTCCCAGAAGACGCAGGCCCCATGGCCCACCCGGTGCGCCCAGACAGCTACCTCGAGATCAACAACTTCTATACCGTCACGATCTATGAAAAAGGTGCCGAGGTGGTGCGCATGATGCACAACCTGGTGGGCCGCGACGGCTTTGCCAAAGGCATGAAGCTGTACTTCGAGCGCCACGACGGCCAGGCCGTGACCTGCGACGACTTCGCCCAGGCCATTGCCGACGCCAATCCGGGCAGCGAACTGGCCCAGCGCCTGGATGCCTTCAAGCACTGGTACAGCCAGGCGGGCACGCCGCGCGTGCATGCGCATGGTCACTTCGATGCCGCAGCGCGCACCTACACGCTGACCTTGCGCCAGAGCTGTCCTGCCACGCCTGGGCAGCCGGACAAACCCGCCTTTGTGATCCCGGTCGAGTTGGGCCTGCTGAGCGCCCAAGGCGACCCGTTGCCACTGCAATTGCAAGGCGAACCCGCGGCCGCGGGCAGCAGCCGCACCGTGGTGCTCTCGGAGCCTGAGCAGCAGTGGGTGTTCACCGGCATCGACGCAGCACCGGTGCCGTCGCTGCTGCGTGGCTTCAGCGCCCCCGTGGTGCTGGAATGCGACTATTCAGACGAAGATCTGCTCACCCTGCTGGCACACGACCCAGACCCATTCAACCGCTGGGAGGCCGGCCAGCGCTTGGCGCTGCGCACCGCCTTGGCCGCGCTGGACAACCCCGAAGTGGTGGTAGATGCGGCAGGTCACATCTCGGCTCCGCTGCTGCCCGACGCCTTCGTGCAGGCCATGCGCAGCGTGCTGCGCCACCCGCAATTGGATGCCGCCTTCAAAGAACTGGTGCTCACGCTGCCCTCGGAAACCTACATCGCAGAGCAGCGCGATGTGGTGGACCCGCAGCGCATCCATGCTGTGCGCGAAACCATGCGCGCACAGCTCGCACAGGCCCTGCATGAGGACTGGCAATGGGCGTGGGAAACCCACGAGAACACGGGCGCTTACTCGCCGGACCCGATTTCCACCGGCCGCCGAGCGCTGGCGGGCCTTGCACTGGCCATGCTCTGCCTGAGCGCCGTGCGCACTGGCAACCCCGTGTGGCCCGGAAAGGCCTACCAGCGTTTCAAGTCGGCCAGCAACATGACGGACCGCTTCAACGCGCTCACGGCCCTGGTCTACAGCGGTCATGAGCTGGCACAGCCAGCGCTTGCACGGTTTCACGCCCTGTTCAAGGACGAGCCACTGGTCATCGACAAATGGTTTGCATTGCAGGCAGGCGCGCCAGACCGCGCAGGCCATGTCCTGCCAGTGGTGCGCCAGTTGATGCAGCACCCGGACTTCAACCTCAAGAACCCCAACCGCGCGCGCAGCGTGATCTTCAGCTACTGCAACGGCAACCCTGGCGCTTTCCATCGCGCAGACGCCGGCGGCTACGTGTTCTGGAGCGACCGCGTGATCGAGTTGGATGCGATCAACCCCCAGGTGGCCGCACGCCTGGCGCGGGCACTGGACCGCTGGCGCAAACTGGCCGAGCCCTGGCGCACCGCCGCCCGCGAAGCGATTGCGCGCGTGGCCGCACGCCCCGACCTCTCGAACGACGTGCGCGAGGTGGTCACCCGCGCCCTCAGCGACTGACCCGAAGGAAACACCCATGGCCCAACGCATCAGCCTCACGCGCTATCTGATCGAACAACAGCGCGCAGACGGACGCATCCCCTCCCAACTGCGCCTGCTACTCGAAGTCGTGGCACGCGC
Organism: Burkholderiaceae bacterium; assembly: GCA_046289925.1. GTDB lineage: Bacteria > Pseudomonadota > Gammaproteobacteria > Burkholderiales > Burkholderiaceae_C > Acidovorax_G. The sequence goes on along the minus strand of JBKBUN010000020.1, from coordinate 11,999 downwards.
CTGCAAAAGCATCAGCCAGGCCGTGAACAAAGGCGCGCTCGGCGGAGTGCTCGGCAGCGCACAAAGCGAAAACGTGCAAGGCGAGGTCCAGAAGAAGCTCGACATCATCGCCAACGAGGTGCTGATCGAGGCCAACGAGTGGGGCGGCCACCTGGCCGCCATGGCCAGCGAGGAGATGGACGGCATCTACGTGGTGCCCAACCGCTACCCGCAAGGCGAATACCTGCTGCTGTTCGATCCTCTGGATGGCTCGTCCAACATCGATGTGAACGTGAGCATCGGCACGATCTTCAGCGTACTCAAGAAGCCCGACGGAGACCGTGGCGTCGAGGAATCCGACTTTCTGCAACCCGGCACCCAACAAGTGGCCGCAGGCTACTGCATCTACGGCCCCCAGACCACGCTGGTGCTGACCGTGGGCGACGGCGTCGCCATGTTCACACTGGACCGCGAGCAGGGCTCCTTCGTGCTCACCGAAGAGAACGTGCGCATCCCGGAAGACACCAAGGAATTCGCGATCAACATGAGCAACATGCGCCACTGGGACACACCGGTCAAACGTTATATCGACGAATGCCTGCAAGGCAAGGAAGGCCCCCGCGGCAAAGACTTCAACATGCGCTGGATCGCCTCCATGGTGGCTGATGTACACCGCATCCTCACACGCGGCGGCATCTTCATGTACCCCTGGGACAAACGAGAACCGAACAAACCCGGCAAGCTACGCCTGATGTACGAAGCCAATCCCATGGCCTGGCTGGTCGAACAGGCCGGCGGTGCCGCCACCAACGGCCGTCAACGCATTCTGGAACTGCAACCCAGCCAGTTGCACGAACGCGTCAGCGTGATCCTCGGCTCAAAAAACGAAGTGGAGCGCGTGACAAGCTACCATTCCGTTGTATAATTTATGTCTCAGCCGGTGTAGCTCAGTCGGTAGAGCAGCTCATTCGTAATGAGAAGGTCGGGTGTTCGATTCATCTCTCCGGCACCAAGTCACTAAAAAAACCCCGCTATCCCCCAAATAGCGGGGTTTTTGTTTTGGTGTTGCCTATAGGCAAGCTGTAGCACTTTGTTCAATTCCACCCCAGCACCCTGCCCCATTAGTTTCTGGCATTAATCGTGCTTGCCAGTGCAGCATCTTGGGATAGGAGATACCGCGATGAGAACAGGCAGACCGAAGGTCCAATTGTTTCTATCGGACGCAGAGCTCTCGCAGCTTCAGTCCTTTGCGCGCAGCCGCTCGCTTCCTGCTGCGCTGATCACCGACAAGGCCATTCGCCGCGGATTCTTCACCAGCGCCAAGCAACTGATGCAACGCATCGATCACTTCGTCGCCGCCTACAACGCCAACTGTCAGCCGTTCAAGTGGACGGCCACAGCCGATTCGATCCTCGAAAAACTGCACCGACTTTGCTCACGTATCAGCGGGACAGGACATTAGGCAGCACCTTCGCCGCGCGGCCCGCCAGGTCTTTGGTAAACGAAGCCCGCAGGGCCACCCAGCCCGTGGCGTCCTTGGCGTCCGTCTTCAGAGCGTTCCAGAAAGCGGCAACGGCAGACTCGACCTTGGCGGCCGGGGTGGGAACCTCCGCCCGGTTGAAGCGAATGCCTACTCGGCCTTCTCTTTCTGAAAGAACGGGTGCACCGCCTCCAGTTCCGCCGGCGGCAGTGGACGAAAGAACGGCCTGGCCCCCGCCGTTGGGGGTGCCGCCCGCAGCTTCTCGCGGCGCTCCGCTATTCGCCGAGAGAGCGACGACTTTTGCGCGGTACTCATCTTTCCGGATTTTTTCATCGACTTTCTCCATGAAATACGCCGTGTCCGGCAGATTGTCCACGATGAAGTCTCGCCCCATGGGGTCGTGCCATGCGGACCACACCTGGGCGAACAGTTCCTCGCGGATTGCCCGAGCGTCCAGTTCCCCGTACTTGGTGCGGTCAAGGGGGTAGTTCCTCGCTGGCGTTGCTCCCCAGCGGCCAAACGCCAACATCGCCCGCCGCAAAGACTGCTCTGGGGACTCATTGGCGCGGGTCACATACCCGCGCGCTGGCAGCAGGTAGCTGCGGATGATCTCGTCGTCCGTCAGCGCCAAGCTCTGAAAACCCGGCACATGCTCACGCAGCCAAGTGCGAATGGCCGCAATCGCCCGGCGTACAAACCCCACCTGCGGCATATCCTGCGCCATCTCCGCCAGCACCTCCTCGGCAGCCGACAGCCGATTGCGCAGACTCATGACCGCCCACACCTGGCGGTCGCTCGCATTGTCCAGGTCCAAGCCTTGCGCAGCCAGCGCCCTGACACTGACCAGCCCATACTCGCGCGCCTTGGCCACCACAGCGGCCCGGCGCATGGTGCCGATCTGCTGCAAGATGGGCGTCAGGCGCTCGCCAAACACCCCACGCAGTCCCCAGTGGCCCAACACCTCATGGAACAGCACCTGGGCAATCTGGGCGGGGCCGTCCAACTCGTCGGAGAGCAGGTACACCTTGCCCTGATAGATAAAGCCGCGCGCCTGACCATCGCCGCCCTGGCTCTTGAGCTGCGCATCGTAATCGCGCACACGCTGCGGCACCTGCGGGTCTTGCATGTTGCGCGCCACGATGATCTCAGGGCTGCGCTTCCAGCGCGCCGTGAGCTCATCCACCAGCATCTGGGTGGCCACCAGGCGGGCATTGCTGTCGGCGGAAGCGGCGGGCTGGCCCATGAAAGCCGCGGGAGCGTTTGCACGGCGGTAGCCATTGAGATGTTTTTCGGTTAGAATTTTGTCGCGCCCTTGGAGGATGACAGACTGTCTGGGGAATTGGACCCCAGCGCTCTGCCAGATTCCAGGGGCGTTTTGCGTGTGCAGGTACTTAAGGTGGCCGTTGGACGCCAGGAAGCCAACAGACGGCAGCCCGCCAGTGGTCTTGGCATAGGCCGTCACCAACAGTTGAAACGGCTCGTCAACACCTCGCAACGCCGATGTTGGCTTGGGATCGACCACCATCGTCACCGGATACCCCGCCACCGTCTCAGGCGCAACCACGATCAGCCGCCCCGTGCCGCGCGGGTCGGAAAACACCGCCGCAGGGTTGTCCATCCAACCGGGCAGCTTCTTCCAAACCTCCGCCGTCATCTCCGGGTGGTTGCCCAAGCTTTCGCGCAGATGTGACCTTGCTCCTGGAACCTGGAGTTCTTATTGAGCTTTCCTTCAATGACGACATCACCACAGTTCGGCCTGACCCTAGCAGGCGGTGATGATCGAGGGGCGGTGCTGTGCGCTCTTGCGCTTGTTGCGCGCTGTGACGTTGAGCTCATCGAGGTTGTCCGGACAGAAGTTGGCCAGTGCGTGCCACTTGAGCCAGGCCCACAAGTACTCCACCGGCTTGAGGTTGGGCAAGTACGGCGGCAGAAACGCCATCTGAATCTCGCCGTCGGTGGAATCGAGGTACTCGTGCACCAGTTTGCTGCGGTGTGCTTTGAGCCCACCCAGATGATCAGCAGCGGCCGCTTCAGGTGTGCGCGCAGCGCCTTGAGGAACTCGACGTGCTGCTCTTTCTTGATCGAGCTCTCATGCAGCCGGAACAAGCAGTTCGTGCGGGTCAAGCCGGCGATCACCGAGATGTGGGTCCAGTTGAAGTGGAACTGGATGATGGGTGTCTGCCCCTTGGACGCCCAGGTGCGCACCCGGGTAGGCCGCTCGGAGAGGCCCGACTCGTCGATGAAGACGATCAGTCGGCCTTCGCGCTGGGCTTTTTTTTGAGCCCGGCCAGGTCTTGCTCTTCCAGGTCGCCACAGCGTCCTCGTCGCGCTCGATGGCACGCCGCTCGGGCTTTTGCACAGAGAAGCCCAGACCGCCGAGGATGCGCCAGATTTGCGTCTGGCCGAACTTGACGCCATACAAGCGTTCGATGAGAGCGCCCACACGCTTGAGGATCCAGCGCTCGGTGCCAAAACCATGCGCGGTCGGGCTTTGCAGCAGGGTGCGGCCCAGTGCCTGGAGTTGCGATTCGTTCAGTCGCGCTGGCCGCCCCCCCCGCGTGGGCATCGCGCGCAGCGCATCAATGCCACCTTCATCGAGCACGGCCTTTCAGGTGTATGCCGTCTGGCACGCTACGCCCACCGCGTGTGCAGCCTCTGCCGGGGTCAGTCTTGTCCGCCAGCCGCATTCGACCCGCTCGCAGGCGCCGCCGTACCGTCTCGTCCAAGCGCTTCTTCGCCATGTCTCGCACCCCATACTGACCCAGTATCGGTACAACGCATGACGGGCTCAGCGCTTGTCATGATGTACGGAAAGATCAATAAACCAACGGGCCTCCTCGATTGCCGGAGCGATTCAATCCGGTTTTCGGGGGCAAGGCCAAGGGTCAATCTGCGGCCGTGGATCTATCGCTGCAAAGCACCGATCTTCGCAACCGGGATGGCCTGCAAGGCAGCACGCAGCGCATCCATGGGCACATTGCCGTTAGCCTCCAGCAATACACCGTTGGGCAGCAGCATGACCAGATAGGCGCTGGTGCCATCCTTGCGATAGTTCTCGCGGTACGCCACACCGTCGCGCTGGTACACACGCTCCACCTCTTCGGCGGTTTCATTGTCCACCGTGCTGCGTGCCCATGCCGTCATGCCCAGGGCCAGTGCAGGCACGGCGCCAACGTCCTGCATCCGGACTTCGATCAGCCGGTCCCCCTCGGTGTACTGCGCACTCACGTTGGTGAGCTGCATACCCATTGCAGCATCTGCGCGGGCCTCAATTGCTGTGCGGGGCATGCTGCCCAGCGTTTCGGGCAGAAATGCGCGCAAGGTCTCCGGCGGCACCGGCTTGGCGCCTTTGCCTCCCAGCGCGGCGCTCATCATGTCGCCCATCGCTTTTCCTGCCTCCTGGGTGTCGCCTCGGGCATTTGCCTCTTCCATCCGGCGGCTCGCCGCCTCGACCTTGGCGGTATCAATGCGGATATCCGTGCCGGGCAGCGTGACACTGACTCCTGAACCTTGAACGGAAGATCCACCCAGGCCACCCAAACCACCCAGACCACCTAGGCCACCCAAACCGCCTGGCCGCGTGACGAACAAGGAACTTGCCAAGCTGGCCACCATGGCCGCTACAACCGCACAGACGATGAGCGCTGCGGTGTAGCCCAGGGACTTTTCCTGCGGCACCTGCATCAGCACAGGGACACCGCGGTAGATGAGGTAGATCGAGTACAGTCCGGCCAGCACCCCCAGCATGGCCAGTGAAGGTATCGCGCTGAAGATGCCCCCCAGCCAGCCGGCGGTGGCGCCATAAGCGATGAGCTGAAATGCGCGCGGCAACTGTGCCTGCCCGCCAAAGCGCGGCGCCAGCCAGCTGGCAACCCAGGCGAGGACCATGACCATCACCAAGGTCAGCACATAGCTCACCACCGCGCCCACCAGCCCCTGCACCAGCGGCACCCGTACCGAAATGCCAAATGTACCCACGCCTACCAGGCTGAAGCCAATAAAGCCCGCGATGGCGGGAATGGCCGCTAGGAAGATCACGTAGCTTTTGTAGACCTGAGCGATGCTGTGGTTCTCAGCGGCAATCTCTGTCCAAGCTGAACCCGGGCGCAGCAAAATGGCCTGTACTCGTTCCAACAGGTCTGCCATCGCGGATCGGTGGGCAGATGCAGCATGATCGGCGCCGGGGGTGTCTACGGTGTCTTCTTTGGATGTTGTCATTTCATGCTCCTCTATAAATGGGCCAGCCACAGCCAGTGTGATCGCGCGCCGAACGGGTTCTACACAACAGACGGCTATTTCCGGGCGAGCACCGGGGGCTCAATGCCTGCCAGCCCCTGCTGTTCAACAGCCACTGCATCGCAAGGTTGACCTTCAAACGTACACAGAAAGCGATCAAACCGGATGCGCACCTGATCACATGACGCGTCTCGAACATTCAGCGGCCAAGGCTTGCCTTGCGCCTGCGGCGGCAAAGGCTGTTCAGGGGACAGGCCAGCGACGCCCACCGAGGCGAAAGTCACGGTCTCCAGCTTCTGACCGCTGTCTGCCCTGACCGGGACGACCGACCCCGAGAACACCACCAGGGGCAGCGCACCACGATTGGTGGTCTGAAAGTTGACCATGCATGACGTTTCCCCAAGGAAGGTTCCCGTCTCTCCGCGGGCGACGAGCAGGACAGGCGCATCGCTCGCTGGGGCAGCCGCTTGAACAGACCGAGACGCTGGCGAACCAGGAGCCGTAGCGCCAGGTGCAGCTGCCACTGCGGGGGCGGAGGTGGATGTCGCTGTGGTTGCCGTCGACGCTGCGTCAGGCGAGCAGGCGCCGAGCAACATCAGGCCACAGACGCCCAACAGTTCAGCAAGCCGAAACAACAACCGGAGGGAGGCAGACAAGGAAGTGCCAATACCGATCACTGACACGGCGCAACCCCCTCCACCACAATCTGCTTGACCCCTTTCTTCACACCCATGGCATTCCCAGGATGTCCCTTGGAGGGGGGAAAGAGCGCCGCGGCGGCATCCCAACGGTGGCAAAGCGGTGTGGTCCGGAAGTTGTTGCCAATCGCTTCGAAATACCAGGCGGTGCAGTCTTTATCATCGTTGCAGAGCTTTTGGCACGCGCGAGCATTGGCGGTCACGGGCATCTCGACGGCTTCGAAGGGTTTTTGCGTCGCCTTCGGACTCGTGATTTCGCCGGTCGTCCAGGTGTCACTGTTCATCGCAAACTCGGGGCCCTCCACGAATCTTTTGCATTCGGGCGGCGCTTCCGGTGGGGCAGGAGTCGGCGCCGGTGCCTGGGCCACTTGCCGGAGCGCGTTGTTCAACTCGGCCGCGTCCTTGGCGTCCAGATAGCGCCCACCCGTGCTGCTGGCCAGGCACTGCAGCTGTGCCTTGGCCTTCGGGTTCTGTTCGATATCAAAACCGATCACATGGGCGGTGAAGTCCACGCCGAGCTTCTCCAGTTCCTTGCCCAGCGCGCAGGGATCGGCGTGGCAGGTTTCCTCGCCATCGCTCACCAGAATGACGGTGGCCTTGCGCTCGCTGAACTTGAGCTGTTCGGCCGCCATGCGAACAGCGGCAGAAATCGGGGTCATCCCCTTGGGCTGCAAGGCATTGACCGCCTGCTGAAAGCTGCTTTTGTCCAAAACACCGGGGGCCTTGAGCACCTCGATGTCTGCACAGTTGCCCTTGCTGCGGTGGCCGTATGCCATCAAACCCAGTTGCTGTCCCGCTGGCCAGTTGGCCAGCATGCTGGCAACCGCCTCACGCGCAATCTCGATCTTGGCCCTGCCGCCAATTTGCCCCCACATGGACCCCGACGCATCCAGAACCAGCATGGACTGGCCCGGCCCCTGAGGCGCGCGTGGCGCTGCAGGCTGTGCCAGCGCGCTGGCAGCAGGCCCCAGCAGGACCGCAGCCACGACCAGAGAGGAAAACAAATACATAGAACCCTCCTTCATACGCACGATTTTTGGCTGGGCAATGTCGGCCTTCATTGCCGGGTGAACGTAAACGGCGTGCTGATGTGACAGGCCGATGGCACGGTCACGCGGACGGTGCTCTCCCCCTCCATCCGTTGGGGACTCAACACGCGCACGGTCCACCCCATTTCCATCACTTGCCCCTTGGTGGCCGCCAGGGTTCCTTTCCAGTGATTGGGGGCAATCCGCTGCCAAGTCACCTGCGGGCTGCGGATGATCTGGGAGGCGTTGAAGGGGCGCTGGAACACCACCGGCCCAGCCTTCGGTCCGGGCATCTGGTTGGGAATCGCCTGGGCCAGCCCCTGCAAGCACGTGCCACTGGTGCGCGGGCTCCCATGGGCGATGGTCCATGTGCCGTCCTCGGGTTGAATCTCACCACCCGCAGATGGTGAAGCCTTTGCCAAATCGATCTCGCGCGGACCGGGTTTATTGACCTCGACTTCGATCTCGTTGGTACGGCGCGCAGCCACCAGAGCCGCGGCCGTGGGCGCCTTGGCAGATCTGTGGATGACGTCTGATGGAGGCGACACCGTGCCAACCTCCCGTCCACGCATGACCTGAGCCGCGGCAAAGGCCTCGGCGGGCAAGGGGATGGCCACCCGCGCCTCGTTCTGAGTCATCCCGCCTTCACAACGTCCCACCGCAGCACATCGCCAGACCGAATCCGGAAAGTCGCGGCTCGCGTCAATGAACGCGCGCTCCGCCTCGTGCTGGCTGTTGATCCCCAGCACCACACGGACCTCCTCTGGCGTCAGCGCGCCACTGCAATGCACGCCAGCCGCGCAGGCCAGTTGATCCAAAGTCTGGGCCGATACCCCAAGGGGCATCCCCAACGCAAAGACCAAGGCGAAGGGGATGAGGGGAGCCACTTTCATTGCGCTCACCGCTTTCCAGCCGGCTTGATCGCACCGCAATCCGCGGACACTCGACGGGCTTCAGAGCTCATGTCGATGCGGCCGTGCTGCTTGCTGGTCATCACGGCCTTGGTGGAAAAGTGGCTGGAGCTGTGCAGCGTGGTGGTGAAGTCGCCCTGGCTTGCTGGGTCTTTGCACACCACGCGACCCGACCAAGTATTGCCCGCCTGCTTGACCTGGGTAAAGGTGCAGTCACCCTCGGTGTGTCCTTCCCGAACAGGGCCTTTTTGCGCTTCCTCGGGGCCGATGCACAGACGCAGCGCACCATCGGCACCCATGCCGACACCGAGACCGGCCATCTGCTGCTCCATCAGCTTGCGCGCTTCAGGCGGCAGACTTTTCATCTGCTCGCGCATTTGCGCCATCTGCGCCGCAAAGTCGGGCTGGCCTGGCATGCGCAGTTCGTGCTTGAACTCCCACAGGCCGGGTTGAATGATTTGGGCATGCGCTGCGCCGCCCAGCGCAACTCCAGCAAGCACGCCACAGGCCAGAAGTGCGTTTCTGGTCAAGCTGGGCGGCAGCGTGCGCCGAGTAAAAGCGATTCGGGTGAATTGGATGTGAAACATCGTTTTTCCTTCTGATCAGATTCGATGAGCCTCTAGCCGGTAGGACAGATCGCCCCGTGCGCTCAGGAGGCTGCCTTGGGCCGAACGTCCTTGGTCCGGCCGCTCCAGCCACAGCACAAACGGATCGGTGTCGTCTGCGGACACCTGCAGAACCGCGAGAAGATGCCCCGCAACCACTCGGGCAGAGACTGCTTTGCCCTGACTTCCCACCCACTCACATGGCGGAGCGAGGGGCAGTGGGCAGATCGCCCGGCCCGCCTCCCAAAAGATGTGGGGGGGCACGCCGTGGCGGGCGTGCTCAATGCGAAACCGCAATACCAGCGAGCCTGCACGTGTGCGGATGTCGGGGTCGTCGCGCGTGACCTCCCATGTCCCGTGCCAAGCACCTGCTGCAGATCGACCCGTGATCGCATCGCCCATCGAAGCGCTTCGGCTGTGAGGAGGCGATGTCACGGAAGATGCACTGCCAAACGCCCAGACAGGCGCAAGCCAGCCCAGCGCCAGCCACATGCCCGCCAGCATGCTCAAACCACTCCAGTACAGCGCCTGGCCGAGGTTGACCACCCTGCAACTTGCGCAACAGCTGGATTGCATGACATTCCCCCACAGATGTGCCGTACCACTCTTTGTTTCGCAGCACGCGGTGACAACAAAGCTGGTGGGATTCTGGATTTCGGTACCCAGCCCGCACAGCCCCAGAACTAGGGGGCGGGGACACCGGGGTGTTAGAAATTGAAACGCGATGCGGGCTGCGACCCCTTGCAAACCCAGCGCACCTGCACGCGCACCGCCAGATGATGGCAGCCGTCAGCGCAGACTACGTTTGCCCAGCAGCCCGCGGCGCTGTGCTTCTGTGGCGGCCTGCGCGCGGCTTTTGATGCCCAGCTTGCGGTAGATCGACTTGATGTAGCCGTTGGTGGTGTGGTAAGTGATCCCCAGCCGGTCACCGGCTTCCTGGATGCTCAGGCCCTCTCCGATGGCGGCAAGAACTTCGCTCTCCCGCGGGGTCAGCGCTTCGGCCTGTTGGTCTGGCGGCAGCAGATCCGCTTCAGGGCTGCTTCGAAAGTACCGCAACACGCGCCGCGCGACGGCAGGGGACAGCGGCAGCTCGCCGCGAGCGATGCGCCGCAAGGCGTCGGCCAGCGTTTGTGCCGGTTCAGACTTGAGCAGATAGCCGTCAGCCCCCGCCTGGAGCGCGCCAAACACCGAAGCATCATCCGAAAACATGGTGGTGACCACCGCGGGCACCTCGCCATGGTGGGTTTTGAAGGCGCGAAGCACGTCGATGCCCGAGCCATCGAGCAAGCGCAGGTCAATCAGTGCAAGCGTCCAAGGTCGTTGCACCTGCATCAGGGCGTGAGCGACGGTGGCACACGCCGTGATCACCGCTGCGGGGTACACCTGTTGCACGATGCTTTCGAGCATCTTTTGCGCATCAGGCTGGTCCTCGACCAGCAAGACGGATGTGACCTGACCGTCCACCTGCGGATCGCTCCCCGTGCAGCCGCTGCCATTCATTCATGGTCCCCCTGACTCAATCTTTTGCGGGGTATGCGCACCGCCAGCAGCACCCCTCCTTGGTCGCGAGCCGTCCATTGCGCGTCCCCTCCCAGCCGCAGCGCCCGCCGCTGAATGGAACGCATGCCCTGCCCCGGTGACCAAGCGTCGGGGTTTGCCGCAGGGCCATCGTTGGCCACCTGCACCAGCAAGTCGCTCCCAAACCAAGCGAAGCGCACTTGCACCAAACCGCCTGGCGGCACCTGCCCATGGCTCAGGGCGTTGCGCAAGGCCTCCGACAAAATGCGCGCAAGGCCCAGGGCGGCCTCTGGTCTCACCGCTGTTTGCGGCCCCTGCCCCACGCCATCGATCTCCACTTGCCATTGCGCGATCGCACCACTGCGATGAATGCGCGGTACCAAGTCACCGCGCAGATCGGCCAGCAGGTCACCCAGCGCAGTGGTTTCACGCGCCATGCCGTGGGTGATCAGCCGCATCTCCGCCAGCGTTTCCTGTGCGTAGCGGCTCCAGTCGTCGGTGTGGCGCGCCTGAGCCAAGTGCAACAAACGCCCACCCAGGTCGTCGTGCAAGTCATTGGCAATGCGCTGGCGCTCGTCCTGACGCGCCTGCTCAGCCGCGCGGTCACTGTCCACCAGGCGCTGCAAAATGGCGGCGCAGTGGTTCACAAAGCGGGCATCGCCTGCGCCGAACAAGCGGCGCCCCGCCTGTGCATGGCGCAAGACGACACCCAGGCCTGCGGCCGGCAAAGGTGCCCACAGCCCCGCTCCATCGCCCAGCACCTGGCTTTGTGGACCCTGGTAGGGTGCCAGCGCCAGTTGCTCGGGCTCAAACACCTGCTGCATCAGCGCCGACCAGGCACGTTGCGCTGCATCACCCGGCTCGCCTACGGCCCGGGCGGTGGCGTAAAGCGCATCGATATGGTCTTCCAGACGGAGCGGCGACCGCCCCAGCAGCCGCTCGAACACCCACCCACGCAGCGGCAGATAAAGGCTACCGACCAGCAGCAAGCTGGCCATGAGCGCCACCTGCTGATGGACGCTGAGCAAAAGCACCAGCAACACGTCCGACACCACCAGCAGCAGGCCCGCCAGCACCCAAAGAAAAACGCGTTTGAAGGCGTTGTCAGCCAGGCTCAGCGCCGGGCTGGCCAGCATGACCACCAACGAATACGTCTTGACCACCAAAAAGCTGGCGGCCACAAAGAACTCCTTTTCATCGACCGCGCTGTCTGGCATGACGTAGATCAGCGCAAACCGTAGAGCCAACAGCAGCGCGCCAAGGCCAAACCACTGCACCAGTGCGCGCAACAAGGGGCTGTGGGTACGGCGCCACTGGTAGGCAAGGGCCACCGGTAGCAGCAAACACCACACCACCATGAACGCCTGGTGGCCCCAGAACGGCGCCGGGGCCAGGCGCCATTGATCAATGCACACCACGCCCAAAGCCAGCAATGGCAGCGCCAGCAAGGCCCGAATCGGCATAAACCGCTGGGGTAGGCATAGAACAAAGCCCAAATACCCGGCGAACGCGAATTGCACCGAGGCCCGCGCCGCGCCGTTGAT
>JBKBUN010000206.1:0-3685 GCA_046289925.1 Burkholderiaceae bacterium | reverse complement strand
CCTCGCTGGGGCGCATTTTCGCTTTCGACGCCCCAAGTCCGACAGACCCCTAGAAACCGCAGTGGACCGCTTGTTCGTAGCGCCCGGGCAAGCTCAGGCGGCTGCGTCCAAAGTCGGATAGTCGGTGTAGCCCTCGGCACCGCCGCCGTACAGCGTGGCGCGCTGCACTTCGTTGAGCGGTGCGCCCTGCACCAGCCGCGCGACGAGATCGGGGTTGGCAATGAACGGGCGTCCAAAGGCCACGATGTCGGCCGCACCGCTGGCCAGTGCCGCCTCGGCCATGGCCTTGTCGTAGGCGTTGTTGACCATCCAGGCGGCCTGGCCGCCAGCGTCACGGTAGGCCTGGCGCAGCGCTTGGTAGTCGAACGGGCGGCCTTCCACTTCGCGTGGGCCGCCGGTGGCACCCTCGATCACATGCACATAGGCCAGGCCCAGCGGCGCGAGTTGGCGCACCACGTGGTCGAACAGCGGTTGCGGCTGGCTGTCGTAGATGTCGTTGGCTGGGGTCACGGGCGACAGGCGTATGCCCGTGCGGTCGCCGCCGATCTCGGTCGCAACTGCGCGCGTCACCTCCAGCAGCAGGCGGGCGCGGTTTTCGATGCTGCCGCCGTAGGCGTCCTGGCGGTGGTTGGCACCGTCTTTGAGGAATTGGTCGATCAGGTAGCCGTTGGCCGCGTGGATCTCCACGCCATCAAAACCCGCCTCGCGCGCGGCCCGGGCGGCGCGGCGGTAGTCTTCGACAATGCCCGGAATCTCGGACAGTTCGAGCGCACGGGGCATCGAAGTTTCGGTGAAGGTGGGCACGCCGTCCTTGATCAGCACCGTCTTGGTTTTGGCCTGGATGGCCGACGGAGCCACGGGCGCGTCATTGCCTGGTTGCAGGTCGGTATGCGAGACGCGGCCCACATGCCACAGCTGCACCACGATGCGGCCGCCGGCCTCGTGCACGGCCTGCGTGACCTTCTTCCAGCCTTCGATCTGTTCGGTCGCGTACAGGCCGGGTACGTCGGCATAGCCCTGGCCTTGCTGGCTGATGGCCGTGGCCTCGCTGATGATCAGGCCGGCGCTTGCACGCTGGCGGTAGTAGGTGGCCACGAGGTCGGTGGGCACGGCGCGCGGCGAGCGGTTGCGCGTGAGCGGTGCCATGGCAATGCGGTTGGGCAGGCGCAGTGCGCCAGCTTGCAGGGGTTGGGTCAAAAGGCTCATTCGATTCCTCACATACAACGGGGTGACACGTCGGCGCCGGCAACATGCGCGGCCTGGGCGCTTGCACTGCGGTGCCGCAGGGCATCACGCGCCTTGCCTGTGCGCTGTTGCCGTGATGCCTGGCCTTACTTCATCAAGCCTTCGGCCTTGAGTGCGGCCTGCACGCCGGGGCGCGCTTGCATGCGCTGGCGGAAGGCCTGCAGGTGCGCCAGGCCGCTGGTGTCCACGCCCACGTACTGGCCCCAGCGCGAGACGGTGTAGAGGTAGGCATCGGCCACGCTGAACTCGCCGAGCAAGTAGTCTTTGCCCGCGAGCTGCTCGTTCACCCAGGCAAAGCGGGCCAGCAGGCGCTCGCGCACCAGGGGCTTGTAGTCTTCGGGCGTGTTCGGGGCAAACAGCGGGCTGTGGCCCTTGTGCAATTCAGTGCCAATGAAAGTCAGCCATTCCTGCACGCGGTAGCGGCCCATGGTGCCGTTGGCCGGGGCCAGCGCCTTGGCAGGCACCTGGTCGGCGATGTACTGCACGATGGCCGGGCCTTCGCGCAGACGCTCGCCGTTGTCGAGTTCGAGCACCGGCACATAGCCCAGCGGGTTGATGGTGTAGAAGTCCGTGCCGTCCTGCAGCTTGTGCGTCTTGGTGCTGGCCAGCACGGGCGTGAAGGGCAGGCCGGCTTCGTGCAGCACGATGTGAGGCGACAGCGAGCAGGCACCGGGGCTGTAGTAGAGCTTCATGGACAAGGTTCCTTGGTGGGTCTGAGGGACAAGAGGCTGCTGATCGTATGCGTTTGCCGCATTTCGTGCTGGCGCGGGGCCTGGCGCGGCAGAGTCGCCATGCGCCGGTGCGGCCCGTGCAGAGCGGGTGATGCTATTGTTTTAATAGCTGGTTGTGCTTGACTTTGCTGGGCTACAGGCCATTTTGGCTTGAAGTCGCCCAGACACCGCAGGGCGGCAGACCGTCAGGGCTGCGTGAGCCGCTCCAGCCGCGCGAGCGTGCGCAGCGCCTCGGCCGCACTGGTGCCGCACATTTCGGCGCTGGGCTGCAGGCCTGCGCACACGGCCGGGCGGCCCGGGTGGCCAAAGATGCGGCAGCGCGCATCGTCGCCCAACTGCACGCAGCGCACGCCCGCAGGCTTGCCCTGCGGCATGCCCGGAATGGGGCTGCTGATCGACGGCGCGATGCAGCAGGCCCCGCAGCCGCTGCGGCACTGCATGGGCGGGCTCAGGCCGGTGCGTGCAGGCGACGGGCCGCCCACAGCACTTGCTCTACCACGGCGCGTACGCGCTCCTGGTCGGCGGCTTGTACGAGCTGGCCGTCGGCATCGAAGGCACTGGCGGCGCCACCCAGCGCAAAGGCCTTGGGGGCAAGCCAGCACTCCAGGTTGATCAACAGCGGGGCCAGGTGGCTTTGCGAGCGCAGGCCACCGAGCGCACCGGGCGATGCGCTGAGCATGCCCACGACCTTGCCGCGGAAGGGCTTGAGCCCGTCCTGCCACTCGGGGTGGCCGGCTACCGGGCTTGATGCCCAGTCGATGGCGTTCTTGAGCAGCGCGGTGTAGCTGCCGTTGTACTCGGGGGAGCAGATGATCCACGCCGGATGCGCGTGCAGTGCGGCCTTCAAGCGCAGCACCCTCTCGGGCGTGCCTTGGGCTTCAAGGTCGGCGTTGTAGAGCGGGATGTTGTAGTCGGCCAGTTCCAGCACCGTGGCCTGGGCCCCCAGGCTTTCGGCAATGCGGGCTGTGGCCTGAGCCAAGCGGCGGTTGTACGACTGCTGGCGGGTGCTGCCCGCAAAAACGAGTAGAGATGTCATGTGCCGCATTGGACCACGCCCGCACGGCAGGAATCCTGCAAGACCCGCGCGTTGCCCGGTGCAGGGCGCTTGTGGTTTCACGTGGAACAGGGGCCGCGCCCTGCCATCCGCGGCCGCGCCGCTTGGCCCCGCTGCCGCCAGGGGCAGGGCGCAGGAGATGCGCGGGCGCGCCGGGCATGGGAAAATCAGCAGTTGCCCGCGCGCCGGGTGGCAGGCCTGCAGGCTGCCGCCTGTCGCGCCAGGGCGCTGCCCCGGCCAGGGCGGGCTGCGTTCGATGCCAGTGGCAGCGCGCCCCGGTTTGCATGGTCGGTGAGCGGCGCTCGTGTTGACCCACTGGGCCACCAGGCCCCGGAGCATCCCCATGCTGTATCCCCAGGAATTCGACGTCATCGTGGTCGGCGGCGGCCATGCCGGAACCGAGGCCGCGCTCGCGGCTGCCCGCATGGGTTGCCGAACGCTGCTGCTCACCCACAACATCGAGACACTCGGCCAGATGAGTTGCAACCCCAGCATCGGCGGCATCGGCAAGGGCCACCTGGTCAAAGAGGTGGACGCGCTTGGCGGGGCGATGGCGCTGGCCACGGACGAGAGCGGCATTCAGTTCCGCATCCTCAACAGCAGCAAAGGCCCGGCCGTGCGTGCCACGCGCGCGCAGGCCGACCGCGTTCTGTAC
>JBKBUN010000205.1:0-3704 GCA_046289925.1 Burkholderiaceae bacterium | reverse complement strand
GCCGCATGGCGCGGCTAGCATGGTGCTGGCGGGCGCATAGCGCTTTCACCCAGAAGCTGAGTGTGCCCACAAGGCGCAACTTCAACAGACATCAGAACTTTTCAGTGCGAACAAGCGGTCAACTGCGGTTTCTAGGGTCAACTGCGGTTTCTAGGCTGAGCCTGGCAAGGCCAGCCCAAAGTCCACGGCCGCAGGGCGGGCGTGGGCTTTTGTGATCGGGGCAGCGGCATCGTCAGGGCAGCGAGAGATAGTCGGACTCGCGCACGCGCACGCGGCTCTCGCGTCCGTTGACCGCATAGGTCACGTACAGCATCTTGGGCACGCCCGGAGCCGGGTCCCAGCCGGCGAGCTCGTTGTCGGCACGCACATCGAGACGGCCGCCGCGCACCTGGCTGCGCAAGCGTGCGGTCACCTCGATCATGCGGTCGCCCGCGCCGTAGGTGGCCTGCAGGATCTGCAGTCCACCATAGCCTGGCGCCATGTCAGTGCCGCCCCAGCCACCGCCCCAGCCGCCCTGGCCCCAGTTGCCACCGCTCCAGCCGGTGAACAGCGCGCCATCCACCCAACTGCCTTCCACGTATTCGAACATGCGCTGCGAGCCGTCCCGGCCGCGCGCATAAATGCGCAGTGTCTTGGTATGGCCACGGTGCGGATCGACCTGGAAAGTCTCATTCGTCAGGCGAAAGCTCCGGTCACGCCGCGCCAGTTCGCGCAGGCGCTGGGTCACATCCACGTGGCGCTCGGCCGTGCCATAACGGGCTTGCAGGATCTGGTACTGGCCTTCGTCGTGGCCAGGGTTGGGTCGGCCACTGCCGCCGTGGCCCTGCCAGCCATCCTGGTTCCAAGAGCCGCCCCCGCCCCCGCCCCCGCCGCTGCCGCGAAACATGCGGCCATCCACGTAGGCGTCTTCCGGGAAGTCGAACACCCGCATCTCACCGCCGCGGCCACGCGCCTGGATGCGCAGCACCTTGGGCTGCTTGGGATGCGGGTCGATGCCGAAGGTGTCGTTGCCCACGCGGAAGCTGCCATCGCGTTGCACCAGATCGCGCACGCGATGGGTCACGTCAGCGCTGTACTCCGCCGTGCCATACCGCGCATCCAGCACCTGATAGTCGCCGTCGTCCCGCGCCCAGGCAGCCGACGCTGCCACCATCCAGACGCTTACCACAGCCGCCAGGGCCACCAGCGCCATCCACCACCGTCGCATTGCCATGCGCTCCTCCATGTGTTGTGTGTCGTGCGACGCGGGGGCCCGCACGTCCGCGTGCTCCGCTGCCATGGCCCATGGCCCATGGCCCATGGCCCATGGCCGGGCACGGGCACGGGCACGGGCACATCGATGGAACGCCGCCATCTTGGCACTCCATGCCATGCTAACGCGCAGTGGGCCGCAAGCGTGTACGCCGCCGCCGGCATCCACAGGAATTACACCCGGATACGCACACCGGTTCTGCATCAGCCGGGCCGCATCTCGCAGCGGATCGGAACCATGCGGTCGATTTCGATCAGCAGATCGGCCCCCTTGCCCTGCACCGTGATGGGACCATTGCTGTAGCGAAAGCCTGAGGCCACGGGTTCGGCGGCCAGCCTCACCTGTCCGCCCTTGCGCAGCAACAATGCCGTGCGGTCGGCCGCCTGAAAGCGCAGTTCCAGGGTTTCGTTGTTGCTGCAGTCGTAGGTGCTGCGGCGTTCGGCCGGGGGGCTGGCCGGGGGGCTGGAACAGCCTGCAAGGCCCAAGGCGAGCAGGGCGACCAGGGCGGAGGGGGCATGACGGACAAACATGAAAACGGGCTCCCAAGACACCACACAGGGCATGCCCCGGGTGTACCACAAGCCCCGCCCGGGCGGGCATGGCGGGTCTGCGGCCAGCATTCATAATGAAATATGCCACTCGTGCTTCAAAATCAAGCACAAGCAGCTACTAATTTAATAGCAATCTCATCGCTCGGCCCCCCGGTACAGCCAGGGCACATCCAGCAGCCGCGCACCCAGCCAGCGCAGCGACAGGTCGCGGCCCCAGCGCACCGGCCCCGTGGCGTGGAAGATGCGGCCGTTGCGTTCGGACCGTGCCTGCACCTGGGCGTTGCGCTGCCAGCGGTTGAGGGCGTAGCGGCGCAGGCGCAACGGCATGTCGATGGCGCGTTGGGCCAATGCGCGCTCCAGCTCGGCTGCGTCTTCGATGGCCATGCCCGCGCCCTGGGCCAGATAGGGACGCATGGGGTGGGCGGCATCCCCGAGCAGCGCCACCAGACCATGCGCCATCTCCTCGGCCCCGGCCACGGGCGGTCGGTCGCACAGCGGCCACAGGCGCCAGCCGTGTCCCGCTTCGGCAACGCCGCGCACTGCCCGCTGCAAGGCGGCGCAGGTGCCGGCCAGGGCGTGCTCCAGATCGGCTGCGTTGGCGCTGTGGTCCCAGTGCTCCAGATCGTGCGGCGCAGGACCGTGCACGATGACCACCAGGTTCTGGTGCGTGCCGCGGCGCACCGGGTACTGCACGGCGTGCAGGCGCGGCCCTAGCCAGGCGGTAACGCAGCCGGTGCGCAATGCGGGCGGCAGTGCGTCTTGCGGCACCAGGGCTCGGTAGGCCAGGTGCCCGCTCACGCGCGGGCGTTCGGGGCCCAGCAGCCCCTGGCGCACAGTGCTCCACAGGCCGTCCGCGCCGATCAGGGCGTCGCCCTCCACCCACTTGCCGGATGCCATGTGCAACTGCACGCTGTCGCCCTGATCGGCATAGCCGCGCAAGGTATGGCCCAGGTGCAAGGTCACGCCCTTGAGGGCCTGCACCGCCTGTCGCAGCAGGCTGTGCAGATCCGCGCGGTGGATGGTGACGTAGGGCGCGCCGTAACGTTGCTCGGCCCGTGCGCCCAGCGGCAATTCGGCCAGCACGCCCCCGTGCAGGGCGCTGCGCACCTGCAAGCGGTCGGGCACGGCGGCCACGGCGCTCAGCGCATCGGCCAGGCCCCAGCCGTGCAGTATGCGCACCACGTTGGGCCCCAGTTGCACTCCGGCTCCCACTTCGCTGAAGGCGGCAGCCCGTTCGTACAGCCGCACCTCGCAACCTGCGCGCGCAGCCGCCAGCGCCGCAGCCAAACCCCCAATGCCGCCTCCGGCTACCAGTACCTGCTCGGTTGTCATGGGCCGCATTGTGGCGCGGCTGGCGCGCCGAGGGCTTTCTATGGCGCAGGCCGGAACGCTCTTTCCAGCACCGTGGCGGGCACCGGGCGGCCGAACAGGTAGCCCTGGAAGGCCGGGCAGCCCAGACGGCGCAGAAACTCCAACTGACCAGTGGTTTCCACGCCCTCGGCCACGACCTGCAGGTCCAGGCTTTGGGCCAGGGCCACAATGGTGCGCACGATGGCAGCGTCGTTGGCGTCCGTGAGCACATCGCGCACAAACCCGCGGTCGATCTTGAGCTGCTCAAGCGGCAGCCGCTTGAGGTAGCCCAGGCTCGAATACCCGGTGCCAAAGTCGTCCAGCGAGAAGCCGACGCCACGCTCGCGCAACTGCTGCATGCGCAGGAGGACTTCCTCCACATCGGCCGCCATGAGGCTTTCGGTCAGCTCCAGTTTCAGACGCTCCGGATTCGCCCCGCTGGCTTGCAGTGCGCCCAGCACCTGCTCGGCAAACTCCGGCTGGCGAAACTGGCGCACGCTCACGTTGACCGACAGGAAAAACGGACGGGTGATGGCGCTCTGCTCCCAGAC
>JBKBUN010000204.1:0-3722 GCA_046289925.1 Burkholderiaceae bacterium | reverse complement strand
CGACCAGTCCATCTACGGCTGGCGTGGGGCCACGCTCGACAACATCAAGAAGCTGCCGCAGGACTACCCGTCGCTGCGCGTGATCAAACTCGAACAGAACTACCGCTCGACCAGCGCCATCCTGCGCGCGGCCAACAACGTCATCGGGCCCAACCCCAAGCTGTTTCCGAAAACCCTGTTTTCCGAGCTGGGCGAGGGCGAACCCGTGCGCGTGGTGGACGCCGACACCGAAGAGCACGAAGCCGAGCGCGCGGTGGCCCGCATCCAGAGCCTGCGCGCGGGCAGCAACCCGCCGCCCGACTGGAAAAGCTTTGCCATCCTGTACCGCGCCAACCACCAGGCCAAGCCATTTGAAAAAGCGCTGCGCCGCGCGAACATTCCGTACAAGGTGTCGGGCGGCACCAGCTTTTTTGACCGCTCCGAAATCCGCGACCTGTGCGCCTGGTTTCGGCTGTGGATCAACCAGGACGACGACCCGGCATTTGTGCGCGCCATCACCAACCCCAAACGCGGCATCGGCCACACCACGCTGGGCGCGCTGGGCGCGTTTGCCTCGCAGCACAAGCAAAGCATGTTCGGCGCGCTGTTCAACGCCATGCTGCCCGCGGCCGTGCCACGTCGCGCATTGGAAGGCTTGCACGAATTTGGCCGCTACATCAACGACCTGGAATACCGCGCCCGGCACACGCTCGGGGCCGAGGCCTCGCGCACCTTTCTGGCCGACTGGCTGCGCGAGATCGAATACGAAAAGCACCTATACGAAGGCGAAGACAACGAAAAGGCCGCCGCCGCGCGCTGGAGCAACGTGCTGGAGTTTTGCGACTGGATGGCCCAGCGCGCCGGGGGTCAGGTGCAAGACGCCACGGGCGCCGACGTGGTGACCGAATCCAAAAGCCTGCTGGAGGTGTCGCAGACCATCGCGCTGCTGTCCACCATCAGCGAGCGCGAGCAGGAGCAGAACATGGTCACGCTCTCAACCCTGCACGCCAGCAAGGGGCTGGAATGGCCGCACGTGATCCTGGTGGGCGTGACCGAGGGCATGCTGCCCTTCAAGCTCGACGACGACGAAGGCCGGCAGGAAAAGGTGTCGGACGACACCGCCCAGCGCCTGCAGGAAGAGCGCCGCCTGATGTACGTGGGCATTACCCGCGCCCAGCGCACGCTGGCCGTGAGCTGGACCAAAAAGCGCAAGAAAGGCCGCGAGATGGTGGCCGCGCAGCCCAGCCGCTTCATTGCCGAAATGGGCCTGGACCAGAAAACCGCCCGCGAAGACCCGCGCGAAAAGCTCAAGGCCCTGCGCGCCGAATTTGCCGCCAAGGCACAGGCCGCAGCAGCCAGCGGCCCACTCCAGGCCTGAGCCGCCAGCCGAGCACCCGCCTGCAACGCGCACGACCCGCCTGACCCTAGAAACCGCAGTTGACCGCTTGTTCGTACTGAAAAGTTCTGATGTCCGTTGAAGTTGCACCTTGTGGGCACGCTCACCTTCTGGGTGAAAGCGCTATGCGCCCGCCAGCGCGCGGGCGGCGCGCGTATGGCCCCTTATCAAGTCCTGGCGGCCTGTGCAGCGCCGCCACGCGCCCGGCGCTCAGCGCTGGAGGGGCTTGAGCGTGCCGCAGTCGGCCGACACCCAACGGGCTTTTTGCGTCATCTCCATCGTCTCGGCCTTGCCCTGCGCCGTGCTCTTCATGCGGTAGCTGCCGGTGTAGGCCTTGGGACCGTCCATTGTGATCGTGCCCTCACCGCTCATGGGCTCGGGCTTCTGGCACTGGAAGGACATGCGCAGGCTGCTTGGCCCCGTGCGGGTAAGGTTCTGCGTACAGCCCTCGCGCTGCGGCACCTGGTCGAGCGCCGCGTCGCGCTCGCTCAGGCAGATACGCACCGTCTGCGTGCTGCCGCCCCCCGGGCCCATCACCACCCCCTGCTGGGCCAGCATCTGCTCCATCTGGCGGCGCTGCTCGGGCGGCATCGCGGCCAGGCTCTTTTGCATCTCGGCCATGGCCGCCTCCATCTGACCGCTTTGCGTCTTGAACTGCGTCGCCATCTCCCACAGCCCTGGCTGCAGCTTGGTCTGCGCGATGGCGGGCAGCGCCGCGCTGGCCAGACACAGCGCGGCCACAGCCGAAACAGCCGTCGCACAGCTGCGGCGGCACAACGGGCATTCAGGGGTGATCGGTGGCATGGCGGACTCCTCCCGGCAGTGGTTCATGTGGGGCAGGCCGCAGGGGCGGCAGATGGCAGATGGCAGATGGCAGATGGCAGATGGCAGATGGCAGATGGCAGTATCGGCCAAGCGTTGCGGCAGCACCAGGGGGTGACGTATGGGGTGGTGAGAGACATATCGCCCCGCTTGCGCTGGCCAGCGCTGGGCCGGTACATCCCAAACCACCGCAAACAGGCACATGCCACAGCGCGCAGCACCGCCTGGCAAGGGCAGGCGCTGCCACGGCGCCGGGCGCACAATAGCGGCGCGCTGGCGCGCTGGCGGAGCCCGCGCCGCAGCGCCGCCAGCCCTGCCCAGCCCTGACGGCTGGCCCTGACGCCTGACCGAGCCCCCCCCATGAACCGCAACCTGTGGCTGCTGACCCTGTGCCAGGGCCTGTTTCTCACCAACAACGTGGTGTTCATCGCCATCAACGGGCTGGTAGGCCTGCAGCTGGCGCCCTACGGCTACCTGGCCACGCTGCCGGTGATGGGCTATGTGGTGGGCGGCGCGCTGTCGACTCCGCTGGTGGCGCGCAGCCAAGCCCGCTGGGGGCGCAGCGTGTCGTTCCAGATCGGGCTGGGCGTGGCCATGCTGTCGGCCCTGCTGTGCGCGGTAGCGGTCACCACACGGCAGTTCTGGCTGCTGTGCCTGGCCACGCTGGTGGCGGGCTACTACAGCGCCAACGGGCAGCTCTACCGCTTTGCCGGGGCCGAGCTGGCCGCGCCCGCCGCCCGCGAGAAAGCCATGTCGCTGGTGCTGGCGGGCGGGCTGATCGGCGCGATTGCCGGCCCCAACCTGGCCCAGCATTCGCGCGGCTGGAGCAGCGTGCCCTTTGCCGGCACCTACCTGGCGCTGATGGGTGTGGCCCTGCTGGCCTGGCTGTGCATGCGCGCCATCCGGTTTGAGGCTGCGGCCAGCGCGGGCCCCGCGGCCGCCGCAGCCACCCCCCCGACGCCCGCAGTCCCGGGCCGCAGTGTGGCGCAACTGCTGCGCGAGCCCGCCTTTGTGGTGGCGGCCATTGGCGCGGCCCTGGGCTATGGCGTGATGAACCTGCTGATGGCCGCCACGCCGCTGGCCATGCAGGTGTGCGGCTACGACTTTGCCGACGCGGCGCTGGTGCTCGAATGGCACGTGATCGGCATGTTTGCACCGGGCTTTGTCACGGGGCACCTGATCCAGCGCTTCGGCGTGCTGCGCGTGATGGGCGCGGGCGTGGTGCTCAACCTGGGCTGCGTGGCCGTGGCCTTGTCGGGGGTGGAGTTGCAGCACTTCACCTTGGCCCTGCTGCTGCTGGGCGTGGGTTGGAACTTCCTGTTCACGGGCAGCACGGCGCTGGCGATGCAGGCCTACCGGCCTGAAGAGAAAGACCGCGCGCAGGCGGCCATCAACTTTGGCGTGTTTGCGACCATGGCGGCCACGTCGTTTGCGTCGGGCGCACTGGTCACCACGCAGGGCTGGGCCTGGCTCAATCTGGGCTCGCTATTGCCGGTGGCGCTCACGGGCGCGGCGCTGCTGTGGC
>JBKBUN010000203.1:0-3849 GCA_046289925.1 Burkholderiaceae bacterium | reverse complement strand
AAGTGGCCCTTGAGCTGCTCGCTCACCTGCTGCTGCAGCGTGATGCGCGGGTCGAACATCATGCGCAGCAGGCCGATGATCTGCAGGTCGCGGTTGAGGTTGGCGTGCACCTGCTTGATGGTGTTGACCAGGTCCGTGAGCCCTTCGAGCGCGAAGTATTCGCACTGCATGGGCACGATCACGCCATGCGCGCTGCACAGGCCGTTGAGCGTGAGCATGGAGAGGGACGGCGGGCAGTCGATGAGCACGAAGTCGTAGTCGGCATCCACCGCGGCCAGCGCGGTCTTGAGGCGGCGTTCGCGCCGCTCCAGCTCCACCAGTTCGACTTCGGCCCCGGCCAGCTCGCGGTTGGCGCCCAGCACCTGAAAGCCGCACTTGTCGGCCAGTACGGCGGCCTCTTGCACGCTGGCCGATTCGAGCAGCACGTCGTACACCGAGAGCTTGAGCGCCCGCTTGTCCACGCCCGAGCCCATGGTGGCGTTGCCCTGCGGGTCCAGGTCCACCATCAGCACGCGCTGGCCGATCTTGGCCAGCCCGGCAGCCAGATTGACCGTGGTGGTGGTTTTGCCGACGCCGCCCTTCTGGTTGGCCACACAAAAGATTTTTGCCATGGGATGCTTTACTTTGAAACGACCAGCTTGATGCCAAAACCAATGAGGAACACGCCGGCCACTTTCTCCAGCACGCGGGCCATGGTGGGGTTGGCGCGCATGCGCTCGGCCAGGTGATGCGTGAGCAGCACCACGACCAGGCCGTACAGAAAGGTGAGCAGCGCAATGGTGGCCGCCATCACGCCGAACGTCAGCAGGCCCTGGTGCTGGGCCGGGTCCACAAACAGCGGGAAGAACGCCATGTAGAACACGATGGCCTTGGGGTTGAGCAGCGTGATGAGCCCAGCCTGCTTGAAGTACTGGCGCGGCTCAATGTGCAGCACCGGCGCGTCGCCGGGCTTGGCCGTGAGCATTTTGAAGCCCAGCCAGGCCAGGTAGGCCGCGCCCAACCACTGCACCGCGTGGAAGGCCGTCGGATACGCGGCCAGCAGCGCGGCCACGCCAGCCACGGCCATCCACATCAGCACCTGATCGCCCGCAATCACGCCCAGCGTGGCGGCCAGGCCGCCGCGGATGCCCCCCTTGCTGGTGGAGGTGATCAGCGCCAGATTACCCGGGCCGGGAATGGCCAGAAACAGAAGAATGGCGGCCACGAAGGCGCCGTAGTCTGCAATGCCGAACATGCGCAAATCCCGTCTGGATCACTGGAAGATACGGGGCCGATGCGCCGGGGGCAGGCCTTGTCGGCCCGCCCGCACTACCCCGAGGGCGAGGCGCCGAGTGTACGCGAGCCCCCTCGCGCGCGACAGGGGGCGGTGCTCGAAAACGCGCTGCGCGCAGCCGCTCAGCCCGCCGCCGCAGGCCGCATCCAGACGATGCATCGCTCGGCGTTCAGGCCCGGCACCTGCAGCGGTTCCACGTGAAACACCTGCACCTGCGCGGCATCCAGCGCGGCCAGTTCCTCTGCGGGGTGCTTGCCCTTCATGGCCAACCAGACGCCGTGCGGCGCTGCCAGCGCCCCACGCGACCATGCCACAAAGTCCGAAAGGGAAGCAAACGCACGGCAACTGACCACATCAAAGGGCTGCGCCAGACTCTCGACCCGCGCATGCACACCGCGCAAATTGGGCAGCGCCAGCGTGACCGCGACCTGCTGGATGAAAGCCGCCTTCTTGCCCACCGTGTCTACGCAGCTGACGTCCACCTCCGGACAGCAGATGGCAAATACCACGCCAGGCAAGCCTCCGCCAGAGCCCACATCCAGCAGACGCAGCCCACCCTGCCCCACCCCACGCCCCCACAACTCTGCCACATGGCGACGCAAGGGCGGAACGGCTGCCAGGCTGTCCAGCAGGTGATGGGTCAGCATGTCGTGCGGCGCGCGCACTGCGGTCAGGTTGTAGACCTTGTTCCACTTTTGCAGCAGCGCCAGAAAATCCAGAAGCCGCTGGATCTGCAGTTCATTCAACGACAAGCCCAGCGCATGCGCGCCAGAACGCAGCGATGCGGTCAGCGCTTCGGCTTCAGTGTGCATGGCATGCTCGCGTCACAACGGGTGCCGCACCAGTCGCAGCACAGGCCTGGGGGCTGCTTTTGCAGCGGATCGATCCACCGCGGCGAGCACCAAGGTGCAGTGCGCCCAGCACATGGGACTTGGCAAGCCGCGCCACCACGAAAGGCCCAACCCCTTTATACGCAAGCAGGCTTTTGCGCTCATTCAGCGGTAACAGCATGCTGCCCCTCCTCGTTGCGGCCAAACCCCTTGAAGCCGCTTTTTTTCAAATGCACGAGCAGCAAGGAAATGGCCGCTGGCGTGACACCCGAAATACGCGAAGCCTGGCCCAGCGTCTCGGGCCGGTGTTTTTGCAGCTTCTGGCGCACCTCGATCGACAAGGCCGCCACCTGCAGATAGTCCAGCTCGGGCGGCAGGCGCAGGTTTTCGTAATACGCGGCGCGCTGCACTTCATCGCGCTGCCGGTCGATGTAACCCGCGTACTTGGCGGCAATCTCCACCTGCTCCACCACTGGCGCACTCAACTCGCCCAGTGTTTCACGTGAAACCGCTGGCGATGCATACTTGCCGCCATCGAGCGTCATCAGGCTGGCATAGCTCACATCGGGTCGGCGCAGCAGGTCAAACAGGTGGTACTCGTGCTCAATGGCTTTGCCCAGCACGCGCTCGGCCTCGGCCGCAGGCAGGTTGCGGGGATTGACCCAGGTGGACTTCAAGCGCTCTGTTTCACGTGAAACCGCATCGCGCTTGCGGCAGAACGCATCCCAGCGCGCATCGTCCACCAGGCCCATGCGCCGCCCCACTTCGGTCAGGCGCATGTCGGCGTTGTCCTCGCGCAGTTGCAGGCGGAACTCGGCCCGGCTGGTGAACATGCGGTAGGGCTCTGTCACGCCCTTGGTGATCAGGTCGTCTACCAGCACGCCCAGGTAGGCCTGGTCGCGCGCAGGCACCCAGGGCGCTTCACCCTTGCACTGCAACGCGGCGTTGATGCCTGCAAACAAGCCTTGGGCCGCAGCCTCTTCATAGCCCGTGGTGCCATTGATTTGCCCGGCAAAAAACAAACCCTGGATTTGCTTGGTCTCGAAGCTGCTCTTGAGCGCGCGCGGGTCGAAGTAGTCGTATTCGATGGCGTAGCCGGGCCGCAAAATGTGCGCGTTCTCCAGCCCCTTCATGCTGCGCACCAGCGCGTACTGGATGTCGAACGGCAGGCTGGTGCTGATACCGTTGGGATACACCTCGTGCGTGGTCAGCCCCTCGGGCTCCAGAAAGATCTGGTGGCTGTCCTTGTCGGCAAAGCGGTTGATCTTGTCTTCCACGCTGGGGCAGTAGCGCGGGCCCACGCCCTCGATCTTGCCGGTGAACATGGGGCTGCGGTCGAAGCCGCTCCTGATGATTTCGTGCGTGCGCTCATTGGTATGCGTGATCCAGCACGGCACCTGGCGCGGGTGCATGGCGGCGTTGCCCATGAAGCTGAACACCGGCACCGCACCCTCGTTCACGCCGCCAGGCATGCCGTCGCCCGGCTGCTCGGTGCACTGGCTGTAGTCGATGCTGCGGCCGTCAATGCGCGGCGGCGTGCCGGTCTTCAAACGCCCCTGCGGCAGCTTCAGCTCCTTCAGTCGCGCGCTCAGGCTCACGGCCGGCGGGTCGCCCGCGCGGCCAGCGGCGTAGTGGTTCAAGCCCACGTGGATCTTGCCGTCCAGGAAGGTGCCCGCCGTCAGCACCACCGTGCGGCTGCGAAAGCGGATACCCACCTGCGTCACGGCGCCCACCACACGGTCGCCC
>JBKBUN010000202.1:0-3907 GCA_046289925.1 Burkholderiaceae bacterium | reverse complement strand
AGCGCGCCCACAAGGCGCAACTTCAACGGACATCAGAACTTTTCAGTGTGAAAAAGCGGTCAACTGTGGTTTCTAGGGTCAGATCACCGCGTCGGCGGGCAGGCGCTGCAGCATGGCCAGGCAGCGAGCCACAGTGTTGCGCAGTTCGCGGCGGTCGCAGATGAAATCGATAGCGCCTTTTTGCTGCAAAAATTCAGCGCGCTGGAAGCCCTCGGGCAGGGTAACGCGCACGGTGGATTCGATCACGCGGGGGCCCGCGAAGCCGATCAGTGCCTTGGGCTCGGCAATCACGATGTCACCCATGAAGGCAAAGCCCGCGCTCACACCGCCCATGGTGGGGTCGGTGAGCACGCTCACGTAGGGCAGGCCTTTTTTGGCCAGCCGGGTGAGGGCGGCGTTGGTTTTGGCCATCTGCATCAGCGACAGCAGGCCCTCCTGCATGCGAGCGCCGCCCGTGGCAGTAAAGCAGATGAAGGGAACCTTCTGCTCGATGGCGGTCTCCACGCCGCGCACGAAGCGCTCGCCCACCACGCTGCCCATGCTGCCGCCCATGAAGTCGAATTCAAAGCAGGCGGCCACCACGTTCACGCTCTTGACCGAGCCGCCCATGACCACCAGCGCATCGGTCTCGCCCGTGCTCTCCAGTGCTTCTTTCAGGCGTTCGGTGTACTTGCGGCTGTCCTTGAACTTGAGCGCATCCACGGGCAGCACTTCCTGGCCGATCTCGTAGCGGCCCTCGGCGTCCAGAAACCTGTCGAGCCGTGCCCGTGCGCCAATGCGGTGGTGGTGGTTGCACTGAGGGCAGACATTTTGGTTCTGCTCCAAGTCGTTTTTGTAGAGCACCGTTTCGCAGCTCGGGCACTTGATCCACAGGCCTTCGGGCACCTGGCGGCGCTCGGTGGGGTCGGTCTGCTGAATTTTGGCGGGCAAGAGCTTTTCAAGCCAGGACATGCGGGTTCTCCTTGTGTCTGCAGCCGCCGCCCGGGTGGGGCGGCGCCGGGCAGCATTATGCGTCCAGTGCCTTGCGGATTCCGCGCAGGAAGTCCACGGTCACCGGGACGACTTTCTCGTGCGGCTGGTCTTCGATCAGTTGGATGATGCGGCTGCCGATGACCACCGCGTCGGCCACGCGCCCGATGGCCTGGGCCGTGGCGGCGTCTCGGATGCCAAAGCCCACGCCCACCGGGATGCTCACGTGCTGGCGGATGCGCGGCAGCATGGCCTCGACCGCAGCGGTGTCGAGCGCGCCTGAGCCGGTCACACCTTTGAGCGAGACGTAGTACACGTAGCCGCTGGCCACGCGTGCCACCTCGGCCATGCGCGCGTCGGTGCTCGTGGGGGCCAGCAGGAAGATCAGGTCCATGTCACGCTCGCGCAGGCGGGCCGCAAACTCCGTGCATTCTTCAGGCGGGTAGTCCACGATCAGCACGCCATCCACGCCAGCATCGGCAGCGTCGCGGACAAAGGCTTGTGGGCCATGCACTTGGTCGTAGCGCTCCACTGGGTTGGCGTAGCCCATCAGCACCACGGGGGTGCTCTGGTTGCGCTTGCGAAACTCTTGCACACAGGCCAGCACTTCGCGCATGCCCACGCCCAGGGTCAGCGCCTTTTCGCCAGCACGCTGAATGACTGGACCATCGGCCATCGGGTCCGAAAACGGCACGCCAAGTTCGATGATGTCGGCCCCTGCCTCGACCATGCCGTGCATCAGCGCAGGGGTGATGTCGGCAAATGGAAAGCCGGCCGTCACATACGGAATCAAAGCCTTGCGGCCCTGGGCCTTGAGGGCCGAGAGGGTGGAGGCAATGCGGCTCATGCGGTCACCCCCTTGATCACGAACTCGCCGCCTTTGACGGGCTGGTTACGGCAGCTTGGGCGGCAGTAAAAGTCGGCACCACTGAGGTCGGCTACGGTGCCGATGTCTTTGTCGCCCCGCCCCGACAGGTTGACGAGGATCGACTGGTCGGCGCGCATTGTCTTGGCGAGCTTCATGGCGTGGGCAATCGCATGGCTGGATTCAAGCGCTGGGATGATGCCTTCGGTGCGACACAGGTAGTGGAAGGCGTCGAGTGCCTCTTGGTCGGTCACCCCCACATATTCGGCGCGGCCGATTTCCTGCAGCCAGGCGTGCTCGGGCCCAACGCCGGGGTAGTCCAGTCCCGCGCTGATGCTGTGCGTTTCGGTGATTTGGCCATTGGCATCCTGCAGGATGAAGGTGCGATTGCCATGCAGAACGCCTGCACTGCCGCGCTGCAGCGAGGCCGAGTGCTTGCCGCTGTCCAGGCCTTCGCCCGCAGCTTCCACACCGATCAGGCGGGTACCAGCGTGCGGTATGTAGGGGTAGAAGATGCCCATGGCGTTGCTGCCGCCGCCCACGCAGGCAATCACGGCATCGGGCTGCTGGGCAGGCAGTTGTTGGGCGGCCAGCATACCGGGCATCTGTTCTAGGCATTCCTGCCCGATCACGCTCTGGAAATCGCGCACCATCATCGGATAGGGGTGTGGGCCTGCCACGGTGCCAATGATGTAGAAGGTGTTGTCGACGTTGGCCACCCAGTCGCGCATGGCTTCATTGAGCGCGTCCTTGAGCGTCTTGCTGCCCGACTCCACCGGCACTACGGTCGCGCCCAGCAGCTTCATGCGGTACACGTTGGGGCTCTGCCGCTTGACGTCTTCGGCGCCCATGTACACGACGCACTCCAGCCCGTAACGGGCGCAGATGGTGGCCGTGGCCACGCCGTGCTGGCCGGCGCCCGTTTCGGCGATCACGCGGGGCTTGCCCATGCGCTTGGCAAGCATCGCCTGGCCGATCACGTTGTTGATCTTGTGCGCACCAGTATGGTTGAGATCTTCGCGCTTGAGGTAGATCTGCGCGCCGCCCATTTCGCGGCTCATGCGGGCTGCGTGGTACACGGGCGATGGACGACCGACGAAGTGCTTGAGCTCGTACCGAAATTCCGCCAGGAACTCCGGGTCGTGCTGGTAGCGCGCGTAAGCCTCGCGCAGTTGCTGGATGGCGTGGGTGAGCGTTTCGCTCACGAAACTGCCGCCATAGGGGCCAAAGTGGCCGGAGGCATCAGGCTGCTGGTAATTCATCATGGGATTTCGGCACAAAAGGCATCGGCTGCACGCACGGCAGACACGAAGCGAAGGATCTTGTCGGCGTCCTTGATGCCTTTGAGGGGACGCCCCTCGGCATCTTCGGCTTCCACGCCGGAGCTCACGTCAACGGCCAGCGTCTTACAACGCGGCCGCAGCGTGGCGATGCCATCGGTCACGTTTGCAGGCGTGAGTCCACCAGACAAAACGAGGTGAGAGTCGACGCTTGGTGGAAGGAGTGACCAATTGAATGCCTTGCCGCCCCCGCCGTAACCGTCGACATGGGCGTCGAGCAGGATGGCCTGGGCTTCGGGATAGCGAGATGCGTATTGTAGAAGGTCGAAGCGTGCGCCCGCCTCGCCCAGGGGAATGCGGGCTGCGCGCACAAAGGCGCAGCCCGCAGCCTGCGCCCAGGTGGTGCATTGTTCGGGCGTTTCGTCCCCATGAAACTGCAGCAGCGCCCCAGGAATCGCTTGTGCCGACGCCAGCAACGCCTCTCGGGTGGGGTTGACGAACAGCAGCTCGGGTGTGACGAACGGCAGGCGGCGCGCGAGCGCCGCGGCCCGTTGGAGCGTCACCGCACGGGGGCTTGGTGGGTACAGCACGAAACCAATCGCGTCGGCTCCTGCTGCGACGGCGGCGTCCACATCCTGTTCACGCGTCAGGCCGCAGATTTTGATGCGCGTGCGGAGTGCCGCTGACCCTGCGGCAGGGGGGGGGGGGGGGGCGGGGCGCCGCGACGGGGGGGCGTGGGGGGGGCCCTCCTGGCACCCCCACATACGGAGGCCCGGGGGTGGGCCGTCCCCAG
>JBKBUN010000201.1:0-3938 GCA_046289925.1 Burkholderiaceae bacterium | reverse complement strand
GTCGAGCGAGAACTGGGTGGAGGCATGGAACTCGGGGACGATGTAGTGGTAGTTGGTGTCAAACCACTTGGTCATTTCGCCCGCAGCCACGTGGTCGCAACAGGCGTGGTCGTCCTGGGAGCTGGGGGCTGAGCGTCCTCGTGCCACGCGAAAGTAGTTGTCCAGCGGGTCGCCGTGGAAGCCGCGCACGCGTTCGGGCAGGTTGCCCAGCAGGAAGCTCATGTCCAGCACATGGTCGTAGAAAGAAAAATCCCCGACGGGAACCAGATCCAGGCCTGCCTGTTGCGCCCAGTGCTGCTGACGCAGTTGTGCGCCCAGGGTTTGGAGTGCGTCGCGCGAAGACTCCCCTTTCCAATATGCCTCCAGGGCGAACTTCAGTTCGCGGTGGGCGCCGATGCGGGGAAAACCAAGATTGTGGATCGTCGTCATGTCGTTGTTGCGTCAAGCAGTGAATGAGAGAGAAGAAGGAGCGAGACGAGCGCATCGTAGGCCTCTCAATTGATGAAGTAAAATGGTATTAACTCAGAAATCGATTACTTTTATTCATTCAATATGCTGGAGCGCATCCACCTTGCCGTGGTGCAGGAAGTCGAGCGCCTGGGCTCGCTGACCGCTGCTGCCGACAAGCTCTGCGTCACGCAGTCGGCTTTGAGCCATTGCATGAAAAAGTTGGAGCAGCAACTGGGCACCGACGTATGGCTGCGCGAGGGGCGCAGCCTGCGTCTGACACAGGCGGGGCAGTACTTGCTGGCCTTGGCGAACCGGGTGCTGCCGCAGTTGGAGGTGGCCGAGGAGCGACTGCGCCAGTTGGCCCAGGGCGAGCGCG
Organism: Burkholderiaceae bacterium; assembly: GCA_046289925.1. GTDB lineage: Bacteria > Pseudomonadota > Gammaproteobacteria > Burkholderiales > Burkholderiaceae_C > Acidovorax_G. The sequence goes on along the minus strand of JBKBUN010000201.1, from coordinate 3,112 downwards.
GCACGCTGCGCATCGGCATGGAGTGCCACCCTTGTTACCGATGGCTGCTCAAGATCGTCTCACCCTATCTGGCCGCCTGGCCCGATGTGGATGTGGACGTGAAACAGAAATTCCAGTTCGGCGGCATCGGCGCTTTGCTGGGCTACGAAATCGACTTGTTGGTCACACCCGATCCGCTGTACAAGCCCGGCCTGCATTTCGAGCCGGTGTTCGACTATGAACAGGTGTTGGTCGTGGCAGCCAGCCATGCTTTCGCAGGGCAAGCCTATGTGAAGCCGGCGCAGCTTGCGGGCGAGACGCTCATTACGTATCCCGTAAGCCCCGAACGTCTGGATGTGTACACGCAGTTTCTTGCGCCTGCGGGGGTCGCGCCGCGCCGTCACAAGACCATTGAGACCACAGACATCATGATGCAGATGGTGGCCAGCGGTCGGGGGGTGGCGGCGCTGCCGCGCTGGTTGGCGCTGGAGTACGCCGAGGCCATGGGGGTCGTTCCCGTCAAGCTGGGCCGCCAGGGCATTGCCAAAAGCATTCACCTGGGCGCTCGGGTCAACGATCTTGAGACCGACTATCTGCGCGCGTTCGTGAACCTTGCGCGGAGTGTGTCTGCCGCAGGCGGGCGGCCCTAGGAGCCTGTCGGACTGGGGAATCGCCGGCTGCAAACACGGCGAAAACGGTCCTCGCTGGGGCTCATGTTCGCTTTCGACGCCCCAAGTCCGACAGGCTCCTGGTAGCGCTTGCGGCCAGCGCTGCGGTGGGCGGCCGATGCACGATCTTGCTGCGGTCGGTCAGCCGGGCCAGGCCGCTGGGCCCGCCGGTCGGCCCGGGCTATGCGCTCAGGCGTAGGCTTTCTCCAGGGCATCCCAGGCGGGTTTTTCAACCAGGCGCTGGCGCTCGGCGAATGGTGTGACCAGCCCACTGCTTTCCTGGATTTCCCGCTCGTCGCGCAGCGTGGCGAGGGCTTTTTGCATGCCCATCACCGCACCTTGCAGGGCGGCATTGGCGTACAGCACGATGCCAAAGCCCAGTGCCCCGAGTTGGTCGGCGCTGAGGATGGGTGTTTTGCCGCCGATGACCATGTTCACGAGCTGGGGTTTGGCAAGGCGCTGCGGCAGGGCGCGGATGTCTTCGGCTTGCGTCACGGCTTCGACAAACAAGATGTCGGCACCGGCTTCTGCAAACCGCTCGGCGCGTTCGACCGCCGCCTCAAACCCATGGATGGCTGCGGCATCGGTGCGGGCCATGATCAGCAGGCTCTCGTCACGGCGCGCGTCCACCGCCGCCTTGATCTTGCTCACGGCCTCGGCGGTGCTGATCACCTCTTTGCCTGAAAAGTGCCCACAGCGCTTGGGTGCCACCTGGTCTTCCAGTTGGATGCAGTCCGCCCCGGCGCGCTCCAGCGTGCGCACGGTATGGATCACGTTGAGCGCGTTGCCAAAGCCCGTGTCGGCATCGACGATGAGCGGCACCTCGACCGCGTCGCGGATGCGGGCCGTGTGCTCCGAGATCTCGTGCAGACCCACAAAGCCTTGATCGGGCATGCCGAACCACATGTTGGTGACGCCTGCGCCGGTCACGTAGAGGGCCTGAAAGCCCAGATCGGCTGCGACCTTGGCCGAGAGTGCGTTGAAAACGCCAGGCACCAGCAGGCCGTTGCGTGCCTCCACGAGTTGCTTGAGTTGTGTGCGGTAGGACATGGATCGCTCGAATGCTGAAAAAGAAACGACAGGCGGCCGGGACGCAGAAGCCGCGGACAACTGAAAAAGAAAAACCGAATCACGCGCTGTGGCGGTGCGCACTCATGCCGACTGGGGCGTCTGTGCGGGTACACGCACCCAGCCCTCCATCAGGATGCGGGCGCTGCGGCTCACCACCGCCTTGCTGACCGTCCACGAGCCGCCCACCTGCTTGGCTTCTGCCCCAACGCGCATCAGGCCGGAAGGGTGGCCCAAGCGCACCGCATTGCGCGTGCCGCCACCTGCGGCCAGGTTCACCAGAGTGCCGGGCACTGCCGCCGCAGCCCCCAAGGCCACGGCGCAGGTGCCCATCATGGCGTGGTGCAGTTTGCCCATGGACATGGCACGCACCAGCAGGTCCACGTCGGCGGTGTCGATCAGCTTGCCGCTGCTTGTGCGATAGCGCCTGGGGGGGCTGACGAAGGCCAGCTTGGGCGTGTGCTGGCGCGAGGCTGCTTGCTCGGGTGTGTGAATGAGGCCCATGCGCAGCGCACCGGCGATGCGAATCTGCTCCAGGCGCGCCAGTTGCGCGGGGTCGTGGTTGATGTCTTCCCGCAGTTCCGTGCCCTGGTAGCCGATGTCGGCTGCGTTCACGAACACCGTGGGAACCCCTGCGTTGATCAGAGTGGCCTCCAGCGTGCCGATGCCCGGCACCTCCAGTGGCTCTACTGGCCGGCCCGTGGGGAACAGGGCGCTGCCTCCCTCGGGGTCTTCGTTCGATGGATCGATGAACTCCAGCACGATTTCGGCGGCCGCAAAGGGCACGCCGTCCAGCTCGAAGTCGCCGGTTTCCTGCACTTGGCCGTCCGTGACGGGTACGTGGGCGATGATGGTCTTGCCAATGTTGGCTTGCCAGATGCGGACGGCACAGGTGCCGCGCTGGGGGATGCGCTGTGGGTCCACCATGCCTGCGTGGATGGCAAACGCTGCAGCAGCGGCGGAAAGGTTGCCGCAGTTGCCACTCCAGTCCACCAGGTCCTTGTCGATGGCCACCTGGCCGTAGAGGTAATCCACATCGTGCCCGGGGCGCGTGCTCTTGCTGAGGATGACGCACTTGCTGGTACTCGACGTGGCACCGCCCATGCCGTCGATGTGGGCGCTGTAGGGGTCGGGGCTGCCGATGACGCGCTGCAACAGCCGGTCGCGCGCGGGGCCGGGCTGCTGCGCGGGCGCAGGCAGGTCGGCCCAACGAAAGAAAACGCCTTTGCTGGTCCCGCCGCGCATGTAGGTGGCAGGAATCCTGAGTTGCGGGGGATGTTGGGTCATATCAAATTTGATAGCTGCTTGTGCTTGTTTTTGAACCTAGAAACCGCAGTTGGATGCGCCCGCCAGTGCCGTGATCGGCGCGCCAGGCAAGGCCAGACGACGCGGCGCAC
>JBKBUN010000200.1:0-4070 GCA_046289925.1 Burkholderiaceae bacterium | reverse complement strand
GGGCCAAAAGACGGTGAAAAATGAACCGCTGCGGCCCATTTGCAGCCGACGATTCCCAAGTCCGACAGGCTCCTAGGGTGAAGTACCAGGCCGATGACATCTTCTGGGCCGCGCAGTAAGCGCACGCCACCTCGCCGCGAGGCCGTCGCACCATCGCCAACCCGCACAGGGGGCCGCCGATGCGCCGCTGCGGCGCGTGCCGGATCGGCGGTCTGCGGCCCGGGACTGTGCGCGCTGCGCTACCCGGCTTGCGGCAGCGGCACGGGCACCGGCAGCACGCGCGGCCCGGCAATCGCATAGGCTTGCGCACCCGCTGGCAGCGACTGCGCATGGCTGCCCGTGAAGGCCCCGAATGCGGGCAGCACCAGCAAGCCCTGGGCCGCCTGCCAGGCAAAGCAGGGCAGGCGCAGCCGGTCGCGTGCGGGCCCCTGCAAGGCCACGGTGGGGTGCAGGTGGCCCGCCAGCACGGTGTGGCCCTGCACGGCATGCGGGTGGTGCGCGGCGCGCACTGGCACGCCGGGCATCGGGGCCCAGGGCTCCTCCTGCAGTGCGATCTGCAGCGCTGCTGGGGGCGTGCCTGCATGGCGGTCGTGGTTGCCCAGCACCAGGTCCATGGCCACGGCGGCGTGCCGTGCCCGCCAGGCCTCCAACTGCCGCCACAGCGCAGGCTGCGCGCCGCTGCGCGCGTGCAAAAAGTCCCCCAAAAACACCAGCCGTTGCGCGCCGGTGGTGGCCAGCAGCGCATCGAGCCGCGCCAGGTTGTCGGCCGTGGTGCCCGTGGGCACCGGCTGGCCCGCGTGCCGAAAGCTCGCCGCCTTGCCAAAGTGCACGTCGGCCACCAGCAGGCAGCCCGCCTGCGGCCACCACACGCCGCGCCCAGGCAGCAGCCACAGGGCTGTGCTGCAAGGCAAGGTGAGGGCGCAGGCGCCGGGTGGGGGTGGGGTGGGGGGCAGCAGGTGAGGTTGGGGCACGGGCGGCGCGGCGAGCATACCGGGCTGTGAGGGCGATCGAGAGGATTGGGGACTTTGAGCGGTTTGCGCTGGAGTATCAAGCACGAGCAGCTATCAAATGCATAGTGTCTGAGTGCCAGGGGCCCGGCGCGTGTGTCGGGCGGCCCCTCACCCCGCGCGTGGGGGGGGCGGCGTGCGGCCCCGGCGGGCCCGGGCGCTGGGGCGTGTGTCGGCTGCGTCGCGGGCCAGGTCCCAGTGGGCGGTGGTGAGTGTGCCGGCCCATTGCGTGCCCATGGTGGCGTCGGCGGCTTGTTCCAGGGCCTGCACCATGCGGGCCAGGCGGTCGCCCAGCGATTCGGTGGACAGGCGCTCGCGCAGCCGCTCCACCATCAGCGGCAGGGCCAGCGGTGTGGGCCGTTGCAGTGCGTGCAGCGCCAGGCTGCGGGTGCGCAGGGCGTCCAGGGTACGGTGCAGGCGGTCCAGGTCCAGCTCGTGGGCCAGCAGTTCGGTGCGGGCCTGCGCGAGCAGCAGATTGTCCGGGTCGTGCTGCGCAAACACGTCGTAGTACAGCGAGGCCGAGGCTTGCAGTTGCCGGCTGCTGCGCTGCTCGCCCGGGTGGCTCTGAAACACCAGGCCCGCGATGCGTGCGATTTCGCGAAAGCGCCGCCGGGCCATTTCGGTGGCGTTCAGGCTGGCCAGCAACTCGGTCTGCAGCGCGGCGGTGTCGGGCTGTGCGGCCAGCAGGCGGGGCAGCAGCGCCGCCCAGTCGATGGGGCGGGCCGACAGCAGTTCCAGCCCGTAGTCGTTGACGGCGATGGAGAAGGTGTTGGCCTTGTGTTGCGCGGCGCGCCAGGCCAGCAGCCCGGCCAGGCCTTGGTGCACCAGCCGCCCGGCCAGCGGGTACAGAAACAGGTGCCAGCCTTCGCGCGTGTGCAGGGTTTCGGCCACCAGCCGCCCGGGCGTGGGCAGGGCCGACCAAGCGGCCTGCAGCGCCAGCAGTGGCTGGGCGCAGCGCATTTCGGGGCTGTCGAACAGGCCCTGCTCGGCGCGCTCGAACTGCACCAGCATGGCATCGGCCAGGGTGTTGGACACGGGCATGCGCCCGCCGCTCCAGCGCGGCACGGCGGCTTGCCCGCTGGCGGCGCGGCGTACGTAGGCGGTCATGTGTTCGATGCGCACCAGCTCCAGCAGGCGGCCCGCAAACAGGAACACATCGCCCGCGCGCAGCCGCGCCACAAAGCTTTCTTCCACCGTGCCCAGTGTGGCCCCGCCCACAAACTGCACGCGCAGGCTCGCATCGCTCACGATGGTGCCGATGTTGCTGCGGTGGCGGCGCGCCAGGCGGGGATCGGGCACGCGCCAGATACCTTTGTCGTCGGGCACCACGCGGTGAAAGTCCGGGTAGGTGGCCAGCGACGCGCCGCCTTGGCGCACGAACTGCAGCGCCCATTGCCATTCGGCGTCGCTCAGGTGCGCATAGGCCGGGGCGCGGCGCACCTCGGCCAGCAGCGCGGCGGGCTCAAACCCGCCGCCCAGCGCCACGGTGACGAGGTGCTGCACCAGCACGTCGAGCGGCGCGCGGGGGCTGTGGCGGGCCTCCACCCGCCCGTCGGCCAGCGCATGGCGCGCGGCGGCGGCTTCCACCAGCTCCAGGCTGTGCGTGGGCACCAGCGTGATGCTGGCGCTGCGCCCGGGCGCGTGGCCCGAGCGCCCGGCGCGCTGCAGCAGCCGCGCCACGCCCTTGGCCGAGCCGATTTGCAGCACCTGCTCCACGGGCAGAAAGTCCACGCCCAGGTCCAGGCTGGACGTGCACACCACGGCCTTGAGCTGCCCGTGCTTGAGGCCGTCTTCCACCCAGGTGCGCACGGCCGGGTCGAGCGAGCCGTGGTGCAGCGCCATGAGCCCGGCCCAGTCGGGGCGCGCCTCCAGCAGGGCCTGGTACCAGCGCTCGGCCTGCGAGCGCGTGTTGGTGAACACCAGCGTGGTGGCGGCCTGCCCGATGGCGGTCACCACTTGCGGCAGCAGCGCCAGGCCCAGGTGCCCAGCCCACGGAAAGCGCTCGATGCGCTCGGGCAGCAGCACCTGCACGGCCAGCGGCTTGTCGATGCGGCCCTGCACCAGCCGCGGGGGCGGGGCGGCTGGGGGGTGTGTGCCCGCAGCCGGGGCCGGCACCAGCGTGGCCAGGGCTTCGTCTAGGTTGGCCAGCGTGGCCGACATGCCCCAGACCTGCAGCTGCGGGTTCCAGCCCGACAGCCGGGCCAGCGCCAGTTGCACCTGCACGCCGCGCTTGTTGCCCAGCAGCTCGTGCCATTCGTCGGCCACCACCAGGCGCACGCGCGACAGCCGCTCGCGCGCATCGGCCCGCGCCAGCAGCAGCGACAGGCTTTCGGGTGTGGTCACCAGCACGGTGGGCAGGCGTTTGTCTTGCGCGGCGCGTTCGTTGCTGGCGGTGTCGCCGGTGCGCAGGCCGCTGCTCCAGTGCGGGGCCAGCGCGGCCAGGGGCACGCGCAGCGCCTGCAGCGTGTCGGCGGCCAGGGCGCGCATGGGCGTGATCCACAGCACCGCAAGCGGCGGCGCGGCGGCGGGGTCGGCAGGTGCGGCGGCCAGGTGCTGCAGGGCGCCCAGCCACACGGCGTAGGTTTTGCCCGATCCGGTGGTGGCGTGCAGCAGGCCGCTGGCGCCCTGGGCCAGCGCATCCCACACCTCTTGCTGAAAGGCAAACGGCTGCCAGCCGCGCGCAGCCATCCAGGCGGCGGGGCTGGGCGGTGCGCCTGGCAGGGGGGGCGGTGCGGCGGCCGCGCGGCGGCGGCGGGCGGGGGCGGTGCTCATGCGCTCGCCTCGGGTGGCAGCAGTGCCTGCAAGGTCTGCAGTGTGTCGGCTTCGGCCACGGGCTTGTCTTGCCGCCAGCGCAGCATGCGCGGAAAGCGCACGGCAATGCCGCTCTTGTGGCGCGGGCTGCGCGCAATGCCCTCAAAGCCCAGCTCAAACACCAGCGTCGCGTCCACGCTGCGCACGGGTCCAAAGCTCTCGCGCGTGGTCTTGCGGATGATGGCGTCCACCTGCGCAATCTCGGCGTCCGTCAGGCCCGAATACGCCTTGGCAAAGGGCACGAGCTGTCGG
>JBKBUN010000199.1:0-4140 GCA_046289925.1 Burkholderiaceae bacterium | reverse complement strand
GCCAAAAGACGGTGAAAAATGGACCGCTGCGGCCCATTTGCAGCCGACGATTCCCAAGTCCGACAGGCTCCTAGGCTGAACTCAGCTCTGGGCCATGCCAGGCGAGCACGCTGCTTGCCGGCGTCGAGAAACCGATGCCCCGCCGGTTCAGACCGCTCGCGCTCGCGCTGGCACCATCAGCACCAGAGCCTCCTTTGCTGCAGGCCCTCCCTCAGGCCTGCGCGGCTGGAGCCGAGGCCACCATCAGCGCCAGATCGGCCTCGGTGAGCCAGCGCCACTGCCCCGGAGCCAGGTCGGCAGGCAGTTTGTAGCCTCCGATTTGCGATCGGTGCAGGGTTTCGACCCGATTGTGCGCGGCTGCCACCATGCGCTTGACCTGGTGGTATTTGCCTTCGGTCAGCGTAAGTTGCAGCGCGTGCGAGCCGGTCTGCACGCATGCTGCAGCCCGCACCGGCGCGGTTTCGCCGTCGAGCAGCACGCCCGCCAGCAACTGCTGCACCTGCGCATCCGTCACGGGGTGCTTGGTGCCCACTTCGTACACCTTGGGCACATGCTTGCGTGGCGAGGTCATGCGGTGAATGAAAGCGCCGTCATCACTGAGCAGCAGCAGACCCGTCGTGTCCTGGTCAAGCCGGCCTATGGCCTGCACGCCCATCAAGCCACCTTTGTGCGGCCGCTGGCGCAGCGGTGCGGGCAGCAGCGTGTACACACTGGGATAGGTCGACGGCTTTTGCGAGCATTCGGTGCCCGCGGGCTTGTGCAGCACCAGGTACGCCAGGCGCACATACGGCCATTCGGTCCCCTGCACGCGCAGGCGTAGGCCCTCGGGCTCCACTTCGTGGCGGGCCTGCCGGGTCGCCTGCCAGTCATCGCACTGCTCTGCATACTCGACCCAGCCCTGCTGAATCAGGCCCGCGCAGATGCGGCGGGTGCCAAAACCCTGGGAATAAAGCACGTCCTGCAGTTCCATGTTCAGATCCGACGAGAAAGACGGGGGCGAGGGGCGCAACAGGCGGTCGCCCCCCAGGGAAGATGGGTTGGGTGGTGGGCGCAAAGATGTGCCACAGCCAGTTCCACCGTGCCGCCATGCCTGCCGACCACCAGCCCTGCCATCGCAGCATGGCGTGCCAGCGCATGCAGCTGCCCTCACACAGCCCAGGCCCAACCAGGCCATCACAGCCCAAGCGCAGCGCCCGCCGCCAGCCCCGTTCACACCACTTGGGGCTGCGGGACAGAGGAGCGTGAGAGGTCGCCGAGAAGGGCTCAAATGCTCCTGAAACAGGAGCGGCTCGTGCTTGATTTTGCTGGGCCACAACCACTTTTAGCCATAACCCTTGAGGGCACCAGGGCCTGCCATCCGCAGGCTTGCCTCCAGCAGCCACGGCCCCACAAGGTGACCGCGGTATGCACCCGCCGCCTTACTTCTTAACCGCAGCGCCTGCGTTGCCCACCGATCCGTTGCGCAGGGTCTTGAAGAACTCTGAACTGGACGGATCCAGCACCATCACGTCCGACTTTTTGTTGAACGAGGCCTTGTAGGCTTCCAGGCTGCGGTAGAACTGCGCGAACTGCGGATCGCGGCCGAAGGCCTCGGCGTAGATACGGGCGGCTTCTGCATCGCCTTCACCCATGATCTTCTGCGCGTCGCGATAGGCGTTGGCCACCAGAATGTCGCGCTGGCGCTCGGCATCGGCACGGATCTTCTCACCCTCGGCGGCACCAGTAGAGCGCAATTCATTGGCCACACGCTTGCGCTCGGCCTCCATGCGGCGGTACACGGATTCTGTGATGGCCTCGACGTAGTCCACGCGCGTGATGCGCACGTCCACCACGTCCACGCCCCAGGGCTTTTCGCCGCGCACGGTTTCCAGTACCTCCCGGCGCACATCGGTCATCAGGTCTTCGCGCTTGACGGAGAGCAACTCCTTCACGGTACGCTTGTTGATTTCTTCCTGGAACGCATTGCGCACCACGCGATTGAGTTGCAGTGCACCCGCACGCTCGTCCAGGCCCACGTTGCGGATGTAGTCCGACGGTTCCGAAATGCGCCAGCGAACATACCAGTCGATCACCACGCGCTGCTTCTCGGCCGTGAGCATGGGCTCGGTATCGCTGCTGTCGAGCGTGAGCAGGCGCTTGTCGATGTACGACACGTTCTGGAACGGCGGCGGCAGCTTGAAGTTGAGGCCTGGCTCGGTGATGACTTCCTTGATCTGGCCCAGCGCGTACAGCACGCCGAACTGGCGCTGATCCACCACGAACACCATGGAACTGAGCAACGCCAGCGCCACCAGCAGGGACGAGGCAATAAATCCGATTCGATTCACGTAGGGCTCCTACTAACGGGATTCCCGGTCACGGCTGCGACTGCTGTCGCGGCTGCGGGGGTCGGCCGACCCGGCCATGGGCGCAGGGTTGACGGCAGAAGAGGAAGATGGATTCACCATGGCTTCGCCGCTGCCCATGGGCTGCGCGGCCACGCCCTGCATGATCTTGTCGAGCGGCAGGTACAACAAGTTCGAGCCTTGACGCGACTCCACCAGTACCTTGGTCACGCTGCTGTAGATCTGCTGCATGGCTTCGAGGTACAAGCGGTCGCGGGTCACCTGCGGAGCACGCTGGTATTCGGCCAGCACCGCCGAGAAGCGCTGCGCATCGCCCTGGGCCTGCGCCACGATACGCGCCTTGTACGCGGCGGCCTCCTCACGCAGACGCGAGGCAGAACCCACTGCACGGGGGACCACATCGTTGGCATATGCCTCGGCTTCGTTCTTGAGGCGTTCGCGCTCCTGACCTGCCTTGAGCACATCGTCGAACGCGGCTTGTACCTGCTCTGGCGGGCGCACGCCGCCCTGCTGCAGGTTGATGCCCACCACCTCGACGCCCACCTTGTAGCGATCAAGGATGGTCTGCATCAGCGTTCGCACGCGGGGCGCGATCTGGTCGCGCTCTTCGGCCAGGGCCGTGTCCATGCGCATCTTGCCCACGACCTCGCGCACCGCCGTCTCGGCGGCCTGTACCACGGCATCGGCCGGGTTCTTGCTCTCGAACAGCCAGGCGCGCGCATCGTTCAGGCGGTACTGCACGGCGAACTTGATCTCGACGATGTTCTCGTCTTCGGTAAGCATGGCCGACTCGCGCAGGCCCGTGCTCTTGACGATGGTGTCACGGCCCACATCGGCCGAGCGGATCTGCGTGACAAACACCAGCTCATGCCGCTCGATCGGGTACGGCAGACGCCAGTTCAAACCGGCGCCTTTGGTTTCCTTGTACTTGCCAAACTGCGTGATCACCGCCTGCTGGCCTTCCTGCACGATGAAGATGCCGGTGCCCATCCAGATCACGAAGGCGATGCCCAGTATCAAGCCCAGACCGATACCCGCACCCTTCATGTCGGGCTGAAAACCACCCGTCCCTCCCTGCCGACCACCGCCGTTGCCCGCTGGCTTGCCGAACAGGCCAGAGAGCTTGCGGTTGAGGTCGCGCCACAGTTCATCAAGATCTGGCGGCTGCCCCCCAGGCTGGGACCCGCGGTGGCCACCACCTGGTGGCATGGGCGGGGGCGGCGGCGCTGGTGGACGCTCGCCCTCCGGGCGGCGTTCGTCATCGCCGGCATCGGGGCCTCGACCCCAGCGGGGGTCGTTCAGGTTGAACATCCTGCGCCAGCCGGACGCAAGGCCCACTGCACGGCGCGAAGCATGGAAGGGATTCATTCGAAACAACTCGGGTTAGATGTCCACAACTCAAGGCATTGTGCCCAAAGGATCTTGGGACTCGTCCAATACAGGACGCCCCCCTGGGGGCATGTCAGCACGCAACGCCACCTGGCGGGCCATTTCGGCACGCAGTTCTGTGAGGCCAAGCCCCGCCTGCGCGCTGATGAAAACACGCGGTGTTTCCACGCCCTGCAGATCGTAGGAGTCCAGCAAATGCCGTGGCCGCTGCGCATCGGCCATACGGTCGATCTTGTTGAACACCAGGATCTGAGGCACCTGATCCGCCCCGATTTCTTTGAGCACCTTTTGAACGTCGTCCAACTGCTCCGGGAAGTCGGGGTTGGAGGCATCCACCACATGCAGCAGCAGATCCGCCTCGGCGGCTTCCTGCAGCGTGGCCTCAAACGCATCGATCAGGCTGTGC
>JBKBUN010000198.1:0-4148 GCA_046289925.1 Burkholderiaceae bacterium | reverse complement strand
GTGCGGCGCCGACCTCCCTGTCTGGTTCTTTTTCAACTAGTCCGGAATTGTATGCTGACAGCCATGCCGACACGGGTGGGTGGATGGGGAGCCGAAGGGGCAGCAGCCCCCGTCAAATGTGGACGACGGTGTCGCTGTAGCGTGCGACCAGCGGGTCGTGGGTCATGAGCCGCATGGGCTCGACCAGAGCCTGGGCCACGAGCAGGCGGTCGAATGGGTCCTGGTGGTGCGTGGGCAGGTCTTCCACCGCCACGGCGTGCTCGGCCTCGATGGGCAAAAAGCGATACCCGGAACCACGAAAGTAACGCACCGCGTCCTGGCTGGAGACGGGCATGTCGCCCCGCCCCAGCGCATGCTTGATGGCAATCTCCCACACGCTGGCGGCGCTGATCCAGACGGTGGTCCGAGGGGACAGGATGAGGTCCCGCGCCTTGGGAGGCAGCTTGGGGCTGTCGGTGATGGCCCACAGGGCCACATGCGTGTCCAGCAGCAGGTTCAAGACGGCTGCCCCCCCATGAAAAGACGCGCCACCTCGGCGTTGTGGGCGTCGATGGTGTCGGGCACCTGAAAGTGTCCTTTGGCGATTCCGATGCGTTGACCCGCCGGCACGGTGTCGATGGGCACCAGCTTGGCTGCTGGCCGGCCATGGCGAGCGATGATGATTTCGCGCTCCTGCCCTTGTTCAATGGCTTCCACCAGGCGAGACAGCGAGGACTTGGCTTGGAGCATGTTGACGGCTGGCATGGTGTGCAGTGCTTAAAAATTACTGGTCTAGTCTAGCCAAGTTGTATGCCCCGCACAACCCGACGGCAGAACGGTGCTCGAGGCGTGGGCAATCGGTCAGGCCGAGCGCAGGTGCTGCACCGGCACGGGCAACTGCACCGGGCGCTGCAGCAGCGTGAGCAGCACGATGACGCGCTGGTCGCCGTCCGGCATTTGGTAGATGCAATCCAGCCCGGCAAAGGGGCCCTGGGTGATGCGCACGGCCTGGCCGGGCTGGAACAGCGGCTGGGGGGCGGCGGCCAGTTCCCGCACCTGCTGGCGCAGTTGAGCAACCAGCTCTTCCGGCACACGCGCGGGCTGCTGCCCAAAGCTGACCAGCCGCGTGACGCCCAGCGTGGAGCGCACGGGGCCCCAGGCGCGGGCCTGGAGGCTATCGTCCAGTTGGATAAAGAGGTAGCGCGGGAACAGCGGCTGCGGCGTGGTCACGCGCCGGCCCTGGCGCACGGATTCCACGGGCACCATGGGCAGGAAGCAGGGGTAGCCCTGGCGCTGCAGGTTGTCCAGCGCGTTGCTCCTGCTTGGGCTTGGTGTGGACGAGGTACCAGTGCTGCATGATCGTCAGCGTTCGGCGTCCGCCAACGACCGGCCAGCCTGGTCCTTGGCCGACAGCAGCGGTGGCGTGTCCAGCACGGGCCATTCGATGCCAATGGCAGGGTCGTCCCAGCGGATGCAACGCTCGTGCTCGGGGCTGTAGGTGTCGGTGGTCTTGTATAGGAAGTCTGCGCTGTCGGTCAGCGTCAGAAAGCCGTGCGCTAGCCCGGGCGGAATCCACAGTTGGCGGTGGTTGGATTCGCTGAGCTCCACCCCCACCCAGCGGCCAAAGGTGGGGGAGCTTTTGCGGATGTCCACCGCCACGTCGAAGACCGCGCCGCGCACCACGCGCACGAGCTTGCCTTGGGCTTTGGGCGGCAACTGGTAGTGCAGGCCGCGCAGCACGCCTTTGGCGCTGCGGCTGTGGTTGTCCTGCACGAAGGTGATGCCACTCAGGCCTGTGGCCTGCTCGAAGTCGCGCTGGTTGAAGCTCTCGAAAAAAAAGCCGCGCGCGTCGCCAAAGACCTTGGGTTCCAGAACGAGGACGCCGGGGATGGCGGTGGGGGTGACGGTGTAGGGCATGGCGTTACTTGAGCAGGCTCAGCAGGTACTGGCCGTAGCCGTTCTTGGCCAACGGATGGGCCAGCCGGCCGAGTTGTTCAGCATCGATCCAGCCCTGGCGCCAGGCGATCTCCTCCGGGCAGGCGATCTTGAGGCCCTGGCGGCGCTCCAGCGTGGCGATGAACTGCCCGGCATCCAGCAGGCTGTCGTGCGTGCCGGTGTCCAGCCAGGCGTAGCCGCGCTTCATGATCTGGACGTTGAGCTGGCCACGCTCCAGGTAGGCCTGGTTGACGGAGGTGATCTCCAGCTCGCCGCGGGCGCTGGGCTTGAGGGCGCGGGCGATGTCGACCACCTGCTCGTCGTAGAAGTACAGGCCGGTGACGGCGTAGTTGCTCTTGGGGGCCTTGGGTTTTTCTTCGATGCTGATGGCGCGGCCCTGGGCATCGAACTCGACCACGCCGTAGCGCTCGGGGTCGTGGACGTGGTAGGCAAACACGGTGGCGCCCTGCGCCTGGCTGTCCGCCGCGCGCAGCAGGGGCTGGAAGTCGTGCCCGTAGAAGATGTTGTCGCCCAGCACCAACGCGCTGAGCGAGCCCGCCACAAAATCGGCACCGATGATGAAGGCCTGCGCCAGCCCGTCCGGGCTGGGCTGAACCGCATACTGCAGGTTCATCCCCCAGGGGCTGCCGTCGCCCAGCAGTTGCTGGAAGCGCGGGGTGTCCTGCGGCGTGCTGATGATGAGCACATCGCGAATGCCCGCGAGCATGAGGGTGCTGAGCGGGTAGTACACCATGGGCTTGTCGTACACCGGCAGCAGTTGCTTACTCAGGGCCAGCGTGGCCGGGTGCAGTCGGGTGCCGGAGCCGCCGGCCAGGATGATGCCTTTGCGGTGGGTCGTGGTTGGGTTGAGGTTCACTTTTTCTCCCTTGTTGTTCAAGTCTCGGCTTGTCAAGCGAGTCCGCTGGAATCAAGCCACCGCTCCACGCCCAACTGCCACGCCGGCAGGTACAGCTCGAAGGTGCGCTGCAGGCGCTTGGTGTCCAGGCGCGAGTTGCGCGGCCGCCGCGCGGGCGTGGGGAAGGCGCTGGTTGGAACAGGGTCGATGCTCTGGACGCGCCAGCCGGCATCGGGCCAGCGGCGGCGGGCGGTCTCGATCAGGTGCGTCGCATAGCCATGCCAGGTGGTCACGCCCGCGGCTGCCAGGTGATAGGTGCCGCCGCCCTGCCCTGTGGCCAGCACCTGACGCAGCGCATGGGCGGTGACGTCGGCGATCAGGTCCGCCCCCGTGGGGGCGCCGAATTGGTCGTCCACGACGGTCAGGCGTTCCCGCTCACGCGCCAGGCGCAGCATGGTGCGCGCGAAGTTGCCGCCGTGCGCACCATAGACCCACTGCGTGCGCAGGATGAGGTGCTGGCAACCGCTGGTGCGGATGGCGTCTTCGCCAACCAGTTTGGTGCGGCCGTAGGTGTTGAGCGGGCCGGTGGCATCGCCCTCCCGCCACGGTTGCTGGCCACTGCCGTCAAAGACGTAGTCAGTGCTGTAGTGCACCAGCCAAGCGCCGCAGGCGGCGGCGGCTTGGGCCAGCGCGCCGGGCGCCTCGGCATTGATGCGGTGGGCGAGCGCCGTTTCGGACTCTGCCTTGTCCACGGCGGTGTAGGCAGCGGCGTTGACGATGGCCGCCGGCCGCAGCGCCGCCACGGTGCGGCGCAGGCCGTCCAGATCGGCGAGGTCACCGCAGAGCGGGGTGTCCCACCCGGGCAGGACGGCACCGGCGCGGTCCAGCGCCACCACGTCGCCCAAGACGGCCAGGCTGCGCTGCAATTCCCAGCCCACCTGGCCGCTTTTGCCCAGCAGCAGAATGCGCGGGGCGTTCATGACGTCGCTGCCCCGTACTGCTTGGCCACCCACTCCCGGTACGCGCCGCTTTGCACGCGCTGCACCCAGTCCGGGTGATCCAGGTACCACTGCACCGTCTTGCGGATGCCGGTCTCGAAGGTCTCGGCTGGGCGCCACCCCAGCTCACGCTCGATCTTGCGCGCATCGATGGCGTAGCGCCGGTCATGGCCCGGCCGGTCGGGCACATGGGTGATGAGCTTGGCGTAGCGGTCGATGGGCTGGCCGCTGCGCGCATCGCGCACGCCGCGCACGGGCGCTGGCGCCAGCTCGTCGAGCAGCGCGCAAATGGTGTGCACGATATCCAGGTTGGGCTTTTCGTTCCAGCCGCCGATGTTGTAGGTCTCACCCGGCCGGCCGGCCTGCAGCACACGGCGGAT
>JBKBUN010000197.1:0-4262 GCA_046289925.1 Burkholderiaceae bacterium | reverse complement strand
CGGGTGCTGGCCCAGCCATCACGGTGAAAAACCTGATCGTGTACGACCTGGATGTGGCCCTGGGCCACGTGCTGTGCCGGGAGGTGCGCGAGGTGTTCAGCGCCACCGGCGAACCTGCGCAGGCGCGCCCCACCCAGTACGAGCTGGCGATCAAGGACTTTTTGCACACGCCCACCGCCGTGCACGAGCTGGGCCAGGGGCGCAGCTACGCCGATGGCGCCCGTGTGCTGGACGAGGCCGTGCGGTATTTCGCCTCGACGGCCGCGATTTTCGGCAAGACCTGCCTGCATTTCATCCCGGATGGGCAGCTGGAGGTGGGGCCCAGTCATTTCCTGCGCGATGGCCCCGCCAACCAGTTCTACGCCGCGCTCTTGCCGCTGGTGCCCAGCAGCCAGCGCAACCCGGCCGCCAACGCCTACGGCTGGAATGACAGCAACTTTGAAACGGTGTGGGCGCGTGACGCCTTGTTTCTCTACCCGGGCAGGGATGGCCGGACCTTCCACTACACCGGCACCGTGCTGCACATGAACGTCTACACCCAGCTGGAGCTGGCCATGAAGCCTGCGGGGGCGCATGCCGTGCCACCGCGCGCCACGCTGCAGCTGCGGTCCTTCAGCGATGACGCCTGGATGGTTTGCTACTGCCAGGAGCAATACACCGCGGTGGCCGACAAGCCGACCACGCAGGCGCGGTACTTCATCAAGTGCGGCAAGAAGTCCCCCGTGACCGAGGTGGACGCTGCAGCCGCTTTCCCTTTTCTTCTTGCCGATTCGCCCAGCCTGCAGCGGGTGGGCTTTTACTTTGGAGCCAAGCCATGAATGCCATCGTCATGAACACCTTGAATGGGGCGGTCACGGAATACAGCCGTTTCGCCTTCCAGTCCATCACCCCCAGGCTGGCCGGCTCTGCCCTGGGCCTGTTCCAGCTGGGGGGCGACACCGACGCCGGCGAGCCCATCGCCGGGCGCATCGACACCGGCGCGCGCGACTGGGGCGGCACGCAGATGAAGGGTGTGGCCGCGGCCTACTTCTCCTTGCGCCAGACCAGCGGCCAGGCGGTCTTTGCCGTGGGGGTGGAGGGCGGCAGCGTCTATCCCTACCCCGTGGCCCTGCGGGCCAAGGGCGTGTCCCGGGCGGATCCCGGCCGCGGCATCCGGGAAAACTTTCTCTCGTTCGGCTTCGAGGTTCCAGGCGGACAGGCCTTCGTGCTGTCTGGCATCGAGGTGGACATTCGCACATCCAAGACACGGAGGGTTGCATAAATGGCATCCGCACAAGAAATCGTCAATCAGGTCTCCCGCACCGCCGAGGAATACGCCCAGAAGGCGCAGACCCAGCTGGGCGCCTTCACCAACGCGCTGAACGCCGCGATCTACACGCCGCCCACGGTGTCGTTCAAGTGGGAAACCCCGGCCGCGCCCACGATCCGCGCCATCCCGGACGCGCCCGAGCTGCCCGAAGTCAGCTTCAATCCGGCCAACCTGCTGGCCCGCCCGGCGCCCTTCAGCGCCACCGTGCCCGAGTTGGGCGTGGACCGGTTTGAGCTGGAAGACCTGGACATCACCATCCCCGCCGCGCCGAGCCTGAGCTACGGTGCCATCCCCGCGATCCCCACCATCCGGGACGTGGCCACGCCCGACGCCCCGGTGGTGGTCATGCCGGACCAGCCGGTCTACATGGAGGTGGGCACGGTCACGTTCGCCGGCGTGGACTTGCGCGAGGACTGGCTGGATGGACTGGAGAGCCGGCCCACGCTGGAGTTGCTGGAGCCCACGCCCTACCAGTATGTGGCGGGGCCGGAGTACGCATCGCAGCTGCTGGAGCAGCTGAAGGCCGTGATTGCCCGGCGCATGCAGGGCGGCACCGGGCTGGCGCCCGCTGTGGAGCAGGCCATCTGGGACCGTGGCCGCAGCCGGGAGACGCACATCGCCCTGGCCAAGTCGCGCGAGCTGCAGCGCCTGGCTGACGGCGCGGGTTTTCCGCTGCCCACGGGCGCCCTGGTGGTGGGGCTGCAGCAGGTCAACAAGGACTACTACGACCAGCTTTCCACCCTGAGCCGGGATGTGACCATCAAGCAGGCCGAGCTGGAGCAGGAGAACCTGCGCCAGTCGATTGCCGAGGGCATGCAGCTGGAGGCCAAGCTGATCGACTACAGCTACCAGATGGAGCGCCACGCCTTTGAATCGGCCAAGGCCGCAGCCGAGAACGCGATTGCGCTGCACAACGCGGCCATCCAGAAGTTCAACGGGCTGCTGCAGGGCTACCAGACCTACGCCAGCGTCTACAAGACCATCATCGATGGCCAGCTGGCCAAGGTGGAAGTTTTCAAGGCGCAGCTGCAAGCTGAAATGTCCAAGGCGGAAATCAACAAGCTGCGCGTAGAGCAGTTCAAGGCCGAGATCGAGGCCCGCATGTCCACCGTGGAGATCTTCAAGGCCCAGGTGGGCGCCGCGCAGACCCTGGTGGAAATCGAGAAGGCTAAGATCAGCGCCGCCGGCGAGCAGGTCCGGGGCTACGTAGCTCAGGTGAACGCCGAGACCGCCAAGATCGAAGCCTTCAAGGCCCAGGTGCAGGGCGAGGCTACCAAGGCCGAGGTGTACAAAGCCAAGGCGGCCGCTTTGGCTTCCCAGGTGGGGGCCGAGGCAGATATTTCCCGGGCTCACATGGCGCGCTACCAGGCGCTGATCACGGCCAAGACCCAGGAATGGGACGCCTACCGTGCCAGCCTGCAGGCCGAATCCACGCGCATCGATGCGGTGGCCCGCCAAAGCGGCGCCATGCTGGATGGTTACCGGGCAGAGACCGCAGCTGCGACGGCCGAGGCGCAATCGCAGCTCAAGCACTGGGAGGCGGTGGTGCAGCAGTACGCGGCCGGCGTGCAGGGCGCGCTGCAGACAGCCCGCATCAACAACGACGCCACCAATGCCGCGAACGCCGCGCGCCTGGATGCTGCCAAGGCTGGCACCCAGGTCTATGCGCAGCTGACCAGCGCGGCCTACTCGATGATGAACGTCAGCGCCGGCATCAGCGGTTCCGCCAGCATGAGCGTGGGCTACAGCTATGGCGGAGAGGTGTCTTCCAGCGTGCCCCCCATCAGTTCGATCGGATAGCGCCCCGGCTAGGGCTAGGAATTCCTGGCCCTTGCCAAGACACAGCACTACAGAATCATCACCGCCATCGGCACGCTACTACCGCGGTGGTCGTGCAACTTGTGGCGAGCAAAGAAGGCCGCATCTCAAGCTCATGCACGAGGCAAGTGTGGCACCTTTGCGAAATCCTCAGTCCTCGAGATGCGGCAGGGGAACCGGGCTGACCACAAAGGTATCGCCGTTGTTGTCTTGCTTGATCACGAAGCCGGGACGCAAGGCGTCATCGACCGGTTGCCACAGCACGCAGGGTGGGTGCCTAAAGTCGCCTTCCCAACCCACCTCAGCGGCCGCAATCTTGGCGGATTCCCAGAGGTCAATGAATTCGCTGTACGAGAGCCCTGGGCTGGAGTCCTCGCCATAACGAACCAGGTTTTCTGCTTCAATTTTTGCGAGGGTGACTGCCACACTCTCGACGGTGGGCAGTAGGTCCCAGTTGAAGTCGATGGGCACTAGCTCGGAGTAGACATACCAGCTCATAGATTCCTCCATGTTTGCTGGTTTTAGATGCTAACAGCGGTGTGGCGTGCTGCTGTGACGGCACGCGCTGCCTGTGTTGCGCCCGTGCACCGAGCGCTTGCTTGGGGGCCGGCCTTCGCGCCGCCCCGGCTAGGGTTAGGCATTCCTGGCCCTGGCCGAGACACTGCCCCCAGAAGGCAGTCCAACCCCCAACCGCCGCCTTCGGGCGGTTTTTTTACGCCCGAACACCATGAAAGTCGAAACAGCCATCGAAGCCGCCAACGCCGCAGCCATCGGCAGCAAAACCACCCTGGCGGGATCTGCAACGGCAGGTGTGGGCTGGGCCACCTCCAGCGCGTTTTTTGGCTGGGTGGGCGTGATCATCGCGCTGCTGGGCCTGGGGGTGAACTACTACTTTCGGCGCAAGGAGCATGAGCTGCGCTTGCGCGATGACGCGCGCAAGGAGGCCGAGCACCTGGCGCGCATGCAAGCCATTCAGGGAGGGTGCGATGTCTAGCAAAGCCAAACTGATCGCCGCCATCGGCGCGGCCGCCACCGTGATGGTCGTGCCGCTGGTGGCCAGGTACGAGGGCACCGTGCTGCGCACCTACCGCGACCCCATCGGCATCATCACCGCGTGCACCGGCCACACCGGGCC
>JBKBUN010000001.1:0-80080 GCA_046289925.1 Burkholderiaceae bacterium | reverse complement strand
GGGCGCTGGTGGGGGCTGTGGACCGCCCGGGACCAACTCACCACTGCGCCTATGGCCCCTTCCGCCCACCAGAGTTCCTGATATGCCGCGCCTGAGCATCGCTGTCCTCACGTTGAACGAGGCCGAAAACATTGAGGCCTGCCTGCGCAGCGCCGCCTTTGCCGACCAGATCGTGGTCATCGATTCCGGTAGTTCCGACGGCACCGTCGCGCTTGCGCAGGCCACTGGCGCCGAGGTGTATGCCTATCCAGACTGGCAGGGTTTTGCCGTGCAACGCAACCGCCAGCTTGCGCACTGCACCGGCGACTGGGTGTTCTTTTTGGATGCCGATGAGGTGATCACGCCGGGACTGGCCGACGAGATCCGCGCCGCCGTGGCGGCCGATGAGGACCGTGTGTACGACGTGCGCTGGACGCAGGTTGCGTTTGGCCGACCGCTTACGCATATGCGAAGAGGCGACGGGTTGCCACGCTTGTTTCCACGCCGTCAGTTGCTGGGTTTTGAGGGGGTGGTCCACGAAGGGCCGACCTTGCAGACCCCCGGCCTTGAACACCGCTCGTTGCCCAGCCCGCTGCTGCACCACTCGCGGCGAACGATCCATCAGAGCCTGCTCAAGCTCGCGCAGTACGCCCAGCTTGGAGCCCTCAAGCGCCACACACAGGGCAAGCGGGGTGGGGTGGTGCGCGGTATCGGCAGCGCCCTTGCGAGTTTTGTCCGTCTTTACGTGTTCCATCGCGGCTTCCTGTGCGGGCGCGAGGGCTTCCTGCACTGTTTCCTGGTGGCCTTGGAATCGTTCTTCCGCTACGCCGCCTTGGCGGTAGACCAGGACGCCCTGGACCGGCCCGCGTTGCGCTGATGCGCTATGCCATCGCCATCCCCCGATCTGCCTGGAAGCGCACTTGAACCTAGAAACCGCAGTGGACCGCTTGTTCACACTGAAAAGTTCTGATGTCCGTTGAAGTTGCGCCTTGTGGGCTCCCTCACCTGCTGGGTAAAAGCGCTATGCGCCCGCCAGCACCATGCTCGACGCGCCATGCGGCGTTGTGCCTCCTTGCGCACAGGAGTGCGCCGCGTCGTCTCGCCTTGCCTGGCGCGTCGATCACGGCACGGGCGGGCGCATCCCACTGCGGTTTCTAGGTGGACCGCGATTCCAGGCGAAAATAGCCTGAAACGACCCGTAGACAAGCACAACCAGCTATGAAATATGTAGCGCCACGCTGGCTTCCCGGAGGGCAGCTTCAAACCATCTGGCCCGCGCTGTGGTCGCGCCGCGTGCAGGCGCCGCTGCCTCAGTATCGGCGCGAGCGCTGGACCACGCCAGACGGCGACTTCATCGACGTGGACCACCTTCGCCCCGCCGCCAACGAGCCCGCAGCCGCCGATGCGCCCCTGCTGGTGCTGTTTCACGGACTCGAAGGCTCGTCGCGCAGCCACTACAGTGAGGCCTTTGCCGATGTGGCCTACGCGCGCGGCTGGCACTTTGCCGTGCCGCACTTTCGCGGTTGCAGCGGTGAGATCAACCTCGCGCCGCGTGCCTACCACTCGGGCGATCATGCCGAGATCGACTGGATCTTGCGCCGACTGCGCCGCCAGCATGCGGGGCCGCTGCTGGCCGTGGGTGTGTCCTTGGGCGGCAACGCGCTCATGCGCTGGGCAGCCGAGCATGGCAGTGCGGCGGCGCCCACGGCGCGGGCCGTGGCCTCCGTGTGTTCACCGCTCGATCTAGCGGCTTGCGGGCAGGCCATCGGCCGCGGCTTCAACCGGCAGGTGTACACCCGAATGTTTCTGCGCACCATGGTGCCCAAGGCGTTGCAAAAGCTTGACCAGCACCCGGGCCTGTTCAGCCGCGACGCACTGTTGGCCGCACGCGATCTTTACGCGTTCGACAACGTCTTCACCGCCCCTTTGCACGGCTTTCGCAACACCGAAGACTATTGGGCGCGGGCCTCTGCCAAGCCCTTGCTGCACCAGATCCGCATTCCGGCGCTGGTGGTCAATGCTGCCAACGATCCCTTCGTGCCAGCCCGCAGCCTGCCGCGCAGCGCCGATGTGGGGCCCAGTGTCACGCTCTGGCAGCCCCGGCAGGGGGGGCATGTGGGCTTTCCGCAGGGGCGGCCGCCGGGGCATGTGCTGGCCATGCCCTCCCAGGTGTGCGACTGGCTCGCCCAGCGCCTCTGACGCACACCGGCTGAAGCCCTGGTCCACGCACGCCGCAGCGCCGCCGGGCACAATCGACGCCATGGACGACATCGTCAAGCAAGCCTTGGTCAAATGGCCCAGCGTGCCTGCCTGCTACGGCTGGCTGGGTCTGGATGCGCGCGGCCGCTGGTACCTGCGCGACGACGCCACGCAGGCGCTGGGCCCGTTTGCGCACAGCCGCGGCACGCTGCTTGAGCACGAAAAGCTCATCGGTTTCATCCACCGCAACTACGAGGCCGATGCCCAGGGCTGCTGGTTCTTCCAGAACGGCCCGCAGCGCGTGTACGTGGAACTGGAGGCCACCCCGCACATCTGGCGCTTGCAGCCCGACGGCAGCGTTCAGTCGCACACCGGCCAGCCCGCACAGGTGCGAACTGCGTGGCTGGACGAAGACGGGCACTTCTACCTCGACACCGACATTGGTTTTGGCCTCGTGCACAGCGCCGACATGGCTGCTGTGGCCGACGCTGTGGAGCAGGGCCGCTGGACCCCGCAGGAGATAAGGGCCCACGCGCTGCCTGCACGTTTTGGCTTTGTGCGCAGCCCGCAGGCGCTGCAGGCGGTGCGTAGGCCTGCATAGCCTCGCGTTCCATCGGTTGGCCCAGTGCTGCGCAGGCCCATGCCCATCGGTGGGCTGCTTGCGCCGTGCGCGGGTGGTGTGTGGCTGCCATGGCACGGCCTAAGCCCACTGCGATGCGATGACCCCAAGGAGCCTGTCGGACGTGGGAATCGTCGGCTGCATGCCAATGGCCAATGGGCTGCAGCGGTCCATTGGCCACCGCTATGGGGCTGTAAACACGGCGAAACGGTCCTCGCGGGGGCTCATGTTCGCTTTCGACGCCCCAAGTCCGACAGGCCCCTAGGATGAAAAAAGCCGACCCAGAGGTCGGCTTGCGGGCTGTACCACAGGCCTGGGCCTGCAGAAAGTGCTTACTTGACCGCGGACACCATGTACTCAACGGCCGCGCGGATGTCGGCGTCGGGCGCGCCAGCGGCGCCGCCGCGGGGGGGCATGGCACCCTTGCCCTTGATCACGGAAGCCGTCAGGCCGTCCACGCCAGCACCCAAGCGGGCCGACCAGGCGGCCTTGTCACCCAGCTTGGGTGCGCCTGCCACACCAGCGGCGTGACACACCTGGCAGGCTTGCTTGAACAGGGCTTCGCCGTTGGCGCTGACGGCCGTGGCCGCCGCAGGGGCCGCCGCAGGTGCGGGGGCTGCCGCAGCAGCTGCCACAGGAGCCGGAGCCGCCGCTGCGGCAGGAGCCGCATCTGCCGGGGCAGCAGCGGCCGCTGCAGGCGCTGCCGGCTCTGCAAACTTGCCACCCGAGCCGTTGGCCATGAAGGCCACCGCACGGGCGATTTCCACGTCGCTGAAGTCGCCGCCGCCCTGCGCACCCATGGCGCCCTTGCCCTTCAGGGCCGACTGCACCAGGGCGTCGAAGCCGGTCTTGATGCGTGCGCTCCAGGCGTCTGCATCGCCAAACTTGGGCGCACCCGCCGCACCGCTGCCGTGGCAGGCCACGCACTGGGCCTTGTACACCTCTTCGCCCGACTTCAGCGGACGGTTGGCGTCGCGGATTTCCACCATGCCCACCTTCTGGATGCGCTCTGCCGTCGATTTTTCGGTGTTGACGGCGCCGGCGGCCGGCTTATTGGCCGACGTCACGTAGTACACGAGGCTGATGATCACGAACACAGGGACCACAAAGGCGAAGAAGCTGGCGAGCAGCAACTGCTTGGGGTTCTTGATCGGGCCGGTATGGGCTTCTTCGTGGTGCTGTTCGCTCATGACGTCCTCAGGTTATCGTGGGCTGGAATCAATCAACATTACATTATATCGGGCACCCCGGCGGCGCAGGCCCGCAGGTCGGGCTGGCTTGCGCCTGTGCGCAGGCTTATGTCCGGGCACGCCAGGCGGCGGTGCAGCGGTCAGGCGGTTCGCACTGGCGGACATGGCATGCGCAGGCTTCTAGGAGCCTGTCGGACTTGGGAATCGTCGGCTGCAAATGGGCCGCAGCGGTCCATTTTTCACCGTCTTTTGGCCCCATAGCCCCGCTATGGGGCTGCAAACACGGCGAAAACTGCCCTCGCTGGGGCTCATTTTCGCTTTCGACGCCCCAAGTCCGACAGCCTCCTAGCGCCCGGCTCCTTCCTGGGAGCCTGTCGCATCATCCCTGGGCTGGCCTGTTCCGCCGCCCAGTGCCTTGTACAGCAGCACCTGGTTTTGTAGTTGCGCCAGCCGCACCTGTACGCGCGACTGCTGCACGGCAAACAGCGAGCGCTGTGCGTCCAGCAGCTCCAGCGAGCTGGCCACGCCATTTTGGAAGCGCAGTTCCGCCAGGCGCAGGCGCGCGGTCTCGGCGTCCTGCTGGCGTTGCAGTGCGTCCGATTGGGCGCGCAGGGTTTCGGCACCCGCCAGCGCGTCCGACACCTCGCGGAAGGCGGTCTGGATGGCTTTTTCGTATTGCGCCACGGCGATTTCGCGCCCCACGCGGCTGGCATCGAGCTGCGCCGCGTTGCGCCCTGCGTCGAACAGCGTTTGCAGCAGCGACGGCGCCAGCGTGAAGCCCCAGGAGCCGCCGCTGAACAGGTCGCCCAACTCGCGGCTGGCCGTGCCTGCCTGGGCCGTCAGGCTGATGCGCGGGAACATGGCCGCCCGAGCCGCGCCAATCTGCGCGTTGGCCGCGATGAGCTGCTGCTCGGCCTGCCGGATGTCGGGTCGGTGCGTGAGCAGGTCCGAGGGCAGCCCGGCTGGCAGCGTGGCCAGGTCGGACTGCGCCGTCAGCCGTCGCTCGGCCAGCGCTTCGCGTGCGGCCTGCGGCAGTGGCTGGCCGAGCAGCAGTGACAGCGCGTTTTCGTTCAAGGCGCGCTGGCGCTGCAATTGCGCCAGCGTGGCCTGTGCGGCCTGTTGCAGCCCCACGGCCTGCTGCCAGTCGAGTTCGGACGAGGCCCCGGCCTGAAAGCGCAGGCGCATGAGCCGGGCCGATTCTTCGCGTGTGGCCAGCGTTTGGCGCGTGAGCGCCAGCAGTTCCTCGTCGGCCTGCAGTGCCAGCCAGCCCTGCGCGACGGCCGCCACCAGCGCAGACTGGGCAGCGTCACGCCCTTCGCGTGTGGCCAGGTACTGGGCGAGCGCCTGGTCGCGCAGGCTGCTCAGGCGGCCAAAGAAGTCGATCTCCCAGGCGCTGATGGCCAGGCCCACGCTGAAGCTGTTGGTCAGATCGCCACTGCCTGCAGCCGGTGAGCGACTGGCGTTGGCCGCCAGTCCCACGGTGGGCAGCCGGTCGGCCTCGCGGATGCGCAGCTGCGCCTGCACTTGCTGTACGTTCAGAGCGGCCACACGCAGATCGCGGTTGTGGGTCAGGGCTGTGTCGATCAGCGTGTGCAGCGTGGCGTCGGCGAAGTAGCGGCGCCAGTCGAGCGCCGGGGTGGTGGCTGCGGCCTCGGGGGCCTGGGCATAGCGCGCTGGCACGGGGGCGGCAGGCCGCTCGTAGGCCGGGGTGAAGGCGCAGCCCGCCAGCATGGCTGCGGCCATCAGCGAGAGCGCTGCACGGGGCGCCGTCATGCCGCGCAGCAGGCGGCGGGGGTCAAACTTCATCATGGTTTCCCACTCCAACTTCCCGCGCGTGGCGCAGGTCGTGATCGTGCTGGCGCGCGCTGCCCTTGAACAGGCTGCGCACCACCACAAAGAACGCCGGCACGAAGAACACGGCCAGCACGGTGCCGGTGATCATCCCGCCCAGCACGCCCGTGCCAATCGCACGCTGGCTGGCCGAGCCCGCACCCGTGGCAATGGCCAGTGGCACCACGCCCAGGCCGAAGGCCAGCGAGGTCATGACGATCGGGCGAAAGCGCAGGTGCGCGGCTTCGAGTGCGGCGTCGACCAGGCTCCTGCCTTGTGCATGCAGGTCTTTCGCGAACTCGATGATCAGGATGGCGTTCTTGGCCGACAGCCCGATGATGGTGATCAGCCCGACCTGGAAATACACATCATTGGAATAACCGCGCAACAGCGTGGCCAGCAGCACGCCCAGCACGCCCAGCGGCACCACCAGGATCACGGCCAGCGGAATCGACCAGCTCTCATACAGCGCTGCCAGGCACAGGAACACCGCCAGCACTGCAAAGCCATACAAGATGAGCGACTGCGCACCCGCCAGCTTCTCTTCGCGCGACTGGCCGGTCCATTCGTAGCCGAAGCCTTGCGGCAGCTGTGCGGCCAGGCGTTCCATCTCGGCCATGGCCGCGCCTGTGCTGTAGCCCGGTGCTGGAGCGCCGGAGATGCGGATGGCCGGATAGCCGTTGTAGCGCACCGTTTGCTGCGCGCCCTTGACCCACTGGGTGGTCGCAAAGGCCGACAGCGGCACGGGCTTGCCCTGGCTGTTGACGGCGTCGATGCGCAGCAGGTCGTCGGGCTGCATGCGTGCGGGCGCATCGGCCTGCACGATCACGCGCTGCAGGCGCCCGCGGTTGGGGAAGTCGTTGACATAGCTGGAGCCCAGCGCGGTCGAGAGCGCGCTGTTGATCGCGTCAAACGTCACGCCCAGCGCCGCGGCCTTGTCGCGGTCGATGTCGATGCGCAGCTGCGGTGCGTCTTCCAGACCGTCGGGGCGCACTTGGGCGAGCACCGGGCTCTTGCTGGCCATGCCCAGCAATTGGTTGCGTGCGTTGATCAACGCGTCGTGGCCCAGGCCGCCGCGGTCTTGCAGGCGGAAGCTGAAGCCGCTGGCGTTGCCCAGCTCGGGAATGGGCGGCGGGCTCAGCGGGAAGATGAACGCATCGCGCACGCCCATGAGCGCGCCAAAGGCCCGCTGCGCCACGGCCTGGGCGCTCTGGCCTGGCCCCTGGCGCTGCGCCCAGTCCTTGAGCGTGACGAACGCAAGCGCCGCGTTCTGCCCCTGGCCCGAGAAGCTGAAGCCCAGCACGCCCACCATGCTCTGTACTTCGGGCTGCGCGAGCATGAAGCCTTCCACCTGCTGCATCACGGCCAGGGTGCGCTCTTGGGTGGCGCCCGGGGGCAGTTGCACGTTCACGATCAGGTTGCCCTGGTCTTCAGACGGCAAGAACGAGGTGGGCAGGCGCTGGTAGAGCACCACAGCCGCGCCCACGATGGCCGCGTACACGATGAGCGTGCGGCCCGCGCGGTGCAGCAGCCGCGCCACCCAGCCTTCGTAGCGCTGGGTGGCGCTTGCGAATCCGCGGTTGAAGCGGCCGAAGAAACCCTTGCGCTCGTGGTGCCCGGCCGGCGCGGGCTTGAGCAGCGTGGCGCACAGCGCAGGCGTGAGCGACAGCGCCATGAAGGCCGAGAACGCGATGGACGCCACCATCACCGCTGCAAACTGACGGTAGATATTGCCCGTGGAGCCCGAGAAAAACGCCAGCGGCACGAACACCGACACCAGCACCACCGTCACGCCGATGATCGCGCCGGAGATTTGCCGCATGGCCTTGCGCGTCGCCTCGCGCGGCGACAGGCCTTCTTCGGTCATGATGCGCTCGACGTTCTCGACCACCACGATGGCGTCGTCCACCACGATGCCGATGACCAGCACCATGCCGAACATGGTCAGTACGTTGATCGAAAAGCCCAGCGCGAGCAGCGTGGCAAATGTGCCCAGCAGCGCAATGGGCACCACGATGGTCGGAATGACCGTGTAGCGCCAGTTCTGCAGGAACAGGAACATCACCAGAAACACCAGCACCACGGCTTCGAGCAAGGTCTTGGCCACCTGCGTGATCGAGATGTCGATGAAGCGCGAGCTGTCGTACGGAATCGTCCAATCCATGCCCGCCGGGAAGAAGCGCGACAGCTCGCCCATCTTGGCGCGCACGGCCTTGGCGGCTTCGAGCGCGTTGCCGCTGGGCGCAAGCTGCACGCCAATGCCCACGGCGGGTGTGCCGTTCAGGCGCGCGGCGGTGGCATAGGCCTGGCCGCCGAGTTCGATGCGGGCCACGTCGCGCAGGCGCACGGTGGCGCCCGTGCTGCTGGCGCGCAGCACGATGTTGCCAAACTCTTCCACGCTGGAGAGCTGGCCCTTGACCACCACCGTGGCCGCAATGCCCTGGCCGGCGATGTTGGGCAGATCGCCAATGGCACCGCTGGCCACCTGCGCGTTCTGCGCGCGGATGGCGGCAATCACTTCGGCCGACGACAGGCGAAAACCGTTGAGCTTGGCCGGATCCAGCCAAATGCGCATGGCCCGCTCGGATCCGAACAACTGCACCTGGCCGATGCCGGGCAGGCGCTGCAGCTCGGGCACCACGTTGCGCGCCGCGTAGTCGCCCAGCGCCACCGTGTTGGTCTTGGGGTCGGTGGACGACAGCATGGTGAACAGCAAGAAGTTGCTGCGCGCCTTGTCCACGCGCACGCCCTGCTGTGTCACGGCCGCAGGCAGGCGGGGCGATGCGCGCGAGAGGCGGTTCTGCACGTCCACCTGGGCCAGGTCGGCGTTGGTGCCGGGCTGAAAGCTCAGCGTGATGCTGCCCGAGCCGTCGGCCTGGGCCACCGATTCCATGTAAATCAGACCCGGCGATCCGTTCATCTCGCGCTCGATGACGGACAGCACGCTGTCTTCCAGCGTCTGGGCCGACGCGCCAGGGTAGGCTGCGTTGATGACGATGGACGGCGGCGCAACCGGCGGGTACTGCGCAATCGGCAGTTGGGTGATGGACACTGCGCCCAGCACCATGATGAACAGCGCAATCACCCAGGCAAAGATGGGGCGCTCGATGAAGAACTTGGCCACGGTACGGCTCCCTTCAGCGTGCGGCCGCGCTGGCCGGCGCTTGTGCGCCCGATGCGGCAGGGGCCGGTGTTGCCGCTGCGCTGGCAGCTTGAGCGGGCGGCTCCCACGGCACCGCCTTCACGGGCGTGCCCGGTGGCAGCATCTGCAGCTTCTGGAAACCGTCCACCATCACTCGCTCTCCGGGCTGCAGGCCGTCTTGCACCAGCCAGCGGTTGCCTTGGGCGCGCGTGACTTGGACGGTGCGCGGACTCACCTTGCCTTCGGCATCCACCACCTGCACCACGTCGCCCTGCTGCGTGCGCGTCACCGCCTGCTGCGGCAGTGTGATGGCGTTGGTGGCCTGCGCCTGCTCCAGCCGCACGCGCACGAACAGGCCGGGCAGCAGCTCGCCCTTGGGGTTGGGCACTTCGGCGCGCAGCGTGACCTGGCCGGTGGCGGTGTCCACGCTCAGGTCCGAAAACAGCAGCCGTCCGGCGCGCGCGTACTCGGTGCCGTCGTCCAGCACCACGCGCACGCTCGCCGCCTCGGCGCCCTGGGCGCGGCGCAGTTGGCCGGCCTCAAGCGCACGCCGCAGGCGAAGCACTTCGGCAGCCGACTGCGTGAAGTTGATGTACACCGGGTCGATCTGCTGCACCACGGCCAGCGCCGTGGCCTCGCCCTGGCCCACCAGTGCGCCCTCGGTCACCAGCGCGCGGCCAATGCGGCCCGACAGCGGCGACACCACGTTGGCATGGCCCAGGTTGATTTCGGCCGTGCGCACCGCGGCCTTGGTGGCGGCCACATCGGCCAGCGCCTGCTTGTGCGCGGCCTCTGCGTTCACAAACTCCTGGCGGCTCACCGCGTTGGCCTCGACCAGCGGGCGGTAGCGCTCCAGTTGCGCGGCGGCCTGGGCCAGGTTGGCCTCTGCGCGGGCCTGGCTGGCGCGCGCGCTGTCCAGCGCCGCGGCGTAGGGAGCGGGGTCGATGCGGAACAGCGGTTGGCCGGCCTTGACGTCGCTGCCCTCGCGGAACAGGCGCTGCTGCAGGATGCCCGCTGCCCGCGCGCGCACCTCGGCCACGCGTGAGGCTTCGACCCGGCCGGGCAGCTCGGTCACCAGGCCCACGTCGCCGGGCGTGGCCACGACCACCCCCACCTGCACGGGCGGCATGCCGCCGCCACCGGCAGCAGGGGGCGCATGGTCCCCTTTGCCGCAGGCGGCCAGCGCGGCCAGCAGAGCCGAGGCGATTGTCCCGCGCAAGGCCGGGTGCAAATGCCGCACCCGGGGCGCGGCGGACAGAACAGCAGGCTGGGGAGTCATGCAAATCCTTTCGGGTGGTGCAGGCGGGCGAGGGCGCACGGCACGCAGAGTGCCTGCCCAGCCCTGAAGCCGGCAGGCCGCACACGGGCCAGCGCAGCAACACAACAGGAAGTGGCGGATTATACATACATTCGTGAATGTATAATGACCGTCACGTCCCCGCTGGGTTGAGGCCCAGCCCACACCGCCTTCAGGAGACACGCGCCCATGGTTCGCCGCACCAAAGAAGACGCCAACGCCACCCGCCACAGCCTGCTCGACGCTGCGGAGACCGTGTTCCACGAGCGCGGCGTCTCGCGTGCGTCGTTGCACGAGATCGCGCTGACCGCGGGGGCCACGCGGGGTGCGATTTACTGGCACTTCAAGGACAAGGCCGACCTGTTCAACGCCATGATGGACCGCGTGACCCTGCCGCTGGAGCAGGCGTGTGGCGAGTTCGACAACTGCGCCGGGCTAGACCCGGTGCAGCGCCTGCGCGGCGTCATGCGGGTGCTGCTGGAGCAGGTGGCCACCGATGCCCACACGCGCCGCGTGTTCGAGATCGCGCTGTTCCGTGTCGAGTACGTGAGCGAGCTGGTGGGCGTGCGCGATCGCCACATCGCGGCGAGCCTTGCCTTCACCGAGACCATCGCCCGCGACTTTGCGCTGGCCGAACAGGCCCTGGGCCGTCCACTCCCAATGTCCGCCGACGCTGCGGCCACCGCCTTGCACGCCCTGTTTGACGGACTGATTCGCAACTGGCTGCTGACGGAAGGCGGCTTCGACCTGCGCGCTGTGGGGCGCGGCGCGTGCGACACCTTTTTGCGTGGTTTGGGCCTGCAATGGGCAGAGGTTCCCTGCCCGCGCAGCGGCGGGTGAGTGGTGCGGCCCCCCTCACACACACACGCAGCGACACTGCCGTGGGTTTGCAAGTCGTTTGGGCCGCTCATCCAGCAAAATCAAGCACAACCAGCTCCTGTTTTGATAGCGCGCATGGCGCTGTCGGAAGCTGGCCGCTGTCCGGGTGTCGGTGGTGCAGGGGGCCTGCAGAGCCTTGGACCCACCGATCCTGTGGCCGCCCCGGCCGCGGCGGGACTCGGGTTACACTAGCGCCCCTGGCACGCCCTTGGCGCGCCAGCCCGCGCGGCTGTAGCTCAGTGGATAGAGTATTGGCCTCCGAAGCCAAGGGTCGTGGGTTCGATCCCCGCCAGCCGCGCCACCCTCTGTAAAGGATCTCCAGATACAAAAGCCCTTGTGTTTCCACAGGGGCTTTTTTCTTGCCGGGGTGTTCCTGGGCAGCGCGACGGTTGCGTGCCACCGGGCGTGGACCGTCAGCCGCTGAACGCACGGCCCGATAGCATCGCAGGCCCGCCGTTGCCACGCGGGCCGCCCTGTGCGCCGTACAGCGCCTGCAGCAACTCGCGTCCGTTGGCATAGCGGGCCGCGGTGCGCTTTTCTTCCTGCCGCGCCATCAGTTTGTGCAACGGTCGTGCGGTGCGCAGTTGCTCCAGCAGATACGGCAGCCAGCGGCGGCGCTGCTGCGCCTGCACCAGCGTGTCGGCCCGGTCAATGGCCACCGCCGCCAGCGCAGGCGCGGCAGGAGCGACTTCCACCACCACGCGCAGGTTGTCGGCATCGGGTTCGCTGGCCGCCACTATCTGCAGGCCCGCGCGCTGCATGAGCCCGTGCAGCGACGGTTGCGTGAAGTACAGCGTATGGGCCCGGAAGAACATGTAGTGCGGCGAGCACAGGCGCGTGGCGTTGGGCACTTCGATGAACAGCCGCCCGCCGGGTGCGAGCGTGCGCGCAATCTTGCGCAGCGCGGCCAGCGGGTCGGCCAGGTGTTCGAGCACATGGAACATGGTCACCAGCTGCTGCGAGGCCGGCGGCGTGTGTTCGATCTGCTCGAGCAGCGTGCCGCAGCGCACCGGCAGGTCCAGCGCCTCGCGCGCGTGCTGGGCGTATCCCTGATGCGGCTCGATGCCGGTGGCGTGCCAGCCCAAGTGGCGCATCAGCGCCACGGTCTCGCCGCTGCTCGCGCCGATGTCCAGGCTGTTGCGCGCTGGCCCCGCCTCAGGCGCAGCCAGCGCGGGCTGCATGCGCGCCAGCCAGTGCCAGCGGTCCAGCGCATTGCGCCCGGCGCGCAGCACATGGCGCAGGGCAGGTTGCACTGCTGCCTTGTAGGCTTGCCGGTACTGGCGGCTGTACCAGTCGGCCAGCGCCTGCTGGGCAGCGCTGGCAGCCGCATGGCGAACGGGGTCGCCCGACCGGATGTTGCGCTCTACAGATGTTTTGGCGATATAGAACCAAAAAAGTATTCGTTCCATTTCTAAAGCGAAGTGCGGACCATTCGCTCATCCGCAGGCCATCGGGGTCTGCTTGTTGTTGGGAAGAGCACCGCACATGAACCGCCGCCGCCCTTTTCTCGCTGCCCTGCTGGGCATTGCCACCCTGGCGCCTCTCACCAGCCTGCCGGTGCAGGCGCAGCCAGCGCCTGTGAATCTGCTGAACGTGAGCTACGACCCCACCCGCGAGCTGTACGTGGACATCAATGCCGCGTTTGCCCGCCACTGGAAGGCCAAGACCGGCCAGGAGGTGACCATCAAGCAGTCGCACGGCGGCTCGGGCAAGCAGGCCCGCTCGATCATCGACGGGCTGGACGCGGACGTGGCCACGCTGGCCCTGGCCGGTGACACCGACGCACTGCACACCAATGGCCAGTGGATTCCAAAAGACTGGCAAAAACGCCTGCCGCACAACAGCGCGCCCTACACCTCGACCATCGTGCTGGTGGTGCGCCAGGGCAATCCCAAGCAGATCAAGAACTGGGACGACCTGGTGCGCGCCGACGTGAAGGTGATCACGCCCAACCCCAAGACGTCGGGCGGCGCACGCTGGAACTACCTGGCCGCTTGGGAATTTGCCAAGCGCAAGTACGGCGGCGACGCCAAGGCCAAGGAGTTCGTGGCCAAGCTCTACCAGAACGTGCCCGTTCTGGACACCGGCGCCCGCGGCTCCACCGTCACCTTTGCGCAGCGCAACCAGGGCGATGTGCTCATCGCCTGGGAGAACGAGGCCTACCTGCTGGAAAAGGAATTCGGCAACAAGGTGGACTTCGTTTATCCGTCGCTCTCCATCCTGGCCGAGCCCGCCGTGACGCTGGTGGACCGGAATGTGGACAAGAAGGGCACGCGCGCCGTGGCCGAGGAGTACCTGAAGTTCCTCTACACCGAAGAAGCCCAGGACCTGATCGGCAAGCACTTCTACCGTCCGCGCTCTGAAAAAGCCCAGGCCAAGTACGCCAAGCAATTGCCCAAGATTCCGCTGTTCACCATCGACGAAGCCTTTGGCGGCTGGGCTGCGGCCAGCAAGCAGCACTTTGCCGACGGCGCGGTGTTCGACCAGATCTTCACCAAGAAGTAAGCGCGTACCGCTTGCGCAGCCGCTGGAGCCTCGCCGTGCCCATCCATCGGTGTGCTGGCAGCCCCCCGCATTGGCAGGGCCTGGCTCTGTGCGTGCCGGGTATGCCTGAAGATCTTGAAATGCCCACGCCGACAGCGCCACAGGCCAGCGTCTGCACACCGCGCCTTGAATGCTGGCTTTGGCGTTTGCTGGCCGCGCAGGCCCAGGCCTCGGTGCCGCACCCGTTACCATGGCCGCACGCTGCGCGAGCACCTGGGCCTGCTACGGCCGGCCCACCCGGCGGCCGTGGCCCGCAATGCCGTGGCGCTGGCCGCAGCCTGATGCACCGCCGATCCGCACCCCTTGGATGGCCCCCCTGATCCGTATGCAACAACGAAAGGACCGATCCCATGTCTTCTGCGTGGAAGTTTGAAACCCGCTCCGTGCACGCCGGTTACCGGCCCGACCCCACCACACGCGCCGTGGCGGTGCCCATCTACCAAACGGCGGCGTACGCGTTCGACAGCGCGCAGCACGGCGCTGACCTGTTCGACCTGAAGGTGCCGGGCAACATCTACACCCGCATCATGAACCCCACGCAGGACGTGCTGGAGCAACGCGTGGCGGCGCTGGAAGGCGGCATCGCGGCGCTGGCGCTGGCCTCGGGGCAGGCGGCTGTGACCTACGCCATCCAGACCATCGCCGAGGCTGGGGACAACATCGTCTCCAGCACCGCGCTGTACGGCGGCACTTACAACCTGCTGGCGCACACGCTGCCGCAGTTCGGCATCACCACGCGCTTTGCCGACCACCGCAACCCGGCCAGCTTCGAGCCGCTGATCGATGCGCGCACCAAGGCGATCTTTGTCGAGTCCATCGGCAATCCGCAGGGCAACATCACCGACATCGCCGCGGTGGCCGCCATCGCCCACCGCCATGGCGTGCCGCTGATCGTGGACAACACCGTGGCGTCGCCCTACCTGCTGCGCCCCATCGAGCACGGGGCCGACATCGTGGTGCATTCGCTCACCAAGTACCTGGGCGGGCATGGCACCAGCATCGGCGGGGCCATTGTGGACAGCGGCAAGTTTCCGTGGGCCGAGCACAAAGAGCGCTTCAAGCGCCTGAACGAACCCGACGTGAGCTACCACGGCGTGGTCTACACCGAGGCCTTGGGCTCGGCCGCCTACATCGGCCGTGCGCGCGTGGTGCCGCTGCGCAACACGGGCGCGGCGATCTCGCCGTTCAACGCCTTCCTCATCTTGCAAGGCATTGAAACCCTGGCCCTGCGCATGGAGCGCATCAACGCCAACACGCTGCGCGTGGCGCAGTTCCTGGCGCAGCACGCGCGCGTGGGCTGGGTCAACTACGCGGGCCTGCCCCATCACCCCGACCATGCGCTGGCGCAGCGCTATCTGGGCGGCAAGGCTTCGGGCCTGCTCACCTTCGGCGTCAAGCCGCGCGACGGCGACGGCCGCGCTGCCGGGGCGCGCTTCCTGGATGCGCTGCAGCTTTTCACGCGCCTGGTCAACATTGGCGATGCGAAGTCGCTGGCCACGCACCCGGCCTCGACCACGCACCGCCAGCTCTCGCCTGAGGAGCTGGCGCGGGCAGGGGTGCCGGAGGACGCGGTGCGGCTGTCGGTCGGGATTGAGCACATCGACGATTTGCTGGCCGATCTGGAGCAGGCCTTGGCGGCGGTTTGAGGAGGCCGAAGAATGGCCGCTCGTGCTTTTGGATCAAGCACGAGCAGCTATGGAATTCATAGCGTTTTCGTTCTTTGGTGGTAGTAGACCGCTGGGGCGTTTTGTGGTCCGGAGCCGGGATGTGCGCCCGGCGGCGCAGTGACTTTCTTTTGGGTCGCCAAAAGAAAGTCACCAAAGAAAAGGCGACCCTACAGGCTGCGACCCTGCGCTTCGCTCCGGGCAAGCTGCGGTGCTCGCGCCTGGGGTGCGCCGCATAACGGACTTCGCGCCTGCGGCGCTGCGTTCGGACCAATGCGGCGAGTCAGTTGACGAAGCCTGCGTGTCCTACGGCACGCAGGCCACCCCAGACGCTGCGCGCCTCGGCGCATCCTGAAGGGGGCGGGGCGGGCCATCGCTGCGCTCGGCCTGGTGAGGGCGCCAGCCCCCCCGGGCCGGCGAAGCCCGGCACCCACCAGCGCCCGCTTCGTCATGGCGGCAAAAAACTGGCGCAGCCCAAGAGCCAGGGCAGCCAAGCAAGGGCCGCCCCGCAGCGAGGGCTGCGTCCCCCTTCCCGAACGGCGCAGCCGTTCGAGAGAAGGGGGAAGGCGCGCAGCGCCTCAGGGGGATGCCCCCTTACTCCCCTTCGAGTTCCGCTTTCGCCATCTCGACATCCAGGCGCTCCATCGCGTCCTGGGGCGTGCAAGCGGCCGCCTTTTCGTACAGCGCGGTGGCCTCCTTCATCTTCTTGTCGCCGTCCAGCATCACCAATGCGTTGGCGTACTCGATCATGGCGATGGCCGAGCCGGGGTTGAGCTTGAGCGCTTCCTGGAACAGCTTGAGCCCCACGTCCTTCTTGGCACCGTAGGTCATGCCCCCGATCAGCGAGCCCACCTTGTCGATGACTTCGGCATGGAAGGCTCCCAGCGCAATGCGGGCGTCAGCGTGCTTGGGCTCCAAGGCAATGGCGCGCTCCAGCGATTCTTTGACCTTGCTGCCCAGACCCTGGGCCAGTGCCTTGGCCACGCTGATGCCCTGGCTGTA
Organism: Burkholderiaceae bacterium; assembly: GCA_046289925.1. Taxonomy (GTDB): domain Bacteria; phylum Pseudomonadota; class Gammaproteobacteria; order Burkholderiales; family Burkholderiaceae_C; genus Acidovorax_G. Next base: position 63,735 of record JBKBUN010000001.1, on the reverse strand, counting down.
GCGGCCCAGGGCGTACGCGTTCCAGTAGTGGGCGTTGGCGTCGTCGGGTGTTTCGGCGGCTTGTGCTTGGGCGCGCTCGGCCACAGTCATGAACAGGTCCAGGCGCGTTTTCTCTTTGGGTTCGAGGTAGTTGGCGTAGATCGCTGTGGCCTTGTTGGCCACGGTGATGCCGCGGCCGCCCAAGGCCAGTCCGGCGGCGGTGGCACCTTCAAAGTCGCCGTTGTGGAACAGGGCCCAGGCTTCCAGCAGTGCCGCATCCTTGGGGCAGGGTTCCGCATCGCCCGCGTGCAGCCGTGCCCAGTGCTTTTTGGTGCTGGCGGCATCGAAGCGGTAGTCGCCGGCGTGGGGGAATGCGGTCCATTTGGCCATGGTGTGTCTCCTGTGCAGTTCGGTGGATTGTTGTGGTTGTGGTTGTGGTTGTGGTTGTGGTCGGTGCTGGCTCAGCCCTGCGCCTGCGGTGCGTATGCGCCCACCAGGCGCAGCAGGTGCAGGCGCTGTTCGGATTCAAGGTAGGGCATGAGCAGATTCAGCACATGGTGCGCGCCACGCAGCAGGGCGGCCTGTGCGCTGTCGGGTTCCAGCGCGCGGCGCGGGTCGCGCACATACTCGAAACTCAGCCAGTAGGTGAGCACCACCACCATGCTGGTGGCAGTGGCTTCGAGTTCGCGCGGGTCGATGTGCACAGTGTCGTTGCGGCCCATGCCGTCGAGCATGGAGCGCACGGCGCGCGTCTTGTTCTTGAGGATGACCTGGAACGCGGTTTCGAGCCGCCGGTTCTTGGACAGCAGGTCGTTGAGGTCGCGGTACAGAAACCGGTACTGCCAGATCAGCTCGAACAGCGTGTGCATGAAGAACCAGGCGTCCTCTACGTTGCGCACACCGTCGGCCGCGCCCAGCAGCTCGTTCAGCGACCGTTCGTAGCGGTCGAACAGCGCGTTGATCAGCTCGTCCTTGGCCGGGTAGTGGTAGTACAGGTTGCCCGGGCTGATGCGCAGTTCGGCCGAGATCAGCGTGGTCGAGACATTGGGCTCGCCGAAGCGGTTGAACAGATCGAGCGTGACTTCCAGGATGCGTTCGGCCGTGCGTCTGGGCGCTTTTTTGACCATGCGTGCTGTCCCCTTGGCGGTTCTGGGTGGTAAGGGCGATAGTGGTGTGGCTACTCTAACGCAGCAGCGCCCGGGCCTGGCGCCGTGCGTGCGCGCCGCGCCTCGTGGTCAACCCGGAGGCTGGCGCAAAAAAAGGCCGTCGCGCGTGGAGCGGGACGGCCTTCAGGGACGGGCAGGGCGCAAGCGCCCGCCTTGGGGTCAGTTGGCTGCAGGCGTCGCGGCCGTCTCGGCAGCGGCCTCGGTGCGAGGGGCCACCTTGGGGAAGGGCGCGCGGGGCTTGGCGGCGGCCTTCTTGGCCGGGGCGGTCTTCTTGGCGGCCGGCTTCACGGCAGCGGGCTTGGCAGCGGGCTTGGCGGCGGCCTTTGGGGCCACGGGCTTGGTGGCGACCTTCTTGGCAGCCGCGGCGGGCTTGGCTTCTGCCTTGGGGGCTGCCTTGCCCACGCTCTTGGCCAGCGCGTCCACACGGGCGCTCAGGGCTTCGAGGTCACGTGCCGAGGGCACGCCCAGCTTGGCCAGGGCCTTGGCTACGCGGTCTTCAAAAATGGTTTCCAGCTTGTCCCATTGGCCGGCGGCGCGCGAGCCGATGTCGTTGGCCATGGTGCTCATGCGGCTCGTCGCTTCGGAGATCTTTTCTTCGGCCACGGCCTGGGTCTTGCGTTGCAGAGTCAGGCCTTCCTTGACCAGTGCCTCAAACACCTTGCCGCCTTCGACTTGCGCCTTGGCAAAGGCCCCCAGACCGGCCAGCCAGATCTGCTGGGCCGAATCCTTGACGGTGTTCGACAGCTGCGAGTGGCTGCCCTTCTTCTTGTCGTTGCTGAGTTTTTGCAGTTTCTTGACCATGGGAACCTCCGGGATGGGTGAACGGGTAAGCCGGTGCGGTGGTGCCCCCGGCCCATGCATGCACTGTACGCCGCGAGCCCGTGCAGGTGTAGGCGTGCGATCCTAAAAACGTAGAGCCGCCCGTCTACAGTCTGCGGCCCGCGCCACGGGTTTTTGCTGAATCGGCGGCTTTCGCGCTTGCGCAAGAATGGCCCGTTCTCACAGGAGTGGTTATGCAGTATTTCGTGACGGGTGCAACGGGGTTCATTGGCAAGCGGCTGGTCAAGAAGCTGCTCGAGCGCAAAGGCACGGTCGTGCATTTTTTGTTGCGCAAGGAAAGCGCCGACAAAGTGGCCGATCTGCGCGCCTACTGGGGCGTAGGGCCGAGCCGTGCGGTGCCGGTGTACGGTGACCTGAAGGCCAAAAAGCTCGGCGTATCGGCCGAGGACATCAAGAAGCTCAAAGGGCAGGTGGACCACTTCTATCATTTGGCCGCTATCTACGACTTGTCGGCCGACGAAGAGTCGCAGATCGCGGTCAACGTCGACGGCACGCGCAACACCATCGACCTGGCCAAGGCCATCGACGCAGCTCGCCTGCACCATGTGTCGTCCATCGCGGCCGCGGGTCTGTATGAAGGCGTGTTCCGCGAAGACATGTTCGAAGAGGCCGAGGGCCTGGACCATCCGTACTTTCGCACCAAGCACGAGAGCGAGCGCATCGTGCGCGAAGACTGCAAGGTGCCCTGGACGGTATACCGCCCGGCCATGGTGGTGGGCGACAGCACCACGGGCGAGATGGACAAGATCGACGGCCCGTACTACTTCTTCAAGCTGATCCAGCGCCTGCGCCAGCTGCTGCCGCCCTGGATGCCGTCGGTGGGGCTGGAAGGCGGGCGGGTGAACATCGTCCCCGTGGATTTCGTGGTCAACGCGCTGGCCGTCATCAGCCACCAGCAGGCCATCGACCGCAAGTGCTACCACCTGGTGGACCCCGTGGGCTACCGCGTGGGCGATGTACTCGACATCTTCAGCCGCGCTGCGCATGCGCCACGCATGAACCTGTTCGTCAATGCCGCGCTGTTGGGCTTCATTCCCAAGGGCGTGAAAAAGAGCCTGATGGCGCTGGCGCCGGTGCGCCGCGTGCGCAACGCCATCATGAAGGACCTGGGTCTGCCAGAGGACATGCTCACCTTCGTGAACTACCCCACGCGCTTTGACTGCCGTGAGACGCTGGCGGCACTCAAGGGCTCGGGCGTGAGCTGCCCCAACCTGCGCGACTATGCCTGGCGGTTGTGGGACTACTGGGAGCGCCATCTCGACCCCGAGCTGTTCATCGACCGCTCGCTCAAAGGCACGGTGGCAGGCAAGGTGGTGCTGGTCACGGGCGGCTCTTCGGGCATCGGCCTGGCGGCGGCGCACAAGTTTGCCGAGGCGGGTGCCACCACCATCATCTGCGGACGCGACCAAGACAAGCTCGACGCCGCCTGCCAGGAGGCCCAAGACAAGGGCTATGCCTTCATCGCATATGCCGTGGACATTGCCGACATGCAGGACTGCGACCGCTTCGTGCGGCAGCTCATTGCCGACCATGGGGGGGTGGATTTCCTCATCAACAACGCCGGGCGGTCCATTCGCCGCGCCATCGAGTCGAGCTACGACCGCTTCCACGACTTCGAGCGCACCATGCAGCTCAACTACTTCGGCTGCCTGCGCGTGACCATGGGGCTGCTGCCCTCCATGGTGCAAAAGCGCAAGGGCCACATCGTCAACATCAGCTCCATCGGCGTGCTCACCAACGCGCCGCGCTTTTCGGCTTACGTGGCCAGCAAGGCGGCGTTGGACGCGTGGACGCGCTGCGCATCGAGCGAGTTCGCGGACCAGGGCATCACCTTCACCACCATCAACATGCCCTTGGTGCGCACCCCCATGATTGCGCCCACCAAGATCTACAACAACGTGCCCACGCTCAGCCCCGAGGAAGCTGCAGACCTGGTCGCTCAGGCCTGCATCTTCAAGCCGGTGCGCATTGCCACGCGCCTGGGTATCACGGGCCAGGTGCTGCACGCGCTGGTGCCGCGCGTCGCGCAGATCGTGATGAACACCAGCTTCCGCATGTTCCCAGACTCCGCGGCGGCCCAGGGTGGCAAAGAGGCCAAGCCGCAGCTGTCGGCCGAAGCACTGGCCCTGCAGCAGATGATGCGCGGCATCCACTTCTGAGGCCTGTGTCCGCCGCCCGGTGTGCGGGCGGCGCACGCGTGGTCAGGGTGGGATAATCTGCGCTTTGCCGCAAGGCGCATCGCACCGCCCTTTCCCATGATTTTGGTCACTGGCGGCGCCGGCTTCATCGGCGCCAACTTCGTGCTGGACTGGCTCGCGCACTATGACGAGCCGGTCGTCAATCTCGACAAGCTCACCTACGCTGGCAACCTGCATAACCTTGCCAGCCTGCAGAGCGATGCACGGCACATCTTTGTGCAAGGCGATATCGGCGATACCGCGCTGGTGGGGCAGTTGCTCGCGCAGCACCGGCCCCGTGCGGTCATCAACTTTGCGGCCGAGTCGCATGTGGACCGATCCATCCACGGTCCGGAAGACTTCATCCAGACCAACGTGGTAGGCACGTTCCGTCTGCTGGAATCGGTGCGCGGCCATTGGGCGGGGCTGGACGACGCGGCGCGCGCAGCCTTCCGCTTGCTGCATGTCTCCACGGACGAGGTGTATGGCTCGCTCGAGGCCGCAGCGCCCGCGTTTACAGAGCAGCACCGCTACGAGCCCAACAGCCCCTACAGCGCCAGCAAGGCGGCGTCGGACCATCTGGTGCGTGCCTGGCACCACACCTTCGGCCTGCCGGTACTCACCACCCACTGCAGCAACAACTATGGGCCCTATCACTTTCCCGAGAAGCTGATTCCGCTGATGATCGTGAACGCCCTCGCGGGCAAGTCGCTGCCGGTGTATGGCGACGGTCAGCAGATCCGCGACTGGCTCTATGTGCGCGACCACTGCAGCGCCATCCGCCGCGTGCTGGAGGCCGGGCAGCCGGGCGAGACCTACAACGTGGGCGGCTGGAACGAAAAGCCCAATATCGAGATCGTCCACACCATCTGTACGCTGCTTGATGAACTGCGACCCCGCAGCGACGGGCAGAGCTACCGCACCCAGATCACCTATGTGAAAGATCGGCCGGGACACGACCGCCGGTATGCGATTGACGCCCGCAAGATCGAGCGCGAACTGGGCTGGAAGCCAGCAGAGACTTTCGAGACCGGCATCCGCAAAACGGTGCGCTGGTATCTGGACAACGCCGACTGGGTGGCCCAGGTGCAGACCGGGGCCTATCGTCAGTGGGTGCAAACCCAATACGCAGAGGCTGGGGCGGCAGCATGAGCGGCGCGCCGCTGCGCATCCTGCTGCTCGGCAAGGGCGGGCAGGTGGGCTGGGAGCTTCAGCGAAGCCTCGCGCCACTGGGAGAGGTCACGGCCCTGGACCATGACAGCACCGACTTCTGCGGTGATTTCACGCGTCCCGACGAGCTGGCCGCAACGGTTCGGGCGCTGGCTCCGCAGCTCATCGTCAACGCCGCCGCCCACACCGCGGTGGACAAGGCCGAGAGCGAACCCGATCTGGCCCGCACGATCAACGCCACCGCTCCCGCAGTGCTGGCGGAAGCCGCCGCACGCATCGGTGCCTGGCTGGTGCACTACAGCACCGACTATGTGTTTGACGGCAGTGGCGAACGTCCGTGGCGGGAGGGGGACACACCGGCCCCGCTGTCGGTGTACGGTCGCACCAAGCTGGAGGGAGAGCGTGCGATCCAGGCGTCTGGTTGCCAGCACCTGATTCTGCGCACCAGCTGGGTGTACGCCGCCCGCGGCGGCAACTTTGCCAAGACCATGCTGCGCCTGGCCCAGGAGCGCGAGCGCCTGACCGTCATCGACGACCAGTGGGGCGCTCCCACGGGGGCTGAACTGCTGGCCGATGTCACGGCACATGCCGTGCGCCACTTGCTGCGCAGCCCGCAGGACGGAGGCCTCTATCACCTGGTGGCGCAGGGCGAGACCACCTGGAACCGCTACGCGCGCTTCGTCATCGACCAGGCGCGCGCCCTGCGGCCAGACCTGCCCTGGAAGGTATCCGAAGTGGCCCCTGTGCCCACCAGCGCCTTCCCCACGCCCGCCGTACGACCGCACAATTCGCGCCTGGCCGCCGACAAGCTTCAGTCCACGTTCGGCCTGCGCTTGCCTCACTGGCAGCAAGGCGTGGCCCGCATGCTGCAAGAGACGCTATGAACGCACGCAAAGGCATCATCCTCGCCGGAGGTTCCGGCACCCGTTTACACCCGGCCACGCTGGCCATCAGCAAACAACTGCTGCCGGTGTACGACAAGCCCATGGTGTACTACCCGCTGAGCACACTGATGCTGGCAGGCATCCGGGACATCCTTCTCATCAGCACCCCGCAAGACACCCCGCGCTTTGAACAGCTATTGGGCAACGGTCACCAATGGGGGTTGAACCTGCAGTACGCCGTGCAGCCCAGCCCAGACGGTTTGGCCCAGGCGTTCCTGATCGGCGAGGCCTTCCTGGCGGGCAGCCCCAGCGCCCTCGTGCTGGGCGACAACATTTTCTACGGCCATGATTTCCATGAGCTGCTGGGCCACGCCATGTCCCGCACGCAGGGTGCCAGCGTGTTTGCCTACCACGTGAACGATCCCGAGCGCTACGGCGTGGCGGAGTTCGACGCAACCGGCCGGGTGCTCAGCATCGAAGAAAAGCCTGCGCAGCCACGCTCCAGTTACGCGGTGACGGGTCTGTACTTCTACGACGCCCAAGTGGTGGAACTGGCCCAACGCCTCAAACCGTCTGCCCGGGGCGAACTGGAAATCACCGACCTGAACCGCCTGTACCTGGAGCAGGGGCAACTGAGCGTGGAGATCATGGGCCGGGGCTACGCGTGGCTCGACACAGGCACGCACGAAAGCCTGCTGGAGGCCGGACAATTCATCGCCACGCTGGAACACCGCCAGGGCCTGAAGATCGCCTGCCCCGAAGAAATCGCCTGGCGCAACGGCTGGATCGACGCCGCGCAGCTTGAGAAGCTAGCCGCCCCCCTGGCCAAGAACGGCTACGGCCAGTACCTGCAGCGCTTGCTCAAAGAAAAGGTCTATTGATGAAGGCAACGCGCCTCGCCATCCCCGAAGTGGTGCTCATCGAACCTCAGGTGTTCGGTGATAGCCGTGGATTCTTCTTCGAAAGCTTCAACCAGAAAGCCTTTGACGAGGTCACGGGCACCCAGTATCAGTTCGTGCAGGACAACCACAGCCGCAGCGCCCGTGGGGTGCTGCGTGGGCTGCACTACCAGATCCGTCAGGCCCAGGGCAAGCTGGTGCGCGTCGCCCGCGGCCGGGTATTTGATGTGGCAGTGGACATGCGCCGCTCATCACCCACCTTCGGCCGCTGGGTGGGGGCCGAGTTGAGCGAGGATAACCAGCACCAGCTCTGGGTTCCACCGGGTTTTGCCCACGGCTTTGTGGTGCTCAGCGAGACGGCGGACTTTCTCTACAAGACCACCGACTACTATGCCCCCGCCCATGAGCGCGCGGTGCGGTGGGACGACCCTCACATCGGCATCGAGTGGCCTTTTGACGGAGCGCCGCAGTTGTCGGGCAAGGACGCGGCGGCGCCGCTGTGGCAGGACGCGGAGTTTTTTGCCTGAGCGATCCGCGAGCAAGTGCTTGGTTCAGGGATTCGGGCGTCCTTGAAGCAACTGCTGCGTGGAGCGGTACAGCACGTCAGACGCATGTGCGGTGTTATCCGGGTCGAAGGAAAAGGGGTTGTGACCACGTTCGAGCAGACGCCCTTGCCAGCGGGGCTCCAGAAAAAACGACACGAACCGTGCCCCCTGGCGTTCGTGGGCAGCCAGGACGGCGTGAAGTTCCTTGGCGGTCAGAGGTTTCAGCGGGTGAAACTCTGTCACGCCGTAGCTGCGGTGCGCGCTGGCAGCCCACCAACGCTTGAACGACGACCCATAGGCGGCTTCACCATACAGACTCACGCCGAGCGCAAGACCGCTGCTGCGGTCGAGTGACGCCCCCACGGCGAACTTGTGCGCATCCCAACTCGGGTTGGCGTAGGGGAAGATCTGGTGGGTCGACATCGGCGCAGCCAGTGATGGGCATGCCTGCCGTGCCCGCTGCGCAAAATGCTGGAGATAGTCGCGCACCTGCTCTTCGCGGAACGCGTGCCACAGCGGAACCAGCGGGTTGTAGAAGACATCCAGCGCCTCAGCCGGGTGATCCCACGCAAAAGACCAGTGCGCGGGGGGGGGGAGCGCTGCGGGGAGTGGACGCACCGGTTGCGGCAGCACCGGTTGTTGATCGCGCTCCATGTAGGTCACATGCCGTGTGCCCAGATGGTGGAGGCCTTGCCGGGTCTTGGCGTAGATGTCGAGACGATGCTGGCCTCGGGGCCAGTGACGTACGTCCAAGTCCCAGCGCCAGCCGGTCAGCGCATGGCCCAACTCGGGCTTTGCCTCCAGCACATCCTGCCGGTTCAGATGGTTGTGCGTCGTGGCCTCCAGGGCGCCATTGCGCCACAACTGCAAGGTGACGACCGGTTCGTCTGGCGCATGCATCCAGCCGCTGACGGGCAGCACACCACCGGCGAATCCATCCAGATGTTCAAAAACGTGGCTGAGGGTCTCGCTGCGGATATCGCGAGACGGTGCGGGCACGTCGTCGAAGGCGGCAAAAGAGCTCCCGAGCGCTTGGTTGAGTGCTGCCACCTCACCGAAACGTTTGCGCAGAAAGTGTCGAAAGCCTTCAAGCGACGCGCGGGAGTAGTCCGACATACGGTACGGGCGTGCAAATCCCATGCCGGTTTCAAACTGCGGGAAAAAATGATGTGTCTCGCCCAATATGGTGACGGCGCGGATCTTGCGACGGTCTTTCGGAGGCAGCGCACAGATGCCGGCCATCAGCGCATCGACGGCCTGCTCGCGGCGCAGTGTGATGTCGTTGTCCATCCGGGCAACGCTCCAGTGGTGAATGGGCGCGCCGTAGTACTGGTCCGGGCCCATCGGCCCCTGCGCTGTTTCTGCGAGGTTGCGGGGATCGGCGGCCAGTAACTTTTCCAGAGGCGACGTCGTCGAAAAGTGGGTCGAAAAGAGGTACAGCACCACTGGGCGATCCGTGTGTTGTACCGTCCGCAGGAAGCGGTCTCGCACTGTAGTGTCGATCACCCAGTGCCCCGCCTCTTGGCGAAACAGATGCAGCAGGGGAACTGCAAGCGTATATCCCACCGGAAACCGTGGTGGCGATATCCTGTCGTCGATGGCCTGGAGCGTACTTTCCACCAGAGCGGCCGCCGATCCGTCGGGGCCCGCGCAGAGAGTCTCAAGATCCTCAGGCGCGTTCCGGTTACCCTCGGGGAATCCCGTGAGAATGCAGGGCTCCAGCACACCGATCATGGGTGCCAGCAGCAAGCGCTCCGCAGTGTGGGTTTGTGCCCAAGGTTGTCCATGCAGCATGACGCCCGCAGCGCCTGCGACCAGAACGGCGATGGCAGCGGAGTACTGTGCAATGCGCAGTGGCGTGTGCACACAGATGTTCTCAGAAGCTTCTAGTTGATCGGGCATGCCCTCCAGTGTGCCTCGGCAGGCGCGCAACTTGGCTAACGCACGGCGGCTACACTTGCATGCGCCGCCACACCGGCTGGCCTTTACAGCGCGCAGACCCCCCTCCCTGTTGCGCAGACAACGTATGACCACGGAACTCCTTGAAACCCGTCCCGGAGAGCCCTCCGGACACCCCGCTGCATCCCGCCCACGCCTGGGGGAACTTCTCCTGGAGGCCGGGAAGATCAACGCGCGCGACCTGGAGCGGGCGTTGTCCGCGCAGGCTGAAATGGGCAGCCTGCTGGGGCGTGTGCTCATTCAACTGGGTTTGGTGTCGGAACTGGATGTTGCACAGACGTTGTCACGGCAGTTGGAAATCCCTTTTGTGGCTGCAGACGCCTTCCCGGCGGTGATGCCCGAGGTGCCAGGGGTGTTGCCAGATTTCCTGCAGACCCACGGGGTGTGCGTACTGGGTTTTGACGAGCGTTTTCTGGATGTGGCCATGACGACACCCCAGGATATATTTGTTATCAAGGCTCTTCGTCTGGCATCTGGCCGCGCAGTGCGCCCCCATCTGGCTCTGGAGTCCGATATCGAGCGCGCGCTGTCCGACCCTGGGGCAGCGGATGAAGGCGAATCAGGCGTAGCCGGAGAGTTTGATTCGGGCGAGTTTGTTGAGCATTTGAAAGACCTGGCCAGCGAAGCGCCGGTGATTCGCCTGGTCAACACCATCATTGGGCGTGTGACGGAGTTGCGTGCGTCCGATATCCACTTGGAGCCTTTCGACGATGGTGTGCATGTGCGTTACCGAGTCGACGGTGTGATCCACAACGCCGAGGTGATTGCGCCGCGCCATGGAGCAGCGGTCAGTTCGCGGATCAAACTGCTTGCGCATCTCGACATTGCCGAGCGACGCTTGCCCCAGGACGGGCGTATCAAGACCCGCGTCAAAGGACGTGAGCTGGATCTGCGTGTGTCCACCGTTCCCACCGTTCACGGCGAGAGCGTGGTCATGCGTGTGCTGGATCGTGCCAGCGTGCGCCTTGAACTCGACACGATGGGCTTTGCGCAGGACACGCTCTCCCGGTTTCGTGAGCTTCTGGAGCGGCCACACGGCATCCTGCTGGTCACAGGCCCGACCGGCTCCGGCAAGACGACGACTCTTTACGCGGCTTTGTCCAAGCTCGATTCCAGCGTGCAGAAGATCATCACGGTGGAGGACCCTGTCGAGTACCAACTCGAAGGCATCAATCAAATCCAGGTCCATTCCCAGATCAATCTGACTTTTGCGAACGCACTGCGCTCCATTCTGCGCCAGGACCCCGACATCATCATGATCGGCGAAATGCGCGACGGGGAAACGGCGCAGATCGCGGTGCAGTCGGCGCTGACCGGGCATCTGGTGCTGTCCACGCTGCACACCAACACGGCAGCAGGTGCGGTCATCCGCATGCAGGACATGGGCGTAGAGCGTTATTTGATAACCTCTGCTGTCAACGGTGTCCTGGCCCAGCGGCTGGTGCGTACTTTGTGCGAGCAATGCAAGCAGTCTGAGCCCGCGTCGCAAGATCTGCTGCAAGCGACGGGGCTTGAGCGGTTCATGCAGCCCGGTGCGCCTTTGTACAAGGCCGTAGGCTGCGATCACTGCCGTGGCACCGGATACCGCGGCCGTACAGGCATCCATGAGTTGCTGGTGCTGGACGACGTCATGCGGCAGGCCGTGCTCGAAGGCCGGGATGCCGCAGCCTTGCACAGCTTGGCAGCCGATCGAGGCATGTTGAGCCTGCATGAAGACGGGCTTCGCAAAGTTGCGGCCGGCGTGACCACATTGGACGAACTGGCCCGTGTCACCCAGGACCAGAACGATGCCTGATTTCGCATGGAAGGCGGTGTCGGCATCCGGCAAAGTACAGGAAGGCCGCACCAGCGCCGCAAGTGAAGCCGCCCTGCTGCGGCAATTGCGGGCGCAGGGGCTCACGCCGATCGCGCTGGAGACGACGGTTGGTGCTGCCGTGTCGGGCGAATTACCCGGTATCGGCGTTCAGCGGCCGTCCTCGCGGTCGTCTCGCGGGCCTGCAAACGCCGCCGATGTGCTGACTCTGACCTCAGAGCTGGCCATCATGCTGCGCGCCGGACTGGCGCTCGACAACGCTCTGCGCGTGCTCATCGAAATGAGCTACAAGGCCAGTGTGCGGACTCTTCTGGAGGGCGTGCTGGCCGCTGTCAAGACAGGCACCCCGTTGAGCCGCGCGCTTGCCAGGCACCCGGATCTCTTTGGCGATTTCTACGTCAACATGATCCGCTCGGGTGAAGCCAGCGGCCAACTGTCGGCAGTACTCGACCGCCTTGTCGAGCACATGGAGCGACAGCGTGCACTGCGCGACAACGTCGTGTCCGCCACCATCTATCCCACCATCCTGCTGGTGGTTGCCGTGTTGTCGGTGACGGTCATGTTGGGTTTCGTGGTGCCGCAGTTTCAGAAGCTTTTCGCCGACATGGGCGACGCCTTGCCGCTGCCGACCCGGTTGGTGGTGATGGCGGGTGATGTGTTTCGGAGTTATGGGCTTTTCATCGCCGCAGGCTTGGGCCTGGTCGGCGTCTGGGTGGCGCGTTGGTGGAAGACACCCGCCGGGCGGCAATGGTGGCAAGTGCGACTTCTGGGGCTCCCACTCGTAGGGCCGCTGGTGCTCAAGTACCAGCTCACGCTGTTCTCTCGCTCTCTGGGGACACTGCTAGGCAACGGTGTGCCTTTGCTCGCCGCCGTGCACATCGCCACAGAGACCGTCAGCAATGTGGTGTTGCGTCAGGCACTAGCCAAGGTGGCGCCCATCGTCAAGGAAGGGGGGCGTGTGGTGCAGGCGGCTGTGGCCACCGGCATTTTCGAGCCCCTGGCCATCAATCTGATCCGCGTCGGCGAAGAAACAGGGCGTATCGGCCCGATGATGCTGGAACTTGCCAACATATTGAACCGCGACGTGGAAAACGGCATCAAACGCCTGCTGACCCTGCTGGAGCCTGCCCTCATCTTGGTCATGGGGCTGGTCATTGCCACCATCATCGTCTCGATTTTGATGGGCATTCTGGCGGTGAATGACCTCGCTTTATAATTTTTGGTTTGCTTCAGGATGCTGCCCATGGCCTGTTTCCGTCTGTTTTCACTGCCTCGGCCCCATCGTATTCGCCGTGCAGCGGGCTTCACACTCATCGAGCTGCTGGTGGTGCTGGCCATTCTGGCGCTGCTGGCGGGCCTGGTCGGCCCTCGGGTGCTGAATCAATTGGGTGGGGCCAAGTCCAAGACCGCCAGCATCCAGATTGCGGACATCGACAAAGCGCTGGAGCTGTTCAAGCTTGACGTGGGGCGTTACCCCAGCAATGAGGAAGGCCTGGATGCGCTGATCAAGCGTCCTGGCAATGTCAATGGTTGGGCCGGGCCATACCTTAAGGGCGAGGTGCCGAAAGATCCGTGGGGCAATGCATACCGTTACACCAACACAGCCGGTGCGGTCGAAATTCTCTCGCTGGGCTCTGACGGGGCCCCAGGCGGAGAAGGCGAGGCCGCCGACATCCGCAACAAGCCCTGACAGTTGGGCATGCGCCCAGCGCGCGGTTTTACCCTGATTGAGTTGCTGGTCGTGTTCGCGATCGGCGCTGCACTGCTGTCGCTCGCGCCGGTCGCATTCGACCGATTCAAGGAATCGTCAGACTACCGCGAAACCGTTCGCTCCATGACGTCGCAACTGCGTGCAGCACGTGCCACGGCCCAGGTCGAAGGGCGCGAGGTGCGTTTTATGGTGTCGCTACAAGACCGCTCCTACCGAATCGATCAGGGGCGACCCTGGGTCGTGCCTGAGCCCCTACAGTTGCGTGCCACCGTGGCAGGCACGGAATCCAACGGGCGTGATGCGGTGATCCGTTTTCTGCCAAGTGGTGGTGCCACAGGGGGCAGCATCGAGGTACTGCGTCCGGCGGGCAGCGGCACGCGGCTCAGGGTGGATTGGCTATCGGGCAAAGTCAGTCTGGAGCCTTTGCTTCCATGAGGCCTTCGCAGCGCGGCTTTACCCTCCTGGAGTCATTGGTCGCCTTGTCCATCCTGGCGCTTGCGCTGGGGCTCATTTACCAGACCTTGGGCGGTACTGCGCGCAATACAGGCGACTTAAGCCGCTACCAGCAGGCGGTGACCTTGGCCGACTCCCTGCTGGCCCAGAAAGATGCTGTGTTCGAGGACGGATGGAACGAAGCAGGTGAGGCATCCGGCTTCCGGTGGACGGTGCGTAGCACAGTGCTGGCTCCTGCGGCTGATCCCCAGGCCCCGCGCCTGCACGACATCGAATTGGTGCTGCGCTGGTCCGATGGCAGACGTGATCGCGAGTGGGTGATTCACACCGTCCGGCCGGAGCGCAAGCCACCACCACCCGGGAGCCGCCCATGAAAGTTCGGGCGGCGATACCAGTCGGGGGTCCCATGAGGGGGTTCACCCTGCTCGAACTCCTGGTCGTCATGACTTTGCTCTCGCTGGTGGTACTGGCCATGGCCTCTGCTTTGCGCACGGCCGCGCAGACGCAAGAGCGGGTGGAAATCCGCCTCGCCCAGTCCGACGATGTGCGCGTGGCCACGGCCTTCCTTCGTACCGTGTTGTCCCGTGTATCGGCAGAGCGTCGTCCCCCGAGCCCCGAAGGTGGTTCCCAGCGGAGCGTGTGGTTTGCTGCCGAGAATGCATCCCTGGAGTGGGTCGGGGTGATGCCGGTTCGCCCCGGAATTGGCGGGCGGCACTTCATGCGTCTGGCTGTTGAAACGCGCCCCCAAGGCAAGGTGTTGGTCCTGCGGTACCAGCCGTGGGCCGTGCCTGCAGTACCACCGGTCTGGGACTTGGCCGCCTCGATTGAACTGGTGCGCGAGGTGCGCAGTTTGCGCCTGAGCTATGAGGATACCTCGGTGCAGCCCGCCGTCTGGACAGACAACTGGCCGTATGCTGACCGTTTTCCCGCCCGCGTCGTCCTGCGGCTGGAAAGCGCAGGTGGTCCCTGGATGCCCGTCGTAGTACCGCTGCGGGCGCTGCCTGGCGGCGACGCTACCTCCGCAGAGGCCGTGTTCGGTGGAGGGGGCTCTTGATGCGCGTTCGTCCGATTCGGGGCCGTGGCACACGCCGCCTGCGAGGCATGGTGTTGATCGCTGTGCTGTGGTTGGTGGTGGCGCTGTCCATCATCGCCACCGGCGCTGTGGCTTCTGTGCGGCAAGAAGCCCAACTGCTGGGAGCCCTGCGCCAGCAGGTTGAGGCAGGGGCGCAGGGCGATGCCGCACTGATGCTCTTTCTACAACAGGTGTATCAGCGTCCTGAAGTCACGCAGCGTGCAGTGCGTGTCGAGGTGCCATACCGCGGGCAGACCATCGTGGTAGAGAGTACGCCGCTGAATGGCTATGTGGACCTCAACCGCGCCCCACCTAGCTTGCTGTTGCAATTGTTACGTGTCGCTGGCGGGCTGGCCGAAGCACCGGCCCAGGCCGTAGTGGATGCCATCGTGTCCTACCGTTTGGGCACTGTGCAGGGCAGTGTCCGCGAGCGGTTCGACGCCATTGAGGACCTTATGCGAGTGCCCGGAATGTCCGAGGACCTCTATGCTAGACTCGCGCCGCTCGTGACAGTCGACGCTCGCGGCAGTGGGCGGGTCAACCCCATGGCAGCACCGGTGCCGGTACTTGCGGTGTTGGCGGGCGGCAATATCGCCGCTGCCCAGCAGTTTGCGCAGCGGCGTGAGGCTGGAGACGGTCTGCAAGACCTGAGTGGTTTGTCTGCAGAGTGGATCGACAATGGGGCAGTCCGGAGATTGCGCATCGAAGCGCAGGTCCGGTTGCAAGACGGCCGAGTGGCCCGCACCATCCGGTGGGTGGAACTTGGCGGGTCGGCCAGCATCCGTGAAGGTCTGCCTTGGCGCACATTTCATACGCATCGCGATTTCGTTCCTGTGCGCCCCTCCAACCCCTGAGATTTCATGCCAGCCCTTTCCTCGGAGCCCAAACTCTTCGGTCTCGATCTCCGGATGGCGGGCAACGCCCTGCGCGCACTCGGGCAGTTCTTCCAGTCTTCCCGTCTAGGGCGGTGGCTGATGCCGTCTGCCGACGTACGGTATGTGCGTGCGCGCGGCGATGAAGTGCTCTGGACGTCCGCGGGTATCCGCACCCGAGACCCCCGGGCGCCTGCTCCGCGCTTCGTGGCGGTAGAACTGCCGGAAGACTGGGTATTGCGCCGCACGCTGCCGCTGCCTGACGATCTGTCCCCCGACAATCAGAGCGCCGCCATGGCTCTGGAAGCGCGTGCCCATAGCCCCTTCGTGGCGACCGATCTGGTCTGGGCCTTTCACCGGCAGGCCGATGCATCCACGGGGCGCTCCATGGCCGAACTGGTCATGGCCTCGCGTCCGCAAATTGAGGCCTACCTGGCCACGCAGGCTGCACGCCTGCCCCAAGGCATCGTGCCAGAAGTTTGGGTGCCCGTATCCCAGGGCCGTCCGGGTGATGTCATTGTGCTGCCTGGGTTTGGCGAAGCCGCCCGCCGCGCGCATGCTCAGCGCCGGCAGGGCGGTATGCTGGCGTTGGTTGGACTGCTGCTGGCGTTGCTGTTGGCCATCGCCGTAACGCCCACTGCGCAGTTGCGCCTGCGCGCCATCGATGCAGTGCATGCCTACGATGAACTGGTGCGCGCTACCTACCCGGTGGTGGCAGAGCGCGAGCAGTTGCTGCGCACAGTCGAGCAAATCCGCGAAGTCACGGAGTTGATCGAAGGCCAGTACGACGCACTCAAACTGCTCGACACCCTCACACGCATTCTGCCCGATGACACCGCCATTCAGAGCTTCAAACTCCAGGGAGCCAAGCTCACGCTTTCAGGCCTGACCGGCAATGCCTCGGCCTTGATGCAACTGCTGGGCGACCAGCCCGGGTTTCGGGATGTGAAGGCACCCACTCCGGCCACGCGGTACGGCGTCACCAACAAAGAACAGTTTGTGGTGGAACTTCAGCTTGACGCTGCGCTCTACGCCAGGATGCCTCCTGCGGCGGCAGTCTCTGGCGCGGCGTCCGCTGCATCGGTACCGTCGTCACCCGAAGGCGCGACCTCTGCTGCCGCTGCTGCACCAGCCTCCGTGCCCGCTGCCGTCCCGGCAGCTATGCCGCCGTCTGCACCAGCATCGGGCTTGGCATCAGCGCCGGCCGCGGTGCCTGCCTCTGTCCCCGCTTCCGTGCCCGCTGTGGCGCGCACGCCGTCAGCCAGCACGGGAGGGGCGGTATTCGGGGGCGGTGCCACCTTCGGGGCCTCGCCTGCCGCCAAGCCCGCCACTCCGGCCTCTGCTCCTACCAAGCCATGAATGCGAGTTCCCTGACCTCACTGCGCCCAGCCCTGGTGGGCGTCTTGCTGCTCGCGCTGGTGCTCACCCCCTTGGCTGTGGGAGGCTGGTACATCTACCACAAGCACCGTTGGGCAGAGGCCCGCATGGCAGAGTTGGAGCCGCGCTACGCCCGCCTGCAGGGGCTGCGAGAGCAAGCGTCTGACTGGACGTCCGGATTGGAGGCGGTCCGTGCGCTGCATGCCAAGCTAGTGTACCCCGCCTCGCAGGACGCCACCCAGACCGGCAACGTCGCCCAGCAGCGGGTGCGTGACCTGTTCACGGCTGCCGGGCTCACGGTCGTCAGCAGCCAGGTCATGCCCGCCAAGACCGACAAGTTCCACGACCGCATCACCATCGTAGTGCGAGCAGAGGGCGAGGCCGCTGCGTTCTACGCGGCCCTGTCAGCGCTTGACTCTGTACGCCCCGTCATCATCGTCAACGACGTAGACGCACAGGTGGCGGGTGGTTTGCTCAATGGCAACCCGGCGGTGGCACCCCGGTTGACCACCCAGTTCAACCTGACAGTGATGAGGGGCCAGTGATGACTGTGCTGCGCCCCGCCCCCGTTTTGTGGATCGCCAGTGCCGCCGCTGCGTTCGTTCTGGCTTGGATGTGGTTCACACCCGAGGGTCAACTGCGTAACGCCCAGTGGGATCCGCCGCTGGCCCGTCGCACAGACGTGGCCTCGCTCATCCCGCAGGTGCCCGACGCCCAGCCTGTCGACCCCGCTGCGCTGCTGGCCATGCTGGAGCGTCCGCTGTTTTCGCCCACCCGCCGCCCGCCGCCGCCCCCGCCGCCGCCCAAACCCGTGGTGGCCGAGCAGGTGGACCGTCTTCAGGACATCAAGATTTCCGGCATCTTCCAAGGGCACGTGTCTGGCTTGATTCTCACGCTCGATGGCAAACACCGCCGCTTGCGCGTGGGCCAGGCCGTAGAAGGCTGGACGCTGCGCTCCGTGGGCGCACGCGAGGCCACCTTCTCCCGTGGCGACGAAACCCGTGCCGTGCCCCTGCAGCGGGCAGCGCTCACCCAATTCACCGGCGTGGCCCAACCGGTTGCCACCGGCCAGCCAGCCCCCCCGCCGGGCCGTGCTGCCGTGCCGTCCGCCGTGCAGGCCGCCGTGCAGGCCGCCGCTGCGGCAGCCGCAGCGCAAAACGCAGGGGGTGCCCCTGCGCCCAGGGCGGAGGCTGCGACACCCCCTGCAACGGCAGCGCCGGCGGCCTCCGCAGCCACCGCGCCGCGCCCTGTGTTTGGCGGAAGCGCCCGTTGACGACCTGCCCCACTGCCCCACCGATCATCGAACCATGCGTGTTCCCATGACCTCTTACCGTTTCGCTCTGGGTGCCATTGCGCTCGCCGTGTGCCAGGTCGCCGTGGCCCAGCAGCCACCGGCGGCCACCTTTGGTGGTGGCACCAACATGGTCACCCAGCCTGAGGGGGGGGCTCCTGCGGCCGTACAGCCCGCTGGGGCCAGCGCCGTTGCTGCACCGGCTGCTGCGCAATCCGGCTCTCAGGCCGCACCGGCCGCGGCCGTGCGTGCAACAGCATCCCCTGCTGGCGACGGTGCGGCTGCGGGCAGTGCCGCCAAGTCCGCTGCGGCTTCGGCCGGCGAACCCCGCATACTTCGCGGCAACGATCAGGTCATTGCCGCCCCCAAACAGGTACCCCCCATTGAAGGCGCGCCTGTATCGTTCGAGGGTGGAGACGCTCCAGTGGCCGAGGTGGTGCGCACCATCCTGGGCGACATGCTGGGCTTCAACTTCGTGCTGCACCCGCCCATTGCGGGCACGGTCACTTTGTCCACGCGCCGCCCAGTGCCACCTGACCAAGCCGTGTTCCTGCTGGAAAGCGCTTTGCAGGCCAACGGCCTGGCTTTGAGCCGCGACGCTCGCGGTGCCTACCAGGTCGGCCGCCCCGAAGTGCTGCGCTCGATCGGTGCCGCCGTGCGCCAGGCAGGTCCGGCTTCGCCCGGGTTGCCGCCGGGCTACGGTGCGGTGGTGGTCACACTGCAATACATTGGCGCCGCCGAAATGGCAGCCATTCTGCGGCCCTTGATGCCCAGCGATGCGCTGGTACGCGTGGACACCGTGCGCAACCTGCTCGTGCTCGCAGGCACCCGCAGCCAGACCGAAGGCTGGATGGACCTCATCAACACCTTCGACGTGGATCTGCTCAAAGGCATGTCGGTCGGTGTGTTTCCGCTCAAGCACGCCACCACCCGCGAGGTCGAGGCAGCCTTGCGGCTGGTCAGCGGTGGCGCTGCGGCCGGAGCAAGCCCGGTGGCCAGCGGCAGCGCCAATGCAGCAGCGGCCAACGCGGCGTCGGCGCAAGGCAATGCCATGCTGGGCGAGGGCAACCCCCTGTTTGGTGCGCTGCGCATCATGCCCATCGAGCGTATCAATAGCATTCTGGTGGTCACTCCGCGTGCGGCTTATCTGGACGAAGCCCGCCGCTGGATTGAGCGTCTGGACCAGCCCAGCGACAACAGTGCAGAGCCGCAACTGTTCATCTACCAGGTGCAAAACGGCAATGCGCGCCACTTGGCTACGGTGCTCAGCGGCATCTTTGGCGGCACCGGCACCACCGCCACGCCCCAGGCCAACAGCGGCGTAGCGCCCGGGCTGGGCACGTTCTCGGGCTCTACCATGGGGCAGAGCACTTTGGGTACCAGCGGTTTCGGTACGCTCGGCTCCAGCTCAGCGCTGGGCAATACCGCCAACCGCCTGGGCGGCACCACAGGCACCGGCTTTGGCAACACGGGCCTGCTGGGCCGCACAGCCACGCAAAACCAGCTCGGCACCAACAACGCTCAGCAGAGTGCTGCCGTGGCCAACATTGGCGGTATCCGCGTGATGGCAGACGAGTTGAACAACTCTGTGCTGGTGTGGGGTACGCGCACCGACTACCACAAGATCGAAGCCACGCTCAAGCGGCTCGATCTGCCGCCCACCCAGGTCATGATCGAGGCCAGCATCATCGAAGTCTCGCTCACAGACGACCTGAGCTTTGGTTTGCAGTGGGCCTTCAACGACAGCCGCTCCACCACCGACTGGCGTGGCCGGGGGGCGCTGGCCAATGCGGCCAATGGCGTATTCTCCAACCCGCCTGCAGGTTTCTCGTACACGCTGCGCAGCCCCGCGGGCGATGTGCGGGCCGTGCTCAACGCTTTGTCCAAGAAAACCTTTGTCAAGGTGCTCGCCAGTCCCTCGCTGATGGTGCTGGACAACCACACCGCCGCCATTTCTGTGGGCACGCAGCAGCCCATCAAGACCGGCGAAACCGTCAGCACCGAAGGCAACGTGCGCACCACCAACATCCAATACAAAGACACCGGGGTCAACCTCAGCGTCACGCCATCGGTCAATGCGGGCAACATCGTCACCATGCAGGTGGAGCAGTCCGTCACCGACGTGGGGGCGGTTGATACCGAAGCCACAGGCCAGCGCCAGTTCTTGCAGCGCCAGGTGTCCAGCAAGGTGGCGGTGCGTTCGGGCGAGTCGATCGTCATGGGCGGCCTCATTCAAGAAAACGGCACCTCCGGCAAATCGGGCCTGCCCGGCCTGAGCAACGTGCCGATACTTGGGAACCTTTTTGGCACTACCGAGAACACAAGTCGGCGGACGGAACTGCTCGTGGTCATCACGCCGCGGGTGGTGCGCTCGGACGTGGACATCCGCGAAGTCAGCGACGACCTGCGCGACCGCCTGCGCGGCCTGCGCGTGCTGGAGCTCAAAGAGCAGGAAGCCGCCACACGCCGCGCACCGGGCCCCACGCCCACCCCGTCGCCCAATGCTGCACCGCAGTGAGTGATACGAACAAATGAAACAAATGGACAACGAACGCGCCGCCGTGGTGGTGGCAGGCGTCGGTGGGGCTGCTGCCTGGCAGTCGGGGCCGCCCATGCCACAGCCCCATGCCACAGCCGCCTTCAGCACCGCGCTTGGGGTGCTCTGCAGCGTCATGGCGGGTGTTGCAAGCGCCTGATGTTTTTCTGATGCTTTTTTCTGACGCTTTTCTCTCGTTCGGCCGACTGGCCGTCGCATTCACCCAAAGGAGTCGAAACACACCATGACCCTGCACCACCGTGCCCGTACCTGGGCCACCATTGCCTTGTCGGCGTCTGTGCTCGCTTTGTCGGGTTGTGCCGGCATGTCATCGGCCACGCCAGAAGAAATGGTGGCCCAGCGCGCCACCGACTACTGGAAGGCTCGCATCGCGGGCCAATACGAAAAAGCCTGGGCGCTTTCCACGCCCGCCTACCGCAAGCTCAAAGATGCCGAACAGTTCCGCCGCCAATTTGGCGCGGGTGTCACCATTGAGGCTGCCACTCCCTTCAAGGTCACCTGCGAAAGTGGGGAAAAGTGCACGGCCCGCATGAAATTGAGCGCCAAACCCGCCCTGCTGGGAATGAATTTGGGTACGATTGACACGTACGTGGACGAGACGTGGTTGCTCGAAGACGGCCAGTGGTGGCGTCACCAAGACCTGTGAACGGTGTTGATCCGGTCTTGCAACGTTGCCACTAGTCCCTGCGAAGGAGGTTCTGCCACACCGCTCTGACCAGTGTTGCTTTTCATCAACAACAGGCGGTTTCACCGGCCGCCCGCTGTACAAGCCCTCAACGCGCTGTGCTACGATGCCTAAGCGTAATCAATCGTGGTAGTTGCGCTTACCAACTTTTTAACTGGAGTTCTTGATATGAAGAAAAATGTGATGGCCCTGAGCATTGCTGCCATGATTGGTGGCCTGGGCTTCGCTAGCTCTGCCCTGGCTGGCGTAATCGCCGGTACTGGTGCGGCTGTCGATGCGACAACCATTGCTACCGACGGCAAGATGGCCGCGCGCGACGCTACCGGCCTGGCTGTGGCCGAAGGCGGCGTGGGTCACGCTCTGGTGGTGCCCTACTACAACGCGCAAAACGGCAACATGACCGTTCTGCACGTGACCAACACCGACCAAGCCAACGGCAAGCTGGTGAAGGTTCGCTTCCGCAGCGCCTCCAACTCTGATGACGTGCTGGACTTCCAGGTGTTCATGTCGCCTGGCGATGTGTGGACCGCTGCTGTGATGGCTGGCGCCGATGGCGTGGCCAACATCATCACGGCCGACAACACCTGCACGGTGCCCGCCCTGACCAAGAACGTGGCCCAGCCTTTCGTGCAAACCCGTCTGCCCTCGTACGCTGACGCTGCCACCAAGGCCAACCTGACCCGCGAAGGTTATGTTGAAATCTTCAACATGGCCGACATCACCAACGTGACGGCCTGGACTGCTGACGGCACCGCCTCGGCTGCTGGTACGCAGCGTTCGCCCCTGTACACCGCTACCAAGCACGTGAACGGCACGGCGCCTTGCTCGGTGGCAGGCTCGGCAGCCCGTACGCTGGTCGACACCATTGCAACGACCAGCTTCACTACCGAAGCTGCTGCAGCTCAACGTGGTCTGCAGACCCCCACCACGGGTTTGATGGGTGACTGGTACATCATCAACGTGCCTCAAACCACCACGTTCTCTGGTGCCGCTACGGCCATCCAGTTGACCGGTGGTACTCGCGGTAACTTCGTGCACTTCCCGCAGTTGGACACGCCTGCTGTGGCGGTGACTGCCGATGCCAACACCCTGACGGCCGACCCGCTGTTCCGCACGACGCAAGTGGTGACGAATGCCAACGCGGCTCCCACCTCTGTGCCTGCGCTGGCCCTGCTGAACTTCGACCTGCCCGACATGTCGACCCCGTTCTACGCTGCTCCTGGAGCTGCGGCCCCCCTGGCACAAGCCCAGGCCCTGCAAGCTGCTCTGCGCGTGAACTCGGTGACCAACCAGTACGCCAACGACGCCGTGATCTCGGCCAAGACCGACTGGGTGTTCTCGATGCCCACCCGCCGTTACAATGTGGCCGCCAATTACGCTGCTGGCACCACGCTGGCCCTGGCAACGGCTTCGACACAGTATCGCCTGTTCTCTGACCTGGGCGCAGGGGGTCACGCTGACGACATGTTCTACCCCGCACAAGCAGGTGCGCCGATCGAGGCTGGTAACACCAGCGTCGATGCCAATGGCAACATCTGCGTGCGTGCAGACAGCCAGAAGTTCTTCGACCGCGAAGAAACGACGGGCAGCACGGTGCCGGTGTTCTCGCCTGGTACGTCCACCAGCGTGCAGTTCTGCGGTGAAGTCAGCGTGCTGGCCTTCCGTGACACGGGCACCTCGGTTCTGGGCGCCAGCGTTGCTCGCCGTACTGTGACGACCGGTTCGTACGAAAACGGCTGGGGCGTGCTCAACACCGCCAACGGTGGCAAGGGTCTGCCGATCCTGGGCGCTTCGTTCATCAAGCTGGAGAACCCGCAAGCTTCGGCTGGCAAGGCCGGTACCTACGGTATCACCTGGCCGCACCGCTTCACGAAGTAATTCGTGGGCACTTAATCGCAGCAATGCGATCTCAAAAGGCGGGGGGCGACCCCCGCCTTTTTTATTGGTGAATTCACTTCTTCTTGCATGGTGACTATGAGCTTGTGTGTTGACATGACCCGGGGCCGCGCGCTGCGCCCCCTTCGTGCCGTGGCGGTGATGGCGCTGCTGGGCGGTGCTGCGTTTGCAGCCCAGGCCAACGACGCTGTGCCCCTGGTGCAGGGCGACAAGATTTCCATTACCACGCTGGACATTCAGGCCGACGCGCTGCGCATGCCGCCCGAAATGCGGCCGCTGGTGCTGTCGCGTCCTCAAACGGTGGGCCAGGTGGCCCACAACTTGTATGTGCGCCGTGCCATGGCGGCAGAGGCATTGGCCCAAGGCCTGGACAAAGATCCGGTGGTGGCTGCCACGCTGAAGGTGGCCATGGACAAGGTGCTGTCCGATGCGCTGATCGAGCGTATTGACCAAAAGGCCGCGCCCTCCCAAGAAGCCGCCGAGGCGAAGGCCCGCACGCTGTACCGCGCCAACCCAGACCGCTTCAAGGCCGATGAGCAGGTTCGGGTGCGCCACATCTTGATTTCGGGCACCACGCCCGAGTCCAAGGCAGAAGCCGAAAAGATTCTCCAAGACCTCAAGGGCGGCGCCGACTTTGCCAAACTGGCGACTGAAAAGTCGGCCGACAAGGGCAGTGCTGAAAAGGGCGGTGATCTGGGCTTTTTTGCCCGGGGCCGTATGGTGCCTTCGTTCGAGCAAGCAGCGTTTGCCCTGAAGAATGCGAACGACATGAGCGATCTGGTCGAGTCGCAGTTCGGCTACCACATCATCCAACTGCTGGACCGCAAGCCCGCCGGTGTGCGCCCGTTTGATGAGGTGAAAGACGATTTGGTGAAGGAGGTGCGTGCCAGCATCATCCAGGACGCCCGCGTGGCCGAAGCCCAGCGTCTGCAGGCCAATGCCAAGCCCGATGCCGCGGCCATCGAAGCCTTTGCCAAGCGCTACGAAGCCGCCGTGCCCGCGGCACAGCGCGCCGTGGCCCCCCGGCAGTAAGGCGTTTGCGCCCGCCGGGCCCTGCCGTCGTGGCGACAGCGGTCGCGCTGGGCCCGCCTACAGGCTCCTAGGAGCCTGTCATGACCCATTGGGCCCAGGCCCACGCGGGTCTTTGCCCCCCTGGGCGGGGGGTGAATAGGCGGCGTCTTGTTCGGATGGCTTATGGGTCGAATCGGCCGCTCGTGCTTGTAAACCAAGCACAAGCAGCTATCAATCTGATAGCGGTTGGGTGTCTGGGTCAAGCAGGCTGATCGACGCAGCGGCAGCGCACGTTGCCAGCACGCGGCCTGCGGGAAGGGGGCTGTGGTCTGAGCCTTCGCACTGCACCGGGTGTTGCCGTGGCCGTGGTGGTGCCCGAGTCGTGGACAATCGGCAGCCACGCGCGAGCGGCAGGCGGCAGACTGCAGCCGGTGTGGGCGTGGTGCAGGCGGACCGAGGGGCTTGGTCGTCGGGCCCCGGCTGGCGCAAAGCTGACTCCGCCGGGCGCTGGCCGCCTGTGCGCCCACGCATGGCCCAAGCCCTGTGACGCCCGCCTGACGCGAGCGCTTTTTCAACCCCAACCGTCCAACCTCTTTGTTTGCATGACCGCTTTGTGGAACGAATGCCAGGCCCTGTGGCGCGGCCGTCGACTGGTGTGGGTGCTCACGCGGCGTGAAGTGGCCGCCCGCCACAGTGGCACGGCCATGGGCATTGTGTGGCCCTACCTACAGCCCCTGCTGACGGTGGCCGCCTTCTATTTGGTGTTCGACGTGGTGTTCAACATGCGCCTGGGCGACAACGCGCCCACGCGGGCCGTCGGTGCATTTTTGGTGGTGGGCGCCTTGCCTTGGATGGCGTTTTGTGACGCCGTTTCGCGCGGCATGAGCAGCCTGATCGATGCAGGCGGGCTGCTGCAGAAGAACCCGCTGCCGCCCGTGCTTTTCATGGCCCGTGCGGTGATGGCCAGTGCGGTGGTGTACGGCCCGTTGCTGCTGCTGGTGGCGCTGGCCTACTGGCCGCTGCACCGGGGCGCGCCCGCATTCTGGCTGGCACTGCCGGCGCTGTTGGGGCTTCAATTGTTGCTGTGCCTGCTGTTGGCGTATGTGCTGGCCATCTTGGCGGCGGCGCTGCGCGACACGGTGCAGGCTGTGGGTTTTGCACTCTCGGTGGGTGTTTACCTGTCGCCCATTCTGTTTCCGATGGCGCTGTTTCCTGAGCGCTGGCGCTGGGCGCTGTGGCTCAATCCCATGACGGGGCTTGTGCAGGGCTACCAGCAAGTGCTGCTGCAAGGGGCGTGGCCGCCCCTGGCCACCTGGGGTGTCACCCTGGCTTGGGTGCTGCTGCTGGCGGGCGTGCTGTCGCTGCTGGTGGCGCGCAGCCGCGACCAATTGGTGGACTGGCTATGAGTGCGCACTCCCCCCTAATGGCGAGCGCCGCTGCGCCTTCGGCCGACACCGTGTTGCGCGTGCAGGGTGTGGGCAAGGAATACCGTCTGTACCCTTCCCCCCGGGCTCGGCTGCGTGCGCTGCTTGCCGGGCATGTCACCTATCGCAGCCACTGGGCCTTGCGCAATGTGTCGTTTGAATTGCAGCGTGGCCAGTGCATTGGCGTGATCGGTGACAACGGGGCGGGCAAGAGTTCGTTGCTCAAGCTGTTGGCGGGCACGCTGCAGCCCAGTGAAGGTCGCATCGACCGCGTGGGCCGTGTGACGGCCATTCTGGAGTTGGGCGCAGGCTTTCACCCTGACTTCAGCGGCCGCGACAATTTGTACTTCGGTGGCAGCCTGATCGGCATCGACCGCGATGAGATGCAGCGGCTTGAGCCTTCCATCATCGAGTTTTGCGAACTGGGCGAAGCGCTGGACCGTCCGGTGAAAACCTATTCCTCGGGCATGACGGTTCGCCTGGCGTTTGCGCTGGTCACGGCGGTGCAGCCTGATGTGCTGATCATTGACGAGGCGCTGGCTGTGGGCGACCAGCACTTTCAGAAGAAGTGCGTGGAGCGCATCACGGCTTTTCGCAACAACGGCTGCACGATTCTGTTTTGCTCGCACAGCCCGTACCACATCCGACACTTGTGCGACCAGGCGCTATGGTTGCGCAAAGGAGAGGTGGCCATGTTCGGGCCTACCGAGCCCGTGCTGGCTGCCTACGACGTGCACACCCGTGCGCGCGACGCGGCAGATGGTCTGCCGGCGGGGGCGGTCGAAGCCGACTCTGCGAGCGAACTTGTAGCCCCGGCGCCGGCCAGCGATGCGGCAGCCGCACGCCCGACTGCATCGCCAGCCGACCACGGGGGCGCCTGCATTCTTTCGGTGGAGGTTGCCAACCTGACCGAGCCGCAGGACGGCCAGCCGCCTGTGCTGCAAGGCCAGGACCTGGTGGTGACCATCACTGCCCGTGGCCGTGGGGCTGAGCGGCCCCATATCGGTTTCATGATCGAGCAGTCCAAAGGCGTGGGCATTACATCGCTGGCCACGCACGAAGACGGTGCGGCGCCGCAGGCGCTGCCCGATGGTACTTGGCGGTCGGTGCTGACATTCCCCGACCTGCCGCTGCACAGCGGGGACTATGTGATCAGCGCGTTCCTGTTCGACGAAACGGGGCTGGCGGTATACGACCAGTGGTTTCAGTTCCTGCACTTCCGTTTCATCTTTCCGAAGCCCCTGCCGGGTTTGGTGCGGTTGCCGCACCATTGGTCTTGAGCGGCGCGCAACGCCTCCTGCTGTACTGTCGCAGGCCCTGCTGCAGCCGCGCCGCGCCGCGCGCCACCGATAATCCGCACCCATGACTTTGACGCCCTTGACCGAACGTTCCGCAGCAGGCCCCGGAGCGGCTTTGCTGGAAGAAGGACGGCGACTGCTGCAAATGGGCCAGCGAGAGGCCGCCGCCCAGGTGCTGCAGCGCGCCCGCGCTGAGCCCGATACCATGCTGGCTGCCCATGCGTTGATCGAGCAGCATGCGCTGAATGGCTCGTTTGCCAACATCATGGGCCTGGACTGCACCGTTTCGTCGCAGGACGATATCTTTGGTTTTTTTGCCGGGCATCCCTCCAGCCGCAACCCGCTGCGCGATTACTTTGCCGACGGTTGGCGCACGCTGTCGGAGCTGATGCTGCTGCTTGAAGCGGTAGAACAGCCGCTGCTCAAGACCGGCTCGGTGCTGGAGTTTGCCAGCGGCCATGGCCGCTTCACGCGGCACTTGGTCAAGGTGCTGGGGGCCGAGCGGGTGACGGTTTCTGACGTGGTGCCCGATGCCGTGGACTTTGCGCGCCAGACTTTTGGCGTGCAGGGCTTGGTGTCGTCGGTGCTGCCGGAAGCGCTGGAGTGGCCGCAGCGGTATGACCTGGTGTTCGTGCTGTCGCTGTTCAGCCACCTGCCACGCAGCACCTGGGGGCGTTGGCTTCGGGTGTTGTGGGATGCCGTGGCCCCGGGCGGGTTGCTGGTGTTCAGCACCCATGGCGAGAAGGCTGCTGCATACGACCATGTGTCGCTGGATGCCGAGGGCTTCTTTTTTGCACCGTCGAGCGAGTCGCGGGCCATTGATGTGAACGAGTACGGCACGAGCTTCACCTCGCCGGCCTTTGTGCACGCGCGCATTGCCGAAACCATGGGCTTGCCGTGCCTGGTGCACGAGGCGCGTGTGCATTTCTGGAACCACCAAGACGCCTACGTGCTGCGCAAGCCGAGCGGCGGCGACCACAGCGCTGTGGCGGTGGTCTGAGGCTTTGCGCCGCAGAGGGCCTGCTAAGACCGCATCCACACACAGTTTTTCACATGCGAATCTGGACACAACTGCAGGAGTGGCTATGGGGTATCGCGCCCTGGGACGCTTCGCGCATCAGCGACGAGTGGTTTCGCGCGCACTTCGACTACGCCGCAGACGTGGTGCATTACTGGATGGGCGCAGCGCTGGATTTGCGCACCGCACGGTTGCTAAACTTTGGCTGTGGCGATGGCATTACCGACTTGGCGCTGGTATTGCGCCACGGGGCCACGCGTATCCATGGCATTGACATTCGCCGTGAATACGAGAAGTTGCCGCGCATTGCCCGCGAGCAACTGGGCATGCGGCGTGTGCCCTGCGCGCTGACGTTCGAGACCATCGCCCCAGGCACGCCGCTGGCAGACCGCCATGCGCCGGTGGATGGCATCATGAGCTGGTCTACCTTCGAGCACGTGCAGCGCGCCCAGCTGTTGCCTATCTTGCGCGACTTGCGGGAGTGCCTGCGGCCGGGCGGTGTGTTCTTTTTGCAGATCGAGCCGCTGTTCCATTCACCCTGGGGTTCGCACCTGCGTCGGTACGACGATGTGCCCTGGCATCACCTGCTGGCGACCGAAGACGCGTTGTGGAAGGTGATCGAGGCGCACCAGGGGCCTATGGACGCGGCCGAGGTGGACTTCGGCTTTGCCGACTTCGGTGTGGAGGGCTACAAGCGCTTTGTGTTCAACGAATACCGCGCGTTGAACCGTCTGACCGCCGACGAACTGGTGGCATTGGCGCGCGAGGCGGGCTTCGCAGTGCTGCGCGAGGAGCGCCGCTACCTGGATATGCCGATTCCGCAGGCGCTGCAGGGGCGCTATCCAGACGACTGGCTGTTGAACAACGAGATCTTCTTGCTGCTGCAGCGGCCTTGAGTGGGGCGCTCGGCGCGTGTGGCGATGCGGTGGCGTGGCCGGGAGCGCCGTCGATCAGAGGCGATCAGGGTCAGGACGCCTTGCGCGCCCAGATCACAAAGCCCTGCACCGGCTGGCCTTTTTCGTAGCGCAGCACGGTCAGCTCCGTCTCGACCGCAAACCCGGCGGCCTGGCACAGCGCCTCGACGTGGCTGCGCTTGTGCACGTAGCGTTCGGTGGCGGGGTTGAGGTGCAGGTCGGGGCCGTCTTCCAGGCCGATTTCGCACGAGAACACCAGCCGGCCACCCGGCACCAGCGCCTGCCAAGCGGCTGGAATGGCGTCGCGCAGGTCGCCCACGTACACGCACACGTCCAGCGCGGCAATCAGGTCGTAGGTGCCGGGCGGGGTGCTGCGCAGGGTGTCGTGCAGTTCGGCCACCTCCAGGCGGGTGTAGAGCTGGCGGCGTTTGGCTTGCTCCAGCATCTTGGGCGATACGTCGGTGCCGACCATCTGTCCGTCGATCTTGCCCAGTTGCGCACCCAGCAGGCCGGTGCCGCAACCCAAATCGAGCAGGTTGAGCTTTTTCTGAGGGTACAAGGCCAGGATCTTCTGGGCCGTTTGCTGGGGCAGGCGGTAACGCAGGCCTTGCTGTAGGTGCTGGTCGAACAGGTGGGCCGTGCGGTCGAACAGCGTGCGGTTGATCTCTGCGGGCTGGTGGGCGGGCGTTTCGCCCCGGGCGCGTGCATGGTAGTAGGTGTAAATGGCGTTGCCAGGGTCCAGTGCCAGCAGCGTGGCGGTGACCTGCGCGGCGTCGTCCATCTGGCCCGCTGCCAGCAGGATGTGCATGCGCTCTTCGAGGGTCGCTCGGTCTTCGGGGACTTCGGTGGTCACGGCCGCGGACAGTGCCATGGCTTCTTCGTGCTGGCCGAGCTGGCTCAGGTCTTTGGCCAGCAGCAGGCGCAGGCGGCGGTCGTTGGGCTGCACCTCCAGGGCTTTGCGCAGGTAGGCCACAGCTTGGTCGAGGTTGCCGGTGCGGTGCGCTACTTCAATCGCACCATCGAGCACGACAGGGTTGCGCGCTTCCAGTGCTACCGCAATCGCAGCATTTTCCTGTGCTTCGGGGTACTGCCCTTGGCGGGCCTGCAGTTGTGCGAGCACGATGATGCCTGGGGCCCAATCGGGTGCGATGGACAGCCCCCGCTCCATGAGCTGGAACGCGCCGTTGATGTTGCCCGCCTTTTCGGCCATGAGGCCGCCCATCATGTACACCCGCGGGTCATTGGGAAGCTGTGCACGGGCCTGGTTCAGTACTGCGGCGGCTTCGGCGAGCTGGCCGTTTTCAATGGCGAGGCGGGCACGCTCGATGAGTGGCAGGTTGGGGTCGGTGGCAGTGTTCATGGTGTCCGGGGTGTCGTTCATCGTTGCAGCCAGCTCTTGACCCGCCGCTGCCAGTGCAGCGGAATGCGCCGGGCCACACCGCGCAACAGTGGGTGGGAGCGCAGGCGCACTACGGTTTCGAGCAGTACGCCCTTGGCTGCGTTGGCGGGCTGCTGGCGTGGTGCATGGGCGCGCAGGAAGGCTGCGTCTAGCACAGCGGGCGTGTCGGTGATGGCCGGGCTGGGCCAGTCTTGCAGGTAGGTGCTGGTGTAGTGCCAGTCGGGGTAGGTAGGTGCCGTGCCCGGTGCGCCCGCAGGTGCTGCGCCCGTGGCGAAGTGGGCTTCGCGCAGGGCCAGTATCTGCTGAAGCCACTGACCGGGCGTTTGGTCCCATGGGGCGATCCACGACCACGGACGGCCTGCGACGCGCTCGGCCATGGCCCCAATGTCGGGCACCAGCACCGGCAGACCCTCAGCCAGGCTCGCGCTGAGGGTGTAGCTGTAGGTCTCGGGCCACTGGGCAGGGAACCACACCAGATCGGGTTGCAGCCACCGCAGCAGGCCTGTAAGGTCGTCTTCGGCATATGGGCCGTGTACGGTGAGGTGCGAGCGGGGCTGCGTTTGCAGGTGGCGGTAGCCGTAGCCCAGCAGGTGGAACTCGACCGGCGCACGCTGGCGCGCGGCTTCCAGCGCCACGGCTTCCAGCACGTCGGCTCCTTTGATGGCGCTCAGTGCTCCGATCACGGCCACTTTGAGTGTGGCACTGCTGTCGAGCACCCGGGGGGCGTGGGGGGCGGGCGGTTGTGCCAGAACCGGCTCTGGGTGCGGCACGGCCAGTACCCGTGCGCCGGGCGCAAAGTCGGCCATGCGACGGGCGGTGTCGGCACTCGGTGCAATGACATAGCGAGCCGATCGCAGGAAGTCGCGGTGGCGGTTGCGCCACGCCTCTACCGTGCCGCCATCGGGCGCCTGGTCGTGCGGTTGGCAGCAGGCGCACAGGCCGGGTACGGGCTCGCCCTGGAATCGGTTGTCGTTGCCCGTCATTGAGATACGGGTGCAGAAGCTGTAGTAGTCGTGCGCCGTGAAGTCGTAACGCACGCCCAACTGAGCCGCCAGCGAAAGCATGGGTGCCTCGTGGCCCAGCAAGTGGTGGTAGTGAACGTGCCGCACGCCCACGGCGCGCAGAGTGGCCAGCAGGTCGTCCCACTGGTCGTCCAAGCGGAACAGCAGTTCAAAGGCTTCCTGCTCGCCCGCCCACTTCAGTGCAACACAGCGCTGGGGGCGCGGGCTGAGCGTGAGCGTGGTGCACCGGTCGGCCAGCTGGGCGGCCAGCTCGCGCACATGGCGCAGCGTGCCGCCCCCGCGGTCGTGCAGCACGGCCAGCACAACGGGCAGGCCTGAGGCCCGCATGCGCGCGAGGTCGAGTTGCAGCCGTGCCTCGCGGGCCGGGTCTTCCTGCACGAAGCGGTGCACGGCCGGTTCGTAGCCCGGGTGCAGGCGGCGCAGGGTTTCCATGGCGGCGATTTCGCGCGGACTCTTGCTGGCTCCGAAACTGACGCCGCCCGTGTGCAGCACAAAGGTGTCGAGCAGGTGCAGATTGCGCCAGCCTCGGTTGGCGGCGCGCTGGCAAAAGTCGTTTTCTTCGCCATAACCTTTGCCGAAATGCTCGGTGTCGAACAGGCCGACATCGGACAGCGCATCGCGCCGCAGGTACATGCAAAAGCCGACGCCCGTGGGCACATCCACCGCCTGACCGGCCAAGGTGTCGCGGCACAGTGCATCGAGTCGGGCGGTGTCGTAGCCGGACGGCAACGCGTTGTCGGCGCAAAAGCGCGGGTAGCTGCAGATGGTGGCGTTGTTGGAAAACGGCGTGACCGATGCGATGCGCCGGTCGGCGTAGGCGGCGCGGCGAATGCGGTCGAGCCAGTCGTTGGCCACTTCGGTGTCGCTGTTGAGCAGCAGCACGTCATGGTCTGCGTTCAGGGCCATACCGCGGTTGACGGTGCCCACGAAGCCCAGGTTGTGCTCGTTTTCCAGCAGGGTGATGCGTGCGTCGGTCGCTGCGCGTTCGCGCAGCCAGGCGGTCACTTCGGGCTCTGGGCTTGCATCGTTGATGACCACGAGCCGGTAGTCGGTGTGGCAGGAGCTGGAGAGCACCGATTCAATGCAGCGGCGCGTGTCTTCCAGGCCCCGGTACACAGGCACGATCACGTCCACCGGCTGCGCGGGCGGTGTGATGGGGGTGGGTGTGGGGGGGGGTGTCGTGGTGGATGCGGGCGCAGTACCGCGCCCGAGCCAGCGGTCTATCCGCATCTTGGCGTGGACGATGGGGCGTGTTGCGCGGAACACGGTGGAGTTCTCGATGGTGCGCAGGTGCTGGGCTAAGGCGTCAAAGTCTTGCTGTATGCGGCGCGTGGCGTCTTGCAGCTGTGCGCGTTCGCGGTTGAGCGTGAGGTTGGTGGCTTCGAGTCCGTCGGCGCGCTGGCGGGCCAGCGCAAGGGCTGCAGCGGTGTCTGCCAGTCGGGCCTGCAACTGTTCGCGCTCTTGGGTTGCCTGCTCGCGGGTGTGTCGCAGCGCTTCTTGCAGGGGGCGCACGCTTTGGCTCAGGGCCAGGTAGTCGGCCGACATGGGCCAACCCAGGTCGACTTCGAGGGTGCCGCCTTGCGCCAGCGCACTGCCATGCCACACTGAGGGCGGCACGGGCAGTTCGAGCCACGGGTCGTCACCACTGAGCAGCAGCATGATGCCGTCGAATACGCTTGGTTGCGGTGCTGCGCTCACCAGGTGGTGATGGGCGCAGCGTTGCAGCAGATCACCGGCATCGCTGCGTGCGTCCCATTCCCAGGTCAGGCTGCCGTCTGCAGCCAGCAGGCGCAGCGCAAACAGGTGCATGAAGCCCGGGCGGTCGGCCAGATCAAGCCGCAGACCATCGAGGCCTGCGTCTAGCGCAAAGCGCAGGGTTTGACGGCCCAGGCCCACGACACCGCTCTGGGTGCGTTTGCGGGCTTCTGCATATACGCCGCTTCGGCGCAGGTACAGCTCGCAGGTGAAGCGGGCGGCGGCTTCGGGCAGGGCCTGGGTGGCCTCTGGCGGCAGTTGCGGCTGGGGGTGCGGGTAGGCGCTGCCGACCAGTTGGTAGGTCAGCGCATCGGGGGCGCCCAATAGGTAGCGGGCCACAGCAGGCGGTAGGGCGTCGAAGGCCGAGCGGAATTCGGACTCTGGCAGTGCGCGCTCGATGGTTTCCATGGCCTCGATCTGCCAGCGCGCGTGGCCAAAAAAGCGCCAGAGCGAGCGGCGCGTAAAAAAGCGCAGATGGGTGGCATCGAGCAGGCCTTCCGGTCGGTACCGGATCTCGCCTTGCATGAGTTCGGCAATCAGGCCGCTGTAGGCGGCGTTGGGAATCGAATACAACAGCCGCCCGCCCGGCGCAAGCAGCGCCTCGCAGGCGTTCAGGAGGGTCTCGGGGCGGCGCAGGTGCTCCAGCACATCGGCGCACACGATGTGGTCGTACTGGCCTGCGCCGAACAGCCCCAGCAGGTCGGCGGTTTCAAGGTCGGCCACTTCCACGCGGCGGTAGTAGGGGCGGGCCAGGGCGGCTTCCGCCTCGTTGAGCGTCAGGCCATCGACCACGCAGCGCTTGGTTTCGGCCAGGTAGCGTCCCAGCGATCCGCTGCCGCAGCCCAGGTCCAGCACGCGCGCCCCGGGGCGGGCCAGCGACCCGATCACCGACAGCGAGGTGCGTTCGCCGTCGCGGATGGAGCGCTCGTACACATGCAGCGTATCGTTCTTCTCGGTCATCCGCGGATTATGACGGCGCGCCTCTGGGCGCTTATCGGGGAGTGGGTGACAATAGCCGGCTATGTTGCGAGTCGCCACGGATCCTCCGTCGCTTGTGGTGTCCGTGGTCAGCCATGGGCACGGGCGCGACGTTCAGCGCCTGCTTGGGGCGCTGGCGCAGCCGTCTGCGCATGTGGTGCGCCGTGTGGTGCTGACGCAGAATCTGCCCGAGAGCGAACCCAAGGCTCCCGAGGGGGGCTGGCCGTTTGTGCTCCAGGTGGTGCGCAACCCCCAAGCGTTGGGATTCGGTGTCAATCACAACAAAGCGTTGCGAGGGGCCCAGGAAGATTGCGTCTGTGTGCTCAACCCCGATGTGGAGTGGCTGGGGGATGCGCCGTTTGCCACGTTGTGCCGGGATGCGCTGCAACCTGCGGTGGGGTGCGCCTACCCGCTGCAGACCGATGCTCAGGGTCGCGTGCAGGCCAGCGAGCGCCATTGGCCAACGCCTTCGGCCTTATGGAAACGCCGCGTGCAGCGCCAGGCCGAAACCCAGCGGGTGGACTGGGTGAACGCGGCATGTCTGGTGCTGGCCCGGCCGGTGTGGGAGGCGGTCGGCGGCTTCGACGAGCGTTACTTCATGTATTGCGAGGATGTGGACCTGTGTGCCCGTCTGCGTTTGCGCGGGCTGGAGCTGCGCCGTTCGGCGGTACAGGTGGTGCACACCGGGCGGCGGGCCAGTTCGCGCAATCTGCGCCATCTGGTCTGGCATTTGCAGAGTCTGTGGCGGCTGTGGCGCTCCCCGGCATTTGTGCGTGCGCAACAGTTGCTCACGCAGCCGGGTCGGCCTGCCTCTAGGATCGACGCCCGATGATCTGGATTTCGTTCGTCGCCTTTCTGGTCGCCACCCTGGCGGCTGCCTTCATCGTCCGCTGGGCGCGCGACCATGCGGCTGCGTATGGGCACGGCATGCCGCAGCGCTTTCACCACGGCGATGTGCCGCGCCTGGGGGGGGCGGCTCTGTTGCTGGCTTTGGGGGTGAGTTGGCTGCTCGGGGGGCTGCAGTCGGCATACGGTGGCGACCCAGGCTCTTTGCGGCTGGGGCCCTGGGTGGGGCTGTGGATGCTGGCCTTGCTGCCGGCGGCGCTGGGGGGCATTGCCGAGGACATGACGCAGCGCTTGTCGGTGCGCTACCGGCTCGCGCTTACCGGCGCGTCGGCGGTGCTGGCGCTGTGGCTGCTGGGCTTGCAGTTGCCGCGTTTTGGCATCGAATGGTTGGATGCTCTGCTGGCCACCGCCCCCTGGCTGGGCTGGGGGGTGGTGCTGTTGGCTGTGACCGGCATGCCGCACGCCTTCAACATCATCGACGGCTACAACGGGCTGGCGGGCATGGTGGCGCTGATCGTGTGCCTGGCGCTGGCCCATGTGGCCTTGCAGGTGGGCGATCGGGGGCTGGCGGCCCTGCTGGTGACCACCGCTGCGGCCACGGCGGGGTTTCTGGTGTGGAACTACCCGCGCGGCATGCTGTTTGCAGGCGATGGCGGGGCGTATGTCTGGGGCGTGGTGATTGCGCTGGCCAGCTTGTCGCTGGTGCAGCGCAACGGCGAGGTTTCGCCCTGGTTCCCGATGCTGCTGCTGATCTACCCGGTGTGGGAGACGGTGTTCTCCATCTACCGCAAGGCGGTGCGGGGGATTTCGCCCGGGGTGGCCGATGCGCTGCATTTTCACCAGCTGATCTACCGCCGCATCGTGCGCGGTGTGTTCCACGACGACGAGTCGCGCCGCCTGCTGATGCGCAACAACCGCACTTCGCCCTACCTGTGGGGCTTTACGCTGCTGACGGTGGTGCCGGCCGTGCTGTTCTGGAACAACACCCTGGTGCTCATGGCGTTCTGTGCGCTGTTTGTGGTGAGCTACGTGACGGCCTATCTGGCCATCGTGCGCTTCAAGGTGCCGGGCTGGCTGCGCCGCTGAGCGCACGGGCGCCTCGCGCCCGCAGGGGCTGTGGGATGCGGCACAATTTGCGGCACTTGGTTCTTCTCCCCTTTCTGGCCCGCTTTTTATGACCGACATCCGTTCGATTGCTCCGCGCGACAAGGCTGAGATCCTCGCGCAGGCGTTGCCCTATATCCGCAAGTTCCACGGCAAGACGCTGGTCATCAAGTACGGCGGCAACGCCATGACCGACCCGGCCTTGCAGGCCGACTTTGCCGAGGACGTGGTGCTGCTCAAGCTGGTGGGCATGAACCCGGTGGTGGTGCACGGGGGCGGCCCGCAGATTGAGACCGCGCTGAACCGCCTGGGCAAGAAGGGTGAGTTCATCCAGGGCATGCGCGTGACGGACGCCGAGACCATGGAAGTGGTGGAATGGGTGCTGGCCGGCGAGGTGCAGCAGGACATCGTGGGTCTGATCAACCAGGCTGGCGGCAAGGCCGTGGGCCTGACGGGCCGCGACGGCGGCATGATCCGCGCCCAAAAGCTCAAGATGCTGGACAGCAAGGACCCGAGCATCGAGCACGACGTGGGGCAGGTGGGCGACATCGTCTCCATCGACCCGAGCGTGGTCAAAGCGCTGCAGGACGATGCGTTCATCCCGGTGATCAGCCCGATTGGCTTTGGCGAGGCCAACGAGAGCTACAACATCAACGCCGACGTGGTGGCCAGCAAGCTCGCCACGGTGCTGCAGGCCGAAAAACTGGTGCTGCTGACCAACACCCCGGGCGTGCTGGACAAGCAGGGCCAGTTGCTCACCGACCTGACGGCGCGCCGCATCGACGAGCTGTTTGCCGACGGCACCATCTCGGGCGGCATGCTGCCCAAGATTGCGGGCGCGCTCGATGCGGCCAAGGCCGGGGTGAATGCCGTGCACATCATCGACGGCCGCGTGCCGCACGCGATGCTGCTCGAAATCCTGACGGACCAGGCCTACGGGACCATGATCCGCTCGCACTGACCGCTACGGACGCAACGCCCATGCGCCTGCTTCTGGTGGAAGACGATGTGATGCTGGCCAGCGGCATCAAGCTCGGCCTGTCGGACGCCGGATACGCGGTCGATTGGGTGGGCAGCGGCGAGCGTGCCGAAGAGGTGTTGCGCACCGAGTCGTTTGACGCTGCGATCATCGACATTGGCCTGCCGCTGATGGACGGGCTGGAGCTTACCCGCCGCCTGCGCCGTCCCGACATGGCCAACCCGTCCATGCCGGTGCTGATCCTGACCGCGCGCGACGCGCTGCACGACCGTGTGCAGGGCCTGGACCTCGGCGCCGACGACTACATGGTCAAGCCCTACGAGCTGCCCGAGCTGCTGGCCCGGCTGCGCGCGCTGCTGCGCCGCTCGCAGGCGGCCACGTCGGCGGTGCTGAGCTTTGGGCCGCTGGAGCTCGACACCGCGGGCCGCCGTGCCAGCGTGCGCACCCCGGCGGGCACGCAGAACATCGACCTGGGCCCGCGCGAGTGGACGGTACTCGAATACCTGCTGATCCACGCGCCCAAGCCGGCCAGCAAAGACAAGCTGCTGCAAGCCCTGACCGGCTGGGACAAGGAGATCACGCCCAACGCGGTCGAGGTGTATGTGTCGCGCCTGCGCGGCAAGCTCGAACCCCATGGCGTGGCGCTGCGGTCCATTCGCGGCTTTGGCTATCGCCTGGAGCTGCAGGCGCCCTAGGCGCCCGCGTCCCCAACCGGCCCGCGCGGCGTCCTGGTTCTCCTGCATCCCTCGCCTGGCCAGACGCCCACTCTGCCATGTCGGCCCCTCCGCCAGCAGACATTCCCCCGGCGCCCGCCGCGCCCGACCGCTTCCACTGGCGGCAGCCCGGGCTGCGGGCCATGACAGCCGACCTGCGCAACCGCTTGTTGCTGATGCTGGTGGTGCCGCTGTGCCTGCTGGCGCTGGTGGCGGTGGCCATCGACTACCGATCGGCCGATGAGGCGGCCAGCCAGCACGACCAGCGCCTGCTGCGCCTGCTGCCCGCGCTGGCCGATTCGGTGCTGGCCCCGCCGCTGCGTGAGAACGAGGCCCCGCCGCTGCTGTTGGCCCCGCCGATCGAGGATTTTCTGCGCACCAACCCAGGCTACTCGGCCTACAGCGTGCGCGACACCCACGGCAAGCTGCTGCTCGGAGAGCCCTGGCTGCACAGCTTCGTGCCCACCACCCAGGTGCCCGAGTTCCACAGCGTCGAGTTCGGCGGTGTGACCTACCGCGTGGCCGTGCAGCGTGGCCGTACGGGCGCTGGGGAGCTGGTCGTGGCGCTGGCCGACGGCTCGGACCCCCGCCAGCAGTGGGCGCAGCAGCTGTTGTTGCGCGTGCTGCTGCCCAACCTGATCTTGGTGGCCGCAGCGGCGCTGGCCATCCACTGGGCGGTGGGCCGGGCGTTTAGGCCCCTGGTGGAATTGGCCGAGGCCGTAGAGCACCGCTCGCCCCGCGACTTGAGCCCCATCGACGAAGCCACCTCGCCCGCCGAGGTGCGTCCGCTGGTGCAGTCGCTGAACCGGCTGTTTGCGCTCGTCAACGCCCAGGCCGAAGGGCAGCGCCGCTTTGTGGCCGATGCCGCGCACCAGCTGCGCACTCCGCTGGCCGGCTTGCAGGCGCAGGTGGAAGCCTGGGCCATGATGGCCAAGGCCTCCAAGCCCGCCCCGCGGCCTGGGACTACAGGCTCAGAGCCAAAACCAGCTCTGGTCCAGCAAAGTAAACCACAAGATGCTATTGTTTTAGGAGCAGATCAGATCGAGAAACTGCGCAACGCAACGCGTCGCACCTCGCAGCTGGCGCACCAGCTTCTGGCGCTGTCGCGGGCCGACGCGCGCAGCCTGGACGCCCAGCCGCCGCAGCGCGTGGACCTGAAAGACCTGTGCGAAGCCCTGCTCGAAACCTTTCTGGACCCGGCCACGGGCAAGGGGCTGGACCTGGGCCTGGAGGTGGCACCCGTGCATGTCACCGGCCACGGCTGGCTGCTGCGCGAGCTGCTGTCGAACCTGGTGGACAACGCCATCAAGTACACCCCGGCCGGCGGCGTGGTCACCATCCGCTGCGGGCTGCGCCCAGGGCGCGCGGGCCCGCCGCGGGCGTTTTTGCAGGTCGAGGACGACGGCCCTGGCGTGCCCGAAGCCGAGCGCAGCCGGGTGATGCAACGTTTCTACCGCGTGCCTGGCACGGTGGGCGAAGGCACAGGTCTGGGCCTGGCCATTGCCGACGAGATTGCGCGCGTGCACCGGGCGTCACTCACGCTCGGCACGGGCGTGCATGGGCGTGGGTTGGTGGTCACGGTCACCTTCCCCTCCTGAGCGCGGGGCAGGGGCTGTGCGAGAATTTTGCGCATGCCGTGCGCCGGGGGCTGCCCGCTGCGTGCGCCCCTTTCGGCCCTTGTGCAAGCCCCACCCGTCATGTCTGACACACCGCCCGATACCCTGCCCGCGCCTGAAGCCCCTGCACCCGAGGCCGTGCGCAAGCGCCCGCGGCCCGGCGAGCGGCGTACCCAGATT
The DNA here is from genome assembly GCA_046289925.1 of Burkholderiaceae bacterium. Classification (GTDB taxonomy): domain Bacteria; phylum Pseudomonadota; class Gammaproteobacteria; order Burkholderiales; family Burkholderiaceae_C; genus Acidovorax_G. The sequence goes on along the minus strand of JBKBUN010000001.1, from coordinate 24,132 downwards.
CTGCAGACACTGGCACAAATGCTCGAAGCCCCCGGGGCCGAGCGCATCACCACCGCGGCGCTGGCCGCGCGGCTGGAAGTGAGCGAGGCCGCGCTGTACCGCCACTTTGCGAGCAAGGCGCAGATGTTCGAGGCGCTGCTGGATTTCATAGAGCAGTCGGTCTGGGGCCTGGTGCAGCAGATCACGCAGCGCCCCGAGGGCGATGCCGCCGAGGCGCTGGACGCTGGGCAGGGCACACGCCAGGCGGCCCGTGTGGTGACCGTGTTGCTGCAATTTGGCGAGCGCAATCCCGGCATGGTGCGCGTGATGGTCGGCGACGCCCTGCTGCTGGAGCACGAGCGCCTGCAGCAGCGCATGACGCAGTTCTTCGACCGCATGGAATCGGTGCTGCGCCAGTGCCTGCGGCCGGTGGTGCTGGCCCAGGGCTCGGCCACCCCCACTGTGGATGCGCAGGTGGCAGCGGGCACCTTGGCCGCCTTTGCCCAAGGGCGGCTGTTGCGGTTTGTGCGATCGGGCTTTCGCCGCCTGCCCACCGAGCAACTCGACGCCTGTCTGGCGCGCCTGCTGTAAGCCGCGAGCGGGTGTGCGGCGGTGCCTGGGCGCGGTGCTGCACTGCAAAATCCGTTTGGGGTGCGCTCCCTATTCTTGTGGGGGCTTTGGGCCTCTTGGGCAAATTGCTGCAAAATAAAACGAACGTTCGTTTTTATTTGCGCATGCCCGCCACCACCGAAACCCGCTCCGCCACCCGTGCGCCCCGCGCCCGTGCCGCCAGTGGCCGTGCGCTGCAAAAAGGCCAGCAGACCAAGGCCGCGATTGTCGAGGCGGCGCTGGGCTTGGCCACGCACATCGGGCTTGAGGGCCTGTCCATCGGGGCGCTGGCCGACGTCACGGGTATGAGCAAGTCGGGTGTGTTCGCCCACTTTGGCTCGCGTGAGGAACTGCAGATCTCGGTGATCCGCGAGTACCACACCCGCTTCGAGCAGGAAGTCTTTTACCCCGCCATGACCGCGCCGCGCGGCGTGGCCCGTCTGCGCGCCTTGTTTGACAACTGGATGAAGCGCACCTCGATCGAGATCGACTCGGGCTGCATTTACATCAGCGGCGCGGTGGAATTCGACGACCGCACCGGACCTGTGCGCGATGCGCTGGCCAGCTCGGTCCTGACCTGGCATGCCGCCATGCGGCGCGCCATCCAGCAGTGCAAGGAGCGCGGCGAATTGCGCGCCGACGTGGACGAGGAGCAGATGCTCTTCGAGATCCACGGCCTCATCCTGGCCCTGCACTACGAAGCCCGTTTCCTGCAAAACCCTGGCTCGCTCCAGCGCGCCGTGACGGGCTTTCACAACATTCTGGCTCGCTACAGCGCTTCAGATGCGGCTGCAGCCAAACCTGTTCCAACCCCAACCCGTACCAAGGAGTAAACCCATGCCCACCTATACGCCGCCGCTGCGCGACATGCAGTTCGTGATGCACGAAGTGCTGAACGTGGCCGATGAGTACAAAGCCCTGCCGGCCCATGCCGAGGTGGATGTGGACACCATCAACGCCGTGCTCGAAGAGGGCGGCAAGTTCGCCGCCGAAGTGGCCTTCCCGCTGAACATCTCGGGCGACACCGAGGGCTGCAAGCTCGACAAGACCACGCATGAGGTCAAGACGCCTACAGGGTTCAAGGAAGCCTATGCCAAGTACGTCGAGGGGGGCTGGCCCGCGCTGTCGTGCGATCCGGCGTACGGCGGACAGGGGCTGCCCTTCGTAGTCAACCAGTGCTTCTACGAAATGCTGAACTCGGCCAACCAGGCCTGGACCATGTACCCAGGCCTGAGCCACGGTGCCTATGAGTGCCTGCATGCCCACGGCACCGAAGAGCAGAAGAAGCTGTATCTGCCCAAGCTGACCAGCGGCGAGTGGACCGGCACCATGTGCCTGACCGAGCCCCATTGTGGTACCGACCTGGGCATGCTGCGCACCAAGGCCGAGCCGCAGGCCGACGGCACTTACAAGCTCACTGGCCAGAAGATCTTCATCAGCGCCGGTGAACACGACTTGGCCGCCAACATCGTGCACCTGGTGCTGGCCCGCCTGCCCGATGCGCCTGCCGGCAGCAAGGGCATCAGCCTGTTCATCGTGCCAAAGTTCCTTGTGAAGGCCGACGGCTCTATTGGCGAGCGCAACCCGATCTACTGCGGGGGGCTGGAGCACAAGATGGGCATCCACGGCAACGCCACCTGCCAGATGATTCTGGACGGTGCCGTAGGCACGCTGGTGGGCCAGCCGCACAAGGGTCTGGCTGCGATGTTTGTGATGATGAACGCCGCCCGTCTGGGGGTGGGCAACCAGTCGCTGGGCTTGACCGAGGTCGCCTACCAGAACGCCCTGGCCTACGCCAAAGACCGGCTGCAGATGCGCAGCCTCTCGGGCGTCAAGGCCAAGGACAAGCCTGCCGACCCGATCATCGTGCACCCCGACGTGCGCAAGATGCTGCTGACTGCCAAGGCCTACGCCGAAGGCGGCCGCGCCCTGGCCTGCTACTGCGCGCTGCTGCTGGACAAGGAACTCAACCACCCCGACGAGAAGGTGCGCCAGGACTCGGCCGAACTGCTGGCCCTGCTCACGCCCATCGTCAAGGCCTTCCTCACCGACAACGGCTGGCAGGCCACCGTGATGTGCCAGCAGGTGTTCGGCGGCCATGGCTTCATCAAGGAGTGGGGCATGGAGCAGTTCGTGCGCGACGCGCGCATCAACATGATCTATGAAGGCACCAACACCATCCAGTCGCTGGATCTGTTGGGCCGCAAGGTGCTGGCCAACAACGGCGCAACGCTCAAGAAGTTTGGCAAGCTGGTGGGCCAGCTGGTCGAAGAAGAAGGCGTGAACGAGAAGATGGCCGAGTTCATCAATCCGGTGGCCATGCTGGCGGAGCAGATGACCAAGTTCACGACCGAAATCGGCTTCAAGGGCATGCAAAACCCCGACGAAGTGGGCGCTGCCGCAGTGGACTATCTGCGCGTGGCCGGCCATCTGGTGTTCGGTTACTTCTTTGCCCGTATGGCCCAGGTGGCCCTGCGCCAGATTGCGGCTGGCAGCACCGACCCGTTCTATCAGGCCAAGCTGCAGACCGCGCGCTTCTACTTTGCCAAGCTGTTCCCGGAAGTGCAGACGCTGATGCGCACCGCCCGCGCCGGCAGTAAGGTGCTGATGGAGACCGAACAGGCCCTGGCCTGATGCCCGCGCGCGGGGCGGCGCTTTGGCGCAGCCCCGCACGGTGCACTGCTTTTTTTGTCTGCCTGACATTCTTTCAGGAGGTTCCCATGAGACAGATGCTGGCCGGCGTGGTGCTGGGCGGGGTGGTGGCCTCGGCTGCGGCGAACACCACGCCAGAAGGCCTGTGGCGCAATGTGGACGACAAGACCGGTGAGGCCAAGGCCGAGATCCGCATCCGCGATGTGGGCGGCGGTGTGCTCAACGGCGTGCTCGAGCGCCGGCTCACGGCCAACGCCAAGCCCGACGATGTTTGCACGGAATGCTCAGACGACCGCAAGGGCAAGCCGCTGCTGGGCCTGGAGATCATCCGCGGCGCGAAGAAAGCCGAAGGCAAGGATGTGTGGGAAGGCGGCAAGATTCTCGATCCTGAGAACGGCCGCAACTACAGCCTGCGCCTGACGCCCATCGAGGGCGGCAAAAAACTCGAAGTCCGGGGCTCGATCGGTCCCTTCGGCCGCACGCAGACCTGGGTGCGCGTGCAGTAAGCCTGCGCCCACTGTCCATCCACCCTGTCATCCACCCTGTTTGCCCTGAGCTTGTCGAAGGGCTTAGAACCCACATCTCGCCACGGCTTCGACAAGCTCAGCCCGAACGGATTGAACCTACACACCTCCATGTCCCGATTCCAAGTCAAGAAAGTCGCCGTGCTCGGCGCAGGCGTGATGGGCGCGCAGATTGCGGCCCATCTCGTCAATGTGAAAGTCCCCGTGGTGCTGTTCGACCTGCCTGCCAAGGAAGGTCCGAAGAACGGCATCGTGACCAAGGCCGTCGAAGGCCTGAAGAAGCTCAAGCCCTCGCCCCTGGGCGTGGCCGACGACGCTGCACTCATCCAGCAGGCCAACTACGAAGAGCACATGCACCTGCTCAAGGAATGCGACCTCGTGATCGAGGCGATTGCCGAGCGCATGGACTGGAAGCTCGACCTGTACACCAAGATCGCTCCGCACGTGGCCCAGCATGCCATCCTGGCGTCCAACACCTCGGGCCTGTCGATCACCAAGCTCAGTGAAGTGCTGCCCGACAGCATCAAGCCCCGCTTCTGCGGTATTCACTTCTTCAACCCGCCGCGCTACATGACGCTGGTGGAGCTGATCAACACGCCCACCACCCAGCCCGAAGTGCTGGACCAGCTCGAAGCCTTTGTGACCAGCGGTCTGGGCAAGGGCGTGGTGCGCGCCAAGGACACGCCCAACTTCATCGCCAACCGCGTGGGCATTGCCGGCATGCTGTCCACCATGAAGGAGGTGGAGAACTTCGGCCTCACTTACGACGTGGTGGACGATCTCACGGGCAAGAAGCTGGGCCGTGCGTCGAGCGGCACCTTCCGCACCGCCGATGTGGTGGGTCTGGACACCATGGCGCACGTGATCAAGACGCTGCAGGACAACCTGAGCCTGGAGACCGATCCCTTCTACGAGAGCTTTGGCACCCCCGCCGTGCTCAAGAAGTTGCTGGAGATGGGCAACCTTGGCCAGAAGACCAAGGCCGGTTTCTTCAAAAAGGTCGGCCGTGATGTGATGCGCTTCGATCTGGCAAGCGAATCGTACGTGCCCGCTGGCCAGAAGGCCGACGAGGTGTACGGGCGCATGCTCAAAAAGCCCGCCGCCGAGCGCCTGAAGCTGCTGCGCAACGCTGAGGGCGCGCAAGGCCGCTTCCTGTGGGCCATTTTGCGCAACAGCTTCCACTACGCCGCTGTGCATCTGGGCACCATTGCCGACAACGCCCGCGACGTAGACCAGGCCATGCGCTGGGGCTTCGGCATGAAGCAGGGCCCGTTTGAGCTCTGGCAGGAAGCCGGATGGCTCGAAGTGGCCAAGATGGTTCAGGAAGACATCGACGCCGGCAAGGCGCTGTGCAAGGCGCCGCTGCCCGAGTGGGTGTTCAAGGGCCCCGTGGCCGAAGCCGGTGGCGTGCACACCGCACAAGGCTCGTGGAGCGCGTCGCAGGGTAGGTTTGTGCCGCGCCGCCAATTGCCCGTGTACGAGCGTCAGCTTTTCCCCGAGCCGCTGCTGGGCGAAACCAGCCTGCCCGATTGGCGTACGGCTGGCACCACCCTGGCCGAGTCGAAGGCGCTGCGCACCTGGACGCTTGATGGCAAGGTGCTGATTGCCAGCATCAAGAACAAGATGCACGCCATCAGCCCTGAAGTGATGGAAGGCCTGGCCGAAGCCCTGGAACTGGCCGAGCGCGAATACGACGGCATGGTCATCTGGTCGGGCGATGCACCCTTTAGTGTGGGGGCCGACCTCGAAGCCACCATGCCAGCCTTTGCCGTGGGCGGCCCTGACGCAGTGGAGAGCATCGAGCAGGAACTGCAGAACCTGATGATGCGCATTCGCTACGCCCAGGTGCCGGTGGTGGCTGCCATCCATGGCATGGCGCTGGGCGGTGGCTGCGAACTGGCCGTGTATTCCGCCAAGCGCGTGGCCCACATGGAAAGCTACATCGGCCTGGTGGAAGTGGGCGTGGGCCTGGTGCCTGGCGCCGGCGGCCTGACCTACATTGCCCGCCGCGCGGCCGAGAACATGGCCGCTTCGACGAGCAAGGACTTGCTGCCCTTCCTGACCGAAGGCTTCACCGCTGCGGCCATGGCCAAGGTGGGCACCAGCGCGCTGGAGTCGCGCAAGCTGGGCTACCTGCTGGAGTCCGACATCATCGTGCCCCACAAGGACGAACTCTTGTTCGTCGCAATCAACGAAGCCAAGTCCATGGCCGCCAGCGGCTGGCGCGCGCCGCACAAGCGCCTGTTCCCGGTGGCAGGCCGCAGCGGCATCGCGACCATCAAGGCGCAGCTTGTGAACATGCGCGATGGCGGCTTCATCAGTGCCTATGACTTCAAGATCGGCGCGATGATCGCCGAGGTGGTCTGCGGCGGTGATGTGGACGCAGGTTCGCTGGTGAGCGAGGAATACCTGCTCGCGCTGGAGCGCAAGGTGTTCTGCCACCTGATCGCCCAGCCCAAGACGCACGAGCGCATTCTGGGCATGCTGAACACCGGCAAGCCGGTGCGCAACTGACATGGCACAGACTGCCGTGGCACCCGTCACAGCCCAGGGTCGGCCCAACCGGCTGGCCCGCAGCCTGGCCCAACTGGACCAGGTGCCGGCCTTCGCGCGGGGCTGGGCGCGCAACCTCGTGTTGCGTCGCGCTGTGCCGTTCACCGGCACTGCCAAGCTGCGCTTTGAGCTGATGAGCCCGGAGCGCGTGGAGATTGCCGTGGCCAACGAACGCCGCGTGCAGAACCACATCGGCGGCGTGCACGCCGCCGCCATGACGCTGCTGGCTGAGACGGCCACCGGCATGGTGGTGGGCATGAACGTGCGCGACGACTGCCTGCCGCTGGCCAAGGAGCTGAAGGTGGCGTTTCGCCGCCGGGCGCAGGGCAGCCTGCGCGCCGTGGCCACGCTGACCGACGCCCAGCGCCTGCACATGCAGCAGGCCGACAAGGGCGAGGTCACGGTGCCTGTGCAGGTATTCGACGAGTCGGGTGCCGAGCCGGTCGAGTGCGCATTCGTCTGGGCCTGGGTGCCCTCGGGCAAAAACACACGCCCTGCGGGCGCGGCCGACGCCGCCACCGCGCGGCCCGGGGCCTGACCGCCCCCACCCCCAACAAGGACAGGATCTGATCATGAAACAAGTGCAAGACGCCTACATCGTTGCCGCCACGCGCACGCCCATTGGGCGCTCGGGCCGGGGCTACTTCAAGAACACCCGCCCGGACGACCTGCTGGTGGCCTCCATCAAGGCCGCCATGCTGCAGGTGCCCACGCTGGACCCGAAGGCGATCGAAGACGCGATCATCGGCTGCTCGTTCCCTGAAGGCGAGCAGGGCATGAACATGGCGCGCATAGCGATGGGCCTGGCGTTCGACCACCCCGTGGGCGGCGTGACGGTGAACCGCTTCTGCGCATCGGGCATTACCGCGTTGCAGATGGCGGCCGACCGTATCCGCGTGGGCGAGGCCGATGTGCTGATCGCTGGCGGTGCCGAGTCCATGAGCATGGTGCCCATGGGCGGCAACAAGCCGTCGTTCAACCCCGAAATCTTTGCCAAGGACGAGAACGTGGGCATCGCCTACGGCATGGGCCTGACGGCTGAGAAGGTGGCCAAGCAGTGGAAGGTGAGCCGCGAAGCGCAGGATGCGTTTGCGCTGGAGTCCCACATGCGCGCCCTCAAAGCCCAGAAGGCCGGCGAGTTCACCGACGAAATCACGCCCATCGAGATTGTGGAGCGTTCGCCCAACCTGGCCACCGGCGAGGTCGTGGAAAAGCGCCGCACCGTGAACCTGGACGAAGGCCCGCGCCCCGACACCTCGCTCGAAGGCCTGGCCAAGCTCAAGCCCGTGTTTGCCGCCCGTGGCAGCGTGACGGCGGGCAACAGTTCGCAGACCAGTGATGGCGCGGGCGCGCTGATCGTGGCCAGCGAAAAGGCCGTCAAGCAGTTCGGCTTGACGCCGCTGGCCCGCTTTGTGAGCTATGCCGCACGCGGTGTGCCGCCCGAAATCATGGGCATTGGCCCGATCGAGGCCATTCCGGCCGCGCTGCGCTATGCGGGCCTGAAGCACGAAGACATCGGCTGGTTCGAGCTCAACGAAGCCTTTGCCGCGCAGTCGCTGGCCGTGATCAACACACTGGGCCTGGATCCGTCCAAGGTCAATCCCATGGGCGGTGCCATCGCCCTGGGCCACCCGCTGGGCGCCACGGGTGCGATCCGTGCGGCCACCGTGGTGCATGCGCTGCGCCGCCACAAGCTCAAGTACGGCATGGTCACCATGTGCGTGGGCACGGGCCAGGGCGCGGCCGGCATCATCGAGGCGCTGTAAGCACGGCGCCCGCACAGGCCACCTTCGGGTGGCCTTTTTTCTGCGGCGTAGCGCCCACAGTCGCAGGCAGGACGGCCGCCCCACCCGAAACCCGGCACACTCGGACGCATGACCCACGCACATCCTTTTGATCAAGCGGTGGCGCTCGAAGCCACCGCCGCGCATGCGTTCCGCGGCCAGTCGCACGCGGGCTACTGGAACATGGTGGGCCCGTTCGGGGGCATCACGGCGGCCACGCTGCTGCAGGCGCTGCTGCAGCACCCGCAGCGCCTGGGCGATCCGCTCTCGCTCACGGTGAACTTTGCCGGGGCCGTGGGCGAAGGCCCGTTCACCGTGGAAGCGGTGCCCGTGCGCACCAACCGCTCCACCCAGCACTGGACGCTCACCTTGCTGCAGTCCGGCCCCGATGGCGCGGCGGTGGTGGCGACCACGGGCACCGCGGTCACGGCCGTGCGGCGCGAGACCTGGAGCATGGCCGACACGCCCATGCCCGAAGTGCCCGCGCCCGGCACGCTGCCCCCCCTGGCCCCCGCGGCCGCCATGGCCTGGCTGCAGCGCTACGAAATGCGCCCGGTCAGCGGCGTGATTCCGCAGGTATGGGACGGCGGCGGCGACCACAGCCTGAGCCGCCTGTGGATGCGCGACGCCCCCGCACGGGCGCTGGATTTTCCGGCGCTCACGGCGCTGGCCGACGTGTTCTTTCCGCGCGTATGGCTGCGCCGCGCGCGCCAGGTGCCGGCAGGCACCGTGTCGCTCACGGTGTACTACCACGCCGACGCTGCGCAGCTTGCGGCCACGGGCACGGGCTTCGTGCTGGGCCAGGCCCGCGCGCAGGAATTCCGCAACGGCTTTTTCGACCAGACCGCGCAACTGTGGAACGAGGCCGGCACGCTGCTGGCCACCAGCCACCAGATCGTGTACTACAAGGAATGAACCCGGCGCGCGGCCCGCAGTCTGCGTGCCGCCACCCCGGGCATTGCATGCACCCCCCAGGAGACCTTTCATGAGCACCGCTACCGCCGACATCCGCGTGCACACCGAAGACGGTGTGACCACCCTCACCTTCGACCGCGTGGACAAGAAGAACTCCATCACCACCGCCATGTACGCGGCCATGGCCGATGCGCTGGCCGCGGCCGAGGCCGACGCCGCCGTGCGCGTGGTGGTGTTCCAGGGCGACGTGGCCATCTTCAGCGCGGGCAACGACATCGGCGACTTCCTGCAGCAGCCCCCGGCGTCGCAGGATTCGCCCGTGTTCCGCTTCCTGCGCGGCCTGGCGGGCTTCACCAAGCCGGTGATCGCCGCCGTCTGCGGCCCGGCCGTGGGCATTGGCACCACCATGCTGTTTCACTGCGACCTGGTGTATGCCGGCGACAACGCCGCGTTTTCTATGCCCTTTGTCAACCTGGGGCTGTGCCCCGAGGCGGCGTCGAGCCTGCTCGTGCCCCAGATGCTGGGCTACCACCGCGCCGCCGAGGCGCTGATGCTGGGCGAGCCCTTCATGGCCGAGGCCGCACTCGAAGTCGGCCTGGTCAACCGCGTGCTGCCGCCCACCGAGTGCAATGCCTACGCCCAGGCCCAGGCCCGCAAGCTGGCGGCCAAGCCGCTGTCGTCCCTGATCGAGACCAAGCGCTTGATGAAAAAAGGCCAGCAGGCCCAGGTGCTGGCCGTCATGGCCGAAGAGGGCCAGAGCTTCGGCCGCATGCTGCGCGAGCCCGCCGCCCGCGAAGCCTTCAACGCGTTCATGGAAAAGCGCCATCCCGACTTCAGCAAGATCTGAACCTGGAAACGGCAGTGGACCGCTGCGGCCCATTTGCAGCCGACGATTCCCAAGTCCGACAGGCTCCTGGGTTGAACCTAGAAACCGCAGTTGACCGCTTGTTCACACTGAAAAGTTCTAATGTCCGTTGAACTTGCGCCTTGTGGGCATGCTCACCTTCTGGGCGAAAGCGCTATGCGCCCGCCAGCACCATGCTAGCCGCGCCATGCGGCGTTGTGCCTCCTTGCGCACAGGAGTGCGCCGCGTCGTCTCGCCTTGCCTGGCGCGCCGATCATGGCACTGGCGGGCGCATCCAACTGCGGTTTCTAGGTTGAACGCAAATGGCTGTTCGTGCTGGAAAGTCAAGCACGAGCAGCTATGTTTTTGATAGCAAAACCCTGTTCTTCAGGTTTTTCAGCGGAGAGCCCCTCACCATGCGCCCTGCCACAGCCCCTGCAGTGACTGCGTTCGAGCCCGAGTTCGTCGAAGGTCTGCGCGTCATCTTTGAAGAAAAGATCGTCTTCAACCAGGTGCTGGGTCTCAAGATCGTGACGCTGCAGCCCGATGCGGTGCAGGCGCGCATCGACATGCGGCCCGATCTGGTGGGCCACTACGCGTACAACCGCATCCACGGCGGCGTGATCAGCGCGGCGCTGGACGCCATGGGCGGCCTGGCGGTGATGGTGGCCATTGGCGCCAAGCACATGGACGAGCCGCCCGAGCAGCGCCTGCACCGCTTTGCCAAGTTGGGCACCATTGACCTGCGCATCGACTACCTGCGCCCGGGCATTGGTACGCACTTTGGCCTGCGCGCCGAGGTGCTGCGCCTGGGCTCGCGCGTGGCCACCACGCGCATGGAGTTCGTCGGGCCCGACGGGCAGCTCATGTCGGCGGGGGCTGCGGCTTACATCGTGTCTTGAACCTAGGAGCCTGTCGGACTTGGGAATCGTCGGCTGCAAATGAGCCGCAGCGGTCCAATTTTCACCGTCTTTTGGCCCCATAGCCCCGCTATGGGGCTGCCAACATGGCGAAAACTGTCCTCGCTGGGGCTCATTTTCGCTTTCGACGCCCCAAGTCCGACAGGCTCCTGGGTTGACTGCGCCGAGTGCCACGGCCACGGTGCGCCTGTGAGCCAGTGCAAGGCGTGCAAACGCATGCAACGGCCGAGCGGTTTGGTTACGCACCTTGCACAAGGCCCGCAGACCGCGGCCAGGCTGAGGACTAGCATGGGTTTCTTTTTGTCAAGGAGATCCGATGGCCGTACAAACCCCGTTTTTTGGCAAACGCGACCCTGAGTCTTTGGGGGCGCGCAGCGCCCCGCCTGCCGGGCCACTGGCCGGGCTGGGCAGTCAGGCCAGCCCGCCCGCCGCCGCGGCATCGGCTGTGGCGAAAGCGGCTGCGCCTGCGGGCAGCGGCAGTGCCGCGGGCGCGGGCGGCAGCAAGCTCACCGTGGGCCCGAACATCAAGCTCAAGGGCGTAGAGATCACCGACTGCGACACGCTGGTCGTCGAGGGCATCGTCGAGGCCACGATGGATTCGCGCGTGATCCAGATCGCGGAGCAAGGCGCGTTTCGCGGCTCGGCCGAGATCGACATTGCCGAGATCCATGGTGAGTTCCACGGCACGCTCACCGTGCGCCAGAAGCTGGTGATCCACGGCACGGGCAAGGTCAGCGGCAAGATCCGCTACGGCAAGCTGGTGGTGGAAGAGGGCGGGCAGCTCGCAGGCGAGATCGAATCGGCCCACCTGAGTGCGACGCGCGTGGCGGGCACCGTGCCCGCGTTGCCGCGCACCGAGTCCACGCTGGTTGAGGCTTGATGCCGCCCCGCCTTCAGCCGGCCAGCGGCGCGGCGGGCTTGGGTACCGGGCGCGGGCGGCCCTGCGCGTCGATGGCGACGTAGGTCAGACGCGCTTCGGTCACCTTCACAAACTGGCCCTGCGTGGCAAAGCGCTCGGCGAACACTTCGACCTCTACGGTGACCGAGGTGTTGCCGATGCGTGTGACCGCGGCGTAGAACGACAGGATGTCGCCCACGCGCACCGGCTGCTTGAAGATGAATTCGTTGACGGCCACGGTGGCCATGCGGCCTTGGATATGGCGCGCGGGCAGCACGGAGCCGGCCAGATCGACCTGGGCCATGACCCAGCCGCCAAAGATGTCGCCATTGCCGTTGGTGTCGGCTGGCATGGGGATGACCTTGAGCACCAGTTCCTTGTCGACGGGCAACTGGGCGGCGGGGGGGCTGAATTTCTCGGACATGGGCACAATCTCGGTTGGGGCAGCGCCGCAGGGCGTTGCCGTGGGGTGCCTGCGGCCGCAGCGCGCCGCCAGCACAACAACAAGCCCGGAATTGTCCCCCATGCGCCGCAGCGGCGAATCTTCTGCTTCCCCTTCTGCCCCCGGGGCTGCGCCGGCGCGCTCCGACTGGGCCACGCTCGGCCGGCTCTGGCCCTATTTGTGGCAATACAAGTGGCGCGTGCTCGCGGCCATCGTCTTCATGGTGGGGGCCAAGCTTGCCAACGTGGGCGTGCCGGTGCTGCTCAAGCAATTGGTCGATGCGATGGATCTGCCCGTGGGCCATCCCACGGCCGTGCTGGTGGTGCCCGCGGGCCTGCTGCTGGCCTATGGGCTGTTGCGCCTGTCGGCCTCGCTGTTCACCGAACTGCGCGAACTGGTGTTTGCCAAAGCCACGCAGGGCGCGGCGCGCAGCATCGCGCTGCAGACGTTTGAGCACCTGCACAGCCTGAGTCTGCGCTTTCACCTGGAGCGCCAGACGGGCGGCATGACGCGCGACATCGAGCGCGGCGTGCGCGGCATTGAATCGCTGATCTCGTTCTCGCTGTTCAACGTGGCGGCCACGCTGGTCGAGGTGGTGCTGGTGCTCAGCGTGCTGGCCGTCAAGTTCGATGTCTGGTTCGCCTGGATCACGCTGTGTGCGCTGGTTTGCTACATCGCTTACACGGTGGTGGTGACCGAATGGCGCACCAAGTTCCGCCGCGAGGCCAACGAGTTCGACTCTGCCGCGCACACCAAGGCGGTGGATTCGCTGCTCAACTACGAGACCGTCAAGTACTTCAACAACGAAGCCTTCGAGGCGCGCCGCTACGACGAGAGCCTGGAGCGTCTGCGCCGTGCGCGGCTCAAGAGCCAGACCACGCTGTCCATGCTCAACGCCGGGCAGCAGCTCATCATTGCCGTGGGCCTGGTGGCCATGCTTTGGCGGGCCACGCAGGGCGTGGTCGATGGCCGCATGACCCTGGGCGACCTGGTCATGGTCAATGCCTTCATGATCCAGCTCTACATCCCGCTCAACTTCCTGGGCGTGATCTACCGCGAGATCAAGCAGAGCCTGACCGATCTGGACAAGATGTTCGTGCTCATGGACAAGGAGCGGGAAGTGGCCGACGCCCCCGGCGCGCCCGCCTTGGTCGGGCTGGACGAGCCTACCGTGCGTTTTGACGATGTGCACTTTGCCTACGACCCGGCGCGGCCCATCCTGCAGGGCGTGAGCTTTGAAATTCCCGCGGGCAAGACGGTGGCCGTGGTCGGCCCTTCGGGCTCGGGTAAGAGCACGCTGGCGCGGCTGCTTTACCGGTTTTATGACGTCCAGCAGGGCGCGATCCGCATTGCGGGGCAGGACATCCGCAGCGTCACGCAGACCAGCCTGCGCCGCTCCATCGGCATCGTGCCGCAGGACACCGTGCTGTTCAACGACACCGTGGCCTACAACATCGCCTATGGCTGTACCGACGCAACCCAGGCCGAGATCGAGGCCGCCGCGCGCGCCGCGCGCATCCACGACTTCATCGCGGGCACGCCCAAGGGCTATGCCACCATGGTGGGTGAGCGCGGGCTCAAACTCTCGGGCGGCGAAAAGCAGCGCGTGGCCATTGCGCGCACGCTGCTCAAGAACCCGCCGATCCTGATCTTTGACGAGGCCACGAGCGCGCTCGACTCGGCCAACGAACGCGCCATCCAGGCCGAACTGCAAAGCGCCGCTCAGGGCAAGACCACGCTGCTGATCGCGCACCGGCTGTCCACCGTGGTGGACGCGCACGAAATCCTGGTGATGGAGGCTGGTCGCATCATCGAACGCGGCACACACGCGGCGTTGCTGGCGCAGGGCGGCCGCTACGCGAGCATGTGGGCCTTGCAGCAGGAGGCCCCCGTCTGAGTTGCCATCGCCGCCTCGGTGCGGCCGCCAGCGCTGCAGGCCCGCCCAACGGCCGTTTCGATGTGGAATGAAATCGGCTGCTCGTGCTTGAAAGTAAAGCACAAGCAGCTATCAAAAAATAGCAATTGAGTTGCAACCTGCCCATGGACCTGTCCGCCTTGCAACAACGCCTGCGAGCCTTTGCGGCCGAGCGCGCCTGGCAGCCCTACCACACGCCCAAGAACCTGGCCATGGCGCTCATGGTCGAATCGGCGGAGCTGCTGGAACTGTTCCAGTGGCTCACGCCCGAGGAGTCGGCGCGCCTGACGGCCGACCCCGTGCAGCGCGAGCGCGTGGCCGACGAACTGGCCGATGTGCTGCTGTACCTGCTGCAACTGGCCGACCACACGGGCATTGATCTGCACGAGGCCGTGGAGCGCAAGCTGGTGAAAAACGCCGCCAAGCATCCGCTGCCCGCGGCGACGCAGGAGCCGCCCAGCCTGAACTGACCACGGCACCCTGCGGTGTCCCGAGGTGTCGTGTCGCAGCAGCAATCGGCAGGTACGGCCCAGGCGCGCCGCCGCCGTGCACCCCACCGGCCCGCTCCACTGCCGTTTCTAGGAGCCTGCCGGACTGGGGGCGTCGAAAGCGAACATAAGCCCCAGCGAGGACCGTTGTCGCCGTGTTTGCAGCCCATAGCGGGGCTGTGGGGCCAAAAGACGGTGGCCAATGGACCGCTGCGGCCCACTGGCCATTGGCCATTGGCTCGCAGCCGACGATTCCCAAGCCCGACAGACTCCTTGAACGGCGCAGCCCCGGAGATGCAGCCATGCGGCAAAGGCAGGAAATGAGTGTGATTGGAGTGCGATTGGAGTGCGATTGCGCTGGGGTGCCAGATCCCTTGCAGCGCGGCGGCCGCGTACTGGGTGGCCTGGGACACAAGGGGAAATGCGCAGACACGCGGAAAAGCAGCGCCGGATAATGCTTGCATGGAAACCAAGTGGCTTGAAGATTTCGTCAGTCTTGCGGAAACGCGCAGCTTCAGCCGCTCGGCCCAGTTGCGGCACGTGACCCAGCCCGCGTTCTCGCGCCGCATCCAGGCGCTGGAGGCCTGGGCGGGCACCGATCTGGTGGACCGCAGTTCATACCCCACGCGCCTGACCCCGGCGGGCAAAACCCTGTACGACCAGGCGCTGGAAGTGCTGCAGGCCCTGCAAAACACCCGCGCCATGCTGCGTGCGCACACCAGTGCGGGCAAAGACATGATCGAGTTTGCCGTGCCACACACGCTGGCCTTCACCTTCTTCCCCGCGTGGGTGTCGAGCCTGCACGAGAAGTTTGGCCCATTCAAAAGCCGTCTGATCGCACTGAACGTGCACGATGCGGTGATGCGTCTGCTTGAAGGCGGCTGCGACCTGCTGATCGCCTATCACCATGCCTCGCAGCCCATCCAACTCGACAGCGACCGCTACGAGATGGTGAGCCTGGGGCAGGAGGTGCTGTCCCCGTACAGCAAGCCGGACGCCAACGGGCTTCCGCTGTTTCGCCTGCCGGGGCGTGTGGGCTATCCGCTGCCCTACCTGGGCTACGCGCCCGGTGCATACCTGGGGCGGGTGACCGAACTCATCCTCAAGCAGTCCGACAGCCCCATCCACCTGGAGCGCGTGTACGAGACCGATATGGCCGAGGGCCTGAAAGCCATGGCGCTGGAAGGCCACGGGGTGGCTTTTCTGCCTTACAGCGCGGTCAAGAAGGAACTGCGTGCGCGCCGTCTCGTCAGCGCAGCACCCGACATGGGCGAAAGCCTGCAAATGGTGATGGACGTGCGCGCCTACCGTGAAAAACCCGTCGGCAAGGAATCGCCCAAAAGTACCGCCCAGGCGCTGTGGACCTATCTGCAGGGGCAGGCAAGGTCATGCTAAGGGTAAATACTGATATAAACGGTTTGCATAGTTGTCCGCGCAATCGGCATTGGAGTTTCATGATGACGGCACGTACAGTTCGCGCCGTGACGACATCGGGCCGGTGGTGGGACAAATCAGACCATGCTGGCATGACGCTTGCGTGACCGTTGCGTTTTCCTACCGAAAGACTGCCATGAAACGATCGCTGTGGAGTTGGGCCTGGGGGTGTGTCGCTTTGTGCGGCGCAGCCGCTGTGTCGGCGCAGCCGGTACTTGAGCGCATCGCTGCCGGCGGCAAACTGGTCATTGGCCACCGCGAGTCGTCCGTTCCGTTTTCGTACATCGACCGCCAGACAGGCAAGCCTGTAGGGTATGCACTGGATCTGTGCCTGCGCCTGGCCGAAGTGGTGCGCAAGAAAGCCGGCGTCAAGGACATGCCCATCGAGATGGTCATGGTGTCGCCTTCCAACCGCATCGCGATGGTGGAAGAAGGCAAAGTGGACATGGAGTGCGGCTCCACCACCAACAACGCCGAGCGCCGCCAGAAGGTGGCCTTCACGATCCCGCACTTCATCACCGGCGCGCGCATGTTGGTCAAGGCCTCCAGCGGCATCGATCGCATCGAAGACCTCAACGGCAAGAAGCTGGTGTCTACCAAAGGCACGACCCCGCTGAAAGCTGCGGACCAGGCCAATCGCGAACGGCTGATGGGGATCACCATCATCGAAGCGCCAGACCACGCGCGAGGCGTGGAGATGGTCGAGAAGGGCGAGGCCGACGCGTTTTTGATGGACGACGTACTGCTGTATGGCCTGGCGGCCAACCGGCCCGATCCCAAGGCGCTGAAGGTGGTGGGGCGCTTCCTCACGACCGAGCCCCTGGCGATCATGCTGCCCAAGAACGACCCCGAGTTCAAGAAGGTCATCGACGAGGAGATGCGCCGGCTGATCACCAGCCGCGAGATCTACCCCATCTATGACAAGTGGTTCCTGAAGCCCATCCCGCCTCAGAACATCACGCTGAACCTGCCCGTCAGTTATCTGCTGCGGGACTTCTGGAAATACCCCACCGACCAGGTTCCGTTCTGACTAAGATCGCCAACGGGCGATGCCTTTGCCGGAGAATGCGCACCGCGGGCACAAGCCGCCGTGCGGATGGTCCGGAATCCACCTCTTTTCTTCGCTTCACACACAAGGAGATACCGATGAAGAAGCAATTGCTCGCGGTTGCCGTGACCGCGCTGGCTGCAGGCGCAGCATTCGCCCAGGCCAACGACACCCTGGCCAAGATCAAGGCCTCTGGCAGCGTCACGCTCGGGGTGCGCGAATCTTCGGGCCTGTCGTACACGCTGGGCAACGGCAAGTACGTCGGTTTCCACACCGAAATGGGTGAAGTCATCCTGGCGGACATCCAGAAGCAACTCGGTCTGCCCAAGCTGGAAATCAAGTACCAGCCCGTGACCTCGCAAAACCGCATTCCGCTGGTGACCAACGGCACTGTGGATCTGGAGTGCGGCTCCACCACCAACAACGCCGCACGCCAGAAGGACGTGGCGTTCGCCGTGACCACCTATGTGGAAGAAGTCCGCATCGCCGTGAAGGCCAACTCGGGCATCACCTCGATCAAGGATCTGAACGGCAAGACCGTGGCCACCACCAGTGGCACGACCTCGGTGCAGACCCTGCGCAAGCACGAGCGCGCGGGCGGCATCGACTTCAAGGAAGTGTTCGGCAAAGACCACGCCGACAGCTTCCTGATGCTGGAAACTGGCCGTGCCGATGCCTTCGTAATGGACGGCTCCATCCTGGCCGCCAACATCTCGAAGTCCAAGAACCCCGCCGACTACAAGATCGTGGGCGAAGTCCTGAGCGTCGAGCCCATCGCCTGCATGATGCGCAAGGACGACCCGGCCTTCAAGAAGGCGGTGGACGACTCCATCAAGCGCCAGATCAAGGACGGTTCGCTGGCCAAGCTGTACGACAAGTGGTTCATGCAGCCCGTGCCGCCGACCAACATCGCGATCAACCTGCCGATGTCGGCCGCCACGAAGGAGGCCTGGGCCAACCCGAACGACAAGCCCATGGAAGACTACGCCAAGAAGTGATCTGCTGATTGGCGCCGCCCCTTCGAACGACGGGTTTGAAGGGGCTTTTTTTGTTGGGCGCGTTGCGGTGCTGTTCCTCCAGCTACTGCGTGGCCCCGGGAGGTTGTCCGGCGGCTGAAACTCCAGTTGTTTGTGGAACCGACAACCGTGCGTGCTCCCGTTTCTCAACATCAACAAGAACTCAAGAGGTGATCCTATGAGCTGGGATTGGCAGGTGTTCTGCCAGGACACCATGGACCGGGAGGTGGTGCAGGGCTGCTTTGGCAAGGGTGGCGACATCACCTACCTGGACTGGATGCTGTCGGCCTGGGGCTGGACGGTGTCGGTTGCCATGCTGGCGTTGGTGCTGGCGCTGGTGGTGGGCTCCATTGTGGGCACGCTGCGCACGCTGCCGGATCGGCCGATGGTTGTGCGCCTGGGCAATGCGTGGGTGGAACTGTTCCGCAACATTCCGCTGCTGGTGCAGATTTTCCTGTGGTACCACGTGCTGCCCACGCTGTTTCCGGTGCTGCGGGGCGTGCCGGGCTTCGCGCTGGTGGTGCTGGCGCTGGGTTTCTTCACGTCGGCCCGTATTGCCGAGCAGGTGCGCTCGGGCATCCAGGCGCTGCCGCGGGGCCAGCGTTACGCGGGCATGGCCGTAGGCTTCACCACGTTTCAGACCTACCGCTATGTGCTGCTGCCCATGGCGTTTCGCATCATCGTCCCGCCGCTGACGAGCGAGACGATGAACATCTTCAAGAATTCGTCGGTGGCCTTTGCCGTGTCGGTGGCAGAACTGACCATGTTTGCCATGCAGGCGCAGGAAGAAACCTCGCGCGGCATCGAGATCTATCTGGCCGTCACTGGCTTGTACATCCTGTCGGCCTTTGCCATCAACCGCATCATGGCTTTCATCGAGAAGCGCGTACGGGTACCGGGCCTGATTGCCGCAGGCGGGGCAGGGGGGCACTGAGATGAATCTCGATTTTTCGTTCTACAACTGGGACCTGCTCTCCAACTTCGTGCTCAAGGGGCTGTACTTCAGCCTGATGCTCACGGTGGTGGCCACGCTCGGGGGCATCTTCTTCGGCACGCTGCTGGCGCTCATGCGCCTGTCGGGCAAGAAGTGGCTGGAAATGCCGGCCACCATCTACGTCAACGGTATGCGCAGCATTCCGCTGGTGATGGTGATTTTGTGGTTCTTCTTGCTCGTGCCGCTGCTCATCGGTCGCCCGATTGGGGCCGAACTCTCGGCCGTGATCACCTTCATTGCATTCGAGGCAGCGTATTTCAGCGAGATCATGCGCGCGGGCATCCAGTCCATTCCGCGCGGCCAGATCTTCGCTGGTCAGGCATTGGGCATGACCTATGGCCAGAACATGAAGCTGGTGGTGCTGCCCCAGGCCTTCCGCAACATGCTGCCAGTGCTGCTGACCCAGACCATCATCCTGTTCCAGGACACGTCGCTGGTGTACGCCATCGGTGCCTACGACATGCTCAAGGGCTTTGAAGTCGCCGGCAAGAACTACGGGCGTCCGATCGAGGCCTACCTCGCGGCGGCGGTGGTGTACTTCGTGATTTGCTTTGCGCTGTCCTGGCTCGTCAAGCGCTTGCACCAGAAGATCGCGATTATTCGATGACACCTTTCGCGTCGCTGCGCGCCAGCGCCCCCGCAGCGGAGCGGTGTGGCCGGGACTGCAAAGTGGGCCCGGTGCCCTGCAAGCGGTGCCTGACATGCGGCACGTCTCGTGCAGCGACCCACAACTGACATGAGTCGGAGTGAACCATGATTGAACTCAAGAACGTTTCCAAGTGGTACGGCAGTTTTCAGGTCTTGAACGACTGCTCGACCCAGATCAGCAAGGGCGAGGTGGTGGTGGTCTGTGGCCCGTCGGGCTCCGGCAAGTCCACGCTGATCAAGACCATCAACGCGCTCGAACCCTTCCAAAAGGGTGAGATCTATGTGGACGGCGTGGCCGTGCACGACCCCAAGACCGACCTGCCCAAGCTGCGAAGCCGCGTGGGCATGGTGTTCCAGCACTTCGAGCTGTTTCCGCATCTCACGGTAACGGACAACCTCACGATCGCCCAGATCAAGGTACTTGGCCGCAACCCAGACGACGCCAAGAAGCGCGGCCTGAAGATGCTCGACCGCGTGGGCCTGATGGCGCACAAGGACAAGTTCCCGGGTCAGCTCTCGGGCGGCCAGCAGCAGCGCGTGGCCATTGCGCGCGCCCTGTCCATGGACCCGATCGTGATGCTCTTTGACGAGCCCACCTCGGCGCTCGACCCCGAAATGGTGGGCGAAGTGCTGGACGTGATGGTAGGCCTGGCCCAGGAGGGTATGACCATGATGTGCGTGACCCACGAAATGGGTTTTGCCCGCAAGGTCAGCAACCGCGTGATCTTCATGGACGTGGGCGGCAAGATCCTGGAAGACTGTTCGAAGGAAGAATTCTTCGGCAACCTCGACGCCCGCCAGCCCCGGACCAAGGACTTCCTCAACAAGATCCTGGCGCATTGAGAGGCAACCCCCTGAGCGGCTGCGCCGCTTCCCCCTTCTCTCGAATGGCTGCGCCATTCGGGAAGGAGGACGCAGCCCTCGCTGCGGGGCGGCCCTGGCTCGGCTGCCCTGGCTTTTAGGCCGCGCCAGTTTTTTGCCGCCATGACGAAGCGGGCGCTGTGGGGTGCCTGGCTTCGCCGGCCCGGGGGGGCTCGCGCCCCCCTGAGGCGCTGCGCGCCTCGGTGCCACCGCCAGAGGCGGAGGCTCTTCAGGTACGTCCAAGCCTGCGCAGGCAGGTTCGCAGCCGCGACCCTCAGCCCCTTCTCTCGAACGGCTGCGCCGTTCGCGAAGGGGGACGCAGCCCTCGCGGCGGGGCGGCCCTGGCTCGGCTGCTCTGGCTCTTGGGCCGCGCCAGTGGTGGAGGGTGCGATGAAGCGGGCGCTGCAGGGTGCCTGGCTTCGCCGGCCCGGGCAGCAACTTTGCAAAGGCCGGTAAGCGCCCCCCGGAGGGCGCTTTGGGGCGGGCGTATCGTGGCCTGCAAGATCGGGTCCGGCCGGGCGGCTTGGCCTGGATCGGGGGGGCGGTCTGCATCGGGAATCTAGGCCAAAACGGCTGCTCGTGCTTGTTTGATCACCACAAGCAGCTATTAAAACCATAGCAATTGCCGCGATGGGACAATCCACACCATGACCGCCACAACCGACACCCTCACCATCACCTGCCCCGACGACTGGCACCTGCATGTGCGCGATGGGGAGCCGCTCCTGACCGTGGTGCCGCACACGGCTGCGCAGTTTGGCCGCGCGATCATCATGCCCAACCTGCGTCCGCCCGTGACCACGGCCGCGCAGGCGCTGGCGTACAAGCAGCGCATTCTGGCGGCCGTGCCCGAGGGCGTGCTGTTCGAGCCGCTGATGACGCTGTACCTCACCGACAATCTGCCCCCCGACGAGATTGCCCGGGCCAAAGACGCGGGCGTGGTGGCCTGCAAGCTGTATCCGGCCGGTGCCACCACCAACAGCGACGCAGGCGTGACCGACCTGCGCAAGATCTACAAGACCCTCGAAGCCATGCAGAAGGCCGGTGTGCTGTTGCTGGTGCATGGCGAGGTGACGAGCAGCGACATCGATCTGTTCGACCGCGAGGCCGTCTTCATTGACCGCCACCTGATCCCGCTGCGCCGCGATTTTCCCGAGCTGAAGATCGTGTTCGAGCACATCACCACGCGCGAAGCCGCGCAGTATGTAGCGGGCAGCGATGCCTTCACGGCGGCCACCATCACCGCGCACCACCTGCTGTACAACCGCAACGCCATCTTCACGGGCGGCATCCGCCCGCACTACTACTGCCTGCCCGTGCTCAAGCGCGAGACGCACCGCCTGGCGCTGCTGGAGGCGGCCACCGGCGGCTCGCCCAAGTTCTTCCTGGGCACCGACAGCGCGCCGCATCCTGCGCACCTCAAGGAGCATGCCATTGGCTGTGCGGGCTGCTACACGGCCCATGCGGCGCTGGAACTGTACGCCGAGGCCTTTGACGCCGTGGGCGCGTTGCACCGGCTGGAGGGCTTTGCGAGCTTCCACGGCCCCGACTTCTACGGCCTGCCGCGCAACGCGGGCACGGTGACGCTGCGCCGTCAGACCTGGCTCACGCCCGAGAGTTATCCCTTCGGCGCAGCCGAGCTCAAACCCCTGCGTGCTGGCGAGCCGCTCGCGTGGAAGCTGGCCTGAGCGCCATCGACTGGCAGCGCCCCTGGCTTGCGCCCTGGCGCGCCGTGGGCGAGGCCGCCGCCGCGCGCGTGCGGGCCGGGGCCTGTGTGGCCGATGCGCTGGCCGCCCAGGCAGCTGCCGGGGGGTGCCGTGAAACCCCTGCAACCGAGCCCGGCGTGGCTTTTGTGCCCCAGCACTGCCTGCCCGCGGGGCAGGCGTACGAGAGCTTCATCCGCGCGCACCGCCAGGTGCCCACGCGCGACAACCTGCACGACTTCTTCAACGGCCTGGTCTGGCTGCGCTATCCCGCAGCCAAGCGCCGCATGAACCAGTTGCAGGCCGAGGCTATTGCCGCCCAGGGGGTGGGCGCGGTGCGCGGGCCGCTGCGCGATGCGCTCACCGTGTTCGATGAAAACGGTGCGCTGTGGTCGGCGCCAGCGCCGCTGCGCGCTGCGCTGCTCGCCCGCGACTGGTACGGACTGTTTGTGCGCCACCGGGCGCTGTGGGCGCAGGCGCGGCTGGTGCTGTGGGGCCATGCGCTGCTCGAGAAGCTGGTGATGCCGTACAAGTCGATCATCGCGCATGTGCTGGTCTTGCCCGAGCAGCCCCCGGACCACCCGGCCGCCGACGCCTGGCTGGCCCAGGCCCTGCAGCCCGAGGTGTGGCGCACCAAGCCCTTCGCGCCGCTGCCCGTGCTGGGCGTGCCGGGCTGGTGGGCGGCCAACGAAGATCCTGCGTTTTATGACGACACCGCCGTCTTTCGCCCGCATGCCGCCAGGGCCCGACAAATCCCTGCAATCGATGGGGCATAGCCGCCGGCGGGCCATGCCTTGAAGATACCCTTGGCGGCACCAAGATAAGGCCCCGTCGGGATGCCAATCCCCCCGAGTGGAGAGAACCCCCATGAAACGCATCATCCTGTTCCTTCTGACCAACCTCGCCGTTGTGGTGGTGTTGGGCATCGTCGCCAGCCTGCTGGGCGTCAACCGATTCCTCACGTCCAACGGGCTGAGCCTGGGCGCACTGCTGGGCTTTGCCTTCATCATGGGCTTTGGCGGCGCGATCATCTCGCTGCTGATCAGCAAGCCCATGGCCAAGTGGTCGGCCGGGGTGCAAATCATCGACGGCAGCGGCTCGGCCGATGAGGCCTGGATCGTCAACACCGTGCGCCGCTTTGCCGACCAGGCCGGCATCGGCATGCCCGAAGTCGGTATCTTCCAAGGCGAGCCCAACGCCTTCGCCACGGGCGCGTTCAAGAATTCGGCGCTGGTGGCAGTGTCCACTGGCCTGCTCGAAAACATGACGCGCGAGGAGGTCGAGGCTGTGATCGGGCACGAAGTGGCCCACATCGCCAACGGCGACATGGTGACCATGACCCTGATCCAGGGCGTGATGAACACGTTTGTCGTGTTCCTCTCGCGCCTGATTGGCTACGCGGTGGACAGCTTCCTGCGCCGCAACGACGAAGAAAGCTCAGGCCCCGGCATTGGGTACTTCGTGACCACCATCGTGCTGGACATTCTGCTGGGCTTTCTGGCCGCCATCATCGTCGCCTGGTTCTCGCGCCAGCGCGAGTTCCGTGCCGACGCCGGTGCCACGCAGCTCATGGGCCGCAAGCAGCCCATGATCAACGCACTGGCCCGCCTGGGCGGCCTGCACCCGGCCGAGTTGCCCAAGAGCATGGCGGCCATGGGCATTGCGGGCGACATTGGCAAGCTGTTCTCGACCCACCCGCCGATCGAAGAGCGCATTGCCGCCCTGCAAAACCGCCAGGGCTGAACCCTTGCCTCGAACGGGGCATACGATACCGGCAACCGCCCGTGGGTCAGGCCCCGGGCGGTTTTTTTTCGGAAGCGCCAAGACCGGTTGGGTCTACCCTAGGAGTCTGTCGGACTTGGGAATCGTCGGCTGCAAATGGGCCTCAGCGGTCCATTTTTCACC
>JBKBUN010000019.1:23976-28732 GCA_046289925.1 Burkholderiaceae bacterium | reverse complement strand
AATCCATCAACGGCCCCACCAGCTGGGAAGCAAACCCCTGGGTGTGGGTCGTTGAGTTCAAACGGCTGGAGGCGGCCGAGCAGCGTTGCGAAGACCTGCAGGAGCGCGTGTACCGCGCCGAAGACGCCGCCGACATGTGGCGCCAGGATGCCGAGCGCCTGGCCGATGACCTGCGCGCCATCGGCTCAGACGTGGGCATGACCGCCGCAGGCGAGCTGGTCACCATCACCGCCGGCGGGCAGGAAGGCGGTGCAGCATGATCTCCTGCCTCATCAAAGTGGACGGCACCTCGTTCCACGGCCTATACGCCAGCACCTGCGCCGCCGCCATGGCTGCGCTGGCCCTCTACCCCGATGCCCGCCGCATCAGCGTGAGGCCAGCCCGATGAGCGCCCCCATCCAGCTCTACGGCCCCTACCGCCGCCGCAGCGCCTTGCTGCGCCGCGCGCGCACGGCTCTGGCCTGGCTGGCGGTGGCCACGGGTCTGCTCATTGGCATGCCCTTCACCGCGGGCGCCCTGTCCATCTGGCTGCAGGGCTAGGCATGGCCGCCGCCACCACCCCACCGCTGCGCCCCGCAGGCTTTGGCCTGTTGGTGCGCGGGCGCGTCTGCCGCAGCTACCTGCGCACCACCCCAGCGGGCGCCCCCGTGGCCGTGCTGGAGCTGGAAGACGTGGCCAGCGGCCAAGTGGTGACGATCCGCCACCCCTATACCGACGCCAGCCCTGCCACCGCCCACGCCGCCAGCCGCCTGCTGGCCCTGCGCGGGCAGCACATCGAGGTCGCAGTCCAGCGGCCCCGCTTCACCGCCGCGCGCCTTGTGTGCGAGGCCGACTTCATCCTCTGGCCTGCCGCGCAGGCGGGCCGCAAAGACCTCTCATGACCAAGACCGTCACCATCCACCTGGTGCCGGGGCCAGCGGGCTCCGTCACCGCACTCACCACGCTGGGCACGCCCCACCCGCGCGTGCCCACCACCACGGCAGAAGCCCTGGGCCACGCCATGCTGGCTGAAATGGGCCACGCGCTGAGCGACGTGCGCTACTGGCACGCGCAAGACCAGGCGCTGGCGCTGGTGCGCGACCTGATCAACCCCGAGGCCTTTGGCTACAGCGTGAGTGCCGAAGTGCATGCCGCCGCCCGCCGCGTGCTGGGCGTGCAGGGCATTACCGGCCATTACCCCGCAGCGGTAACCGCAGACGAAGGAGCCACATCGTGAGCCGCACCACCTCCGCCCCGCACCAGCTGCGCACCAAGCCCGGCATCATGCGCACCCCAGGCCTGCACAGCATTGCAGACACCTCGGCCAAGCTGCACACGCTCAAGCTGGAGCGCTTTGGCCAGCCCATCGGCCAAGAGCGCATTCACGCCAACACCATGCCTGGCGGCTACACGCACCCCGAGCTGACGCAGCCGCCCGCCCGCACCAACGCACCGCGCGTGCACCTGCTGCCCAGCCGCGTGGGCAACACCTTGCGCTACCCCGACGGTCGCATCACCGACTTGCACGGCAACCCACAGGAGGCCTGACCATGACCGACGCACACGACACCGCCACGGCCACCCTGCCCACCCCCGGCGCTGGCCCGCAAATGCGCATGGTGGAGGTGGCCCTCATTGAAGAGAGCCTGACCAACCCCCG
Organism: Burkholderiaceae bacterium; assembly: GCA_046289925.1. GTDB lineage: Bacteria > Pseudomonadota > Gammaproteobacteria > Burkholderiales > Burkholderiaceae_C > Acidovorax_G. The sequence goes on along the minus strand of JBKBUN010000019.1, from coordinate 27,093 downwards.
CAAGCACTTCGACCAGACCAAGCTGCGCGAACTGGCCGACAGCATTGCCGCCAGTGGCGTGCACCAGCCCATCCTGCTGCGCCCGCTGCCGGGTCACCGCGTGCCCGAGATCTGGGGCTTCCGCCGCCAGGGCGCACCGCTGCCCGTGTACGAGCTGGTGGCAGGCGCCCGCCGCCTGCGCGCCTGCCGCTTGGCCAAGGTGGCCGAAGTGCCCGCCATGATCCGCGAGCTAACCGACGAGCAGGCGCTGGAAATCCAGGTCATCGAGAACCTGCAGCGCGAAGACGTGACCGAGCTGGAGGAGGCCGAAGGCTACGAAGTGCTGATGCGCCAGGGCCAGCTCAACGCCGACCAGGTAGCCGCCAAGATCGGCAAGAGCCGCAGCTACGTGTACGCCCGCCTAAAGGTGCTGGACCTGTGCCCCACCGCGCGCGAAGCGCTGCGCGAGGGCAAGATCGACTTCAGCAAGGGCCTGCTCATCGCCCGTATCCCGAACGAAGGCCTGCAGCTCAAGGCGCTGGAGTTCTGCACCGACACCGACTGGCAAGGCGACCCACGCAGCTACCGCGAGTGCGCCCGCCATGTGCAAAACGAGTACATGCTGCGCCTGGACGCGGCCCGCTTCAAGATCACCGACGCCAGCCTGGTGCCCAGCGCAGGCAGCTGCACCGACTGCACCAAGCGCACCGGGGCCAACCCCGACCTGTTCAGCGACGTGGACAGTGCAGACGTGTGCACCGACCCACCGTGCTACCACGCCAAGGAAGACGCGCAGGCCGCGGCCCTCAAGCGCGCTGCGCTCGAGCGCGGGCAGCAGATCATCGAAGGGCGCGAGGCCAAGGCCCTGATGCCCAGCCCCTACAACAGCGCCGTGGAAGGTTACCTGCGGCTGGACAGCAAAAGCGACAGCCCCACGAACGAGCCCTTGCGCAAGCTGATCGGCCCGGCCATGGAAGCGCGCGGCATCCTGCCCACGCTGGTGGCCAACCCGCACAACCCCGGCGAACTGGTGGCCGTGCTGACGCACGAGCAGGTGTCCACCCTGCTCAAAGACGCCCAGCACGCCGATGCCCTGAAAAAGCTGGACGAAGAAGCCAGCCGCGACGAACGCCTGGCCGAGGAACGCGCCCGCACGGAAGCCAAGTACCGCTACGAAGAGCAGTGGCGCTGGGAGGTGCTGACCGCCGCCTGGCGCGAGATCAGCACCGGCACGCACGAGCCCCCCAGCGACGCCGTGCTGCGCCTGCTGGCACGCAACGACGCCAAGGCCATGAACCAGGAGCAATGCAAGCGCCTGTGCAAGCTGCTGGACCTGGGCAAGGTCGCGCCCCAGGCCGAGCTGCTGCAATACATCGAAGACACGCCCGCGCCCGGTGACGTGCTGCAGCTGATCACCATGTTCCGCGACGTGGAGTACCGCCACTGGCTCAGCCCCGACAAAGCGAATGCAGACCTCTTGGCCATCGCGGCCGACTACGGCGTGGACGTGAAGGCCGTACAAGCCCGCACCAAGGCCAACCTGCGCGCCGCAGCCAAGGCCGAGAAAGCCGCCAAGGCCCCGGCAAAGCCCGATCAAACTGAAGCCGCTGCGGGCACTTCGACCCCGCCCCCCGCTGCGCCTGCTCACGCAGTGCGCGGGAGGGGCAAAAAGCCCGCTGGCCCCGCTGCGCGGGCCAGCGAAGCGCCGAAGGTGAGCGCTGCGCACGCGTCTGCGCAAATTGCCGAGGCGCTGAGCGCGCTCGAAGGGGAGCAAAGCCAGGCGCCTGCGGCGCAGGGTAACGAAGCGCTCCCCGCTCCTGCGGGCGGGGAGCGCACAGCGCCCGGTGGCCAAGCCGGTGAAGGTGCCGAGCCCAAGGCCACATGTGAACCAGGCACGCTGGCAGTGGGGGTACGGGTGCGCGTGCTGCCCACCGCCACAGGCAAAAAGCAAGCTCCCCACATCGGCAAAACCGGCCAGATCCTGCGCCGCATCGGCCCCGATGCCTGGGACGTTGCCATCCCCCGCGAGAAACGCGGCGTGCCCATGTTCGTGGGCTTCCATTCGACCGAGCTGGAGGTCGTGGCATGACGGACAACGAAGCATTGCGCGAGTGGCTCGACAAAACCGAATGGGTCCAGAAGACCGCCACAGCGCAGGAGCTGGGCAAGCACCGCGCCGACGTGCTGCGGCTGCGCATTGAGGCGCTCGAGGCCCAGCTCGAAGCTGTCGGCGCGGGCGGCGTGCAGCCGCTGCGGCCGGCGCCGGCAGCTCATGTGGAGCCGATCTATGCCGATCTGCCCGAAGACAGCATAGGCCCCTTTGACGTTACAGAAACCGAGGAGGGGGACGAATACTACGATCACATGGGCGAATGCTGGATGGACGCAAAGGAACATGGCGTGCGCCTCTACACCGAGGCGCACCTACGCGCCTTTGCGGATGCCACCCATGCGCTGCGCGTCAGCGCGCAGCAGCGGACGCTGTCCGGGCTGGAGTCGGACGCAGACGCCCAGAAGCCCCCGGCCCGCCTCTACCTCTGCGGCCCCATGACCGGGCTGCCAGAGTTCAACTACCCCGCCTTCCACGCAGCAGCGGCCGAGCTGCGGGCCTGCGGCTTCACGGTGGTGAACCCGGCCGAGAGCGGGCTGCCTGCAGATGCCCCCTGGCACCAGCACATGCGTGTGAACCTCAAGGCCATGATGGACTGCGACGGCGTGGCGTTGCTGCCCGGCTGGCAGGCGTCGAAGGGAGCAACGCTGGAAGTGGATCTCGCCCTGGAGCTGTCGATGCCGGTGCGTCGAAAACTTTACTGGCTGGTGCATGGCCCGCTGGGCGCGTATCTGCCGCAACGCAAGACAGGAGCCGAGGCATGACCGACCGCACCACCGAGGCCCTGGCCATCTTGCGCGCCTACAGGATTGCCACTACGGCCGCCGAAGAACTGATCACCTCCGAAGCCGAACGCATGGATGAAGCGGACACATACCGCATCCCCTGCTGCCAGGCGGACGAGCACATGCGCGACTGCATCGAACACCTGAAGTGGGTGGGCAACGCCATGTCGTGGGAGACAGCAGACGGCTACATCATGGTGCAGCTGGGCGACTTCACCCTGGAAGGACTCGCATGAACGCAAG
>JBKBUN010000019.1:0-23877 GCA_046289925.1 Burkholderiaceae bacterium | reverse complement strand
ACCCATCGCCCTGGCCCAAAAGCAGGCCACCAGGCTGACCAAGACCGAGCTGGCCGAGATCATGACGCCGCTGCGCGGGTGCGTGACCAAGCTGCGCGAAGGCGTGGCCACTGAAGATCAGCACACCGTGGTGCGCACGCATGTGATGCTGGCTTTGGCAATCGAGCACAGCCGCATCGTGCGCGGCCTGCGCGAACACCTGGAGGCTGGCCAGGCCGCGCTGGCGGCCGTGCACGCGCGCGCCATGGCCACAGGCACTTGGCAGCCCGTGCCGCTGTGTTTTGGCGAGCTGGACGCGATTGCCGAGGCCGTGGATCTGCACGAGTTCCAGCTGCAGCAGCTCAGCGCGGGCGAGCTGCATCGCATCACCCGCAAGCTGATGAACCAGCTCCGCAGCAGCGGCGGCTTGGTAGAGCACCGCCAGGCCGCAGAGCTGGGTCTGAAGGCCGCATAGGAGCACCCATGGGCAACATGTTCGACGCAAGCATTGCAGGCCTTGCAGGCCTGACAGCACCGCCTGCAGCCGTGCCTGGTGCGCTGACCGTGACCGACGTGGCCAGCATCCTGCGGTGCGACGAAGAGACGGCGGCCGAGCGCGTCATCAAGGGCGACCTGCCCGGCGTGAAGTTCGGCCGCAGCTGGATCATCCCGGCCGCGGCATTCTTTCAGCGGCTGAACGAGCTGGCCCTCGAAGAAGCCGAGGCCCGCCGTGCCGAGCGGGCCAAGGAACTGCAGGACGCAGCCGCGAAAGCCGCCAAGGCAGCCGCCGCACCGCTGAGCGTGGCCATGCCAACGCCATCACAGCGCGGCCGGGTGCGCCGCACACCGCCGCCGCTGCCGACGATCTAAATGAAGCGCCACACCATGCGCAGCAATGTCACGGCAGCCAACAGGTTGGGCAACACCCACGCCCACGTGGGCTCTCGAAGCAACGCCTGCATGACGGCCGTAGCTCCGGCGGCCCACACCAGCCAGCGCGGCGGCATGAAATCGACACGAGCGTCTTGTACGGTCGCAAAAGACTCCCGCTGGCCCTTGAGCAAGGGCCGACAGCTGATGATGAATTGGCCGCCTGCGAATACCGAGGCGACATTGTTGGCGGTTACCTCGCGGATGAATGGCCTGCCTGCAGCGCTGCCCTCCACGTCTCTCCACCACCTTTGAATCGAAGACAGATCGCTCCCCGTGGGAAAGCTGATCCAAGTGGGCACGCTCTCCGGGAGGGTGCGCTCTAGCTGCCGCTGCACATAGTCTTGCACATGCCTGCCGGTGTCGGTCTTCCACGCTTCCAACGCCTTGGTTTTCCCTCTCTCGTACTCTTCGCAGGTAAGCCACCGAAACCCCAGGTAGCAAAACACCACGAACACGACCCACTGAAGCCTCGACGGGTCGACCGCAGCGCCTACCTTTTCCAAATAGGCCGTCCGAATAAAGTCTGGCCAGCTGATTCCCAAAAACCAGAGCGCCAGATAGGTGCCAGAGAACACCACCAGGTTGCGCCTGATTTTGTCGGTTGTGTCTTCCACCATAGGCCCTCACCACATGCGCGCGGCTAGGTCGGCCGCCCGAAAGCTCGCGTACCGCTTGGACATCGTAGACCCCGGTGCCCAGCCCATGATCTTGTCGATCTCGGCTTCGCGGAACATCCAGGCCCCATCGGGCGTGCGCATCTCGTACCACCTACACGTCGCCTCGTGCCGCAGATCGTGCTCGGTGAGGCCCTCGCATCCAGCGTATTCAAACGCACGGGCGAACCGGCCCGATAGCCGGCTGGTGGTCCTGTCCAGGGCCTTGTCACTGGTGTCACCATCCCAGAACGGAAACACCAACGCGCCGGGGTCTGCTGGCCGCTCAGCCAGGTAGTCGGCCAGCAGCGCGTGCAGCTCGCGCCGCATCGGAACATCGCGGTACTTCACGCGGCCGTGCCACTGCTTGCTGCTGCGCACCCGCAGCACGCGGGCCTGCAGATCCACCTGGGCGCGTGTGAGCGTGTACGCTTCACGCAAGCGCACGCCCGTGTCGTAGATCACGCGGAACAGCACCAGCAGCGCCCTGCCCTCGGACAGCTTCAAGGGCCGCTCGCGGTCTGGCCGCTTCTCTCCCCGCAGGGCCGCCTCAATGCGCTCCAGCTCGCCCGGCATCAGGCGACGGTCGCGGGTGGTGTCTTGCTTGGGCGCCTTGGGCGCCTCGCCTTCTGGCGCGTTGGCTGCAAGGGCGGCAAGGTCGGCGGCATCCTTGGCCGAGTAGGTTGCTGCCCCTCGGGGCAGCAGCTTGAGCGGGTTGCCCACCATCGCATCGGCGTGGCTGCGCAGCCACCAATCCACCGCGCGAGACAGGCTGCCGATGCGTTTGCGGATGGTGCCGGGCGCCAGGTTGCGCTCCAGCTTCAGGGCGCGCACCCAGGCCTCACACCAGGCGTAGGTGAACTGGTCGACCCGCACCGGCCCCACCTCGACCACCAGCAGCTCAAGCACATCGAGGTCGGTCTTGGCCGGGTGGCCGCTGTTGATGTACGCCCGCAAGATGTGCCGCAGCTGCTCTTTGGGCTTGGGGGCCGCCATCTCCAGCAGCCCCTCGGGCACGATGCCAGAGGCAAGCAGCCGGTCGAGTTGCTCGCCATACCGGCGCGCCTCATCCTCATCGTCGAACGTCATGTACACCCGCTTGGGCAACAGACGGTGGCGCACGGTCAGCTCGAAGCGACCCGTGCGCGTCTTTCTCACACTTGCCACAGCTCCACCCGCGTCAATTGCAACGGCGCGGAGTCTACTCGCCTACACGACAAGTTAGGTAGTTGACGCGCGGTCAGCCCACCGGGGCCGGGCGGTTTGAGCCCGAACCGAGCCCGATTGAGGCGGCACAAAAGCAAAACGGCCCGTGTAGGGCCGTTCTAACTTGTTGATTTCAAAGGAGGTTTTTGGAGGCGCGGGCCGGAGTCGAACCGACCTACACGGATTTGCAATCCGGTGCATAACCGCTTTGCTACCGCGCCAGGAACCTGGATAAAAAAGGGAAGCACCTGCTTCCCTTTTTAGAAAAATGGAGCGGGAAAAGAGTCTCGAACTCTCGACCTCAACCTTGGCAAGGTTGCGCTCTACCAACTGAGCTATTCCCGCTTACTGAAGCCTTAGATTATACATCGTTTGGCGTCGATGCGCAAATTATACATCATTTTTTGATGCCTCAATGCTTCACGGCATCCGGCGCAGTTCCGGGGCCAGGCTTGTCGGCCGCTGCAAGCATGGCCGCCACCTCGTCTTCTGTGAGAGGCACAGGCTTGCGCTCTAATGCAATGTCGAGCACTTTGTCCACCCACCGCACGGGAACGATCTCAAGCCCCGCCTTGACATTCTCGGGAATATCTTGAAGGTCTTTTGCATTCTCTTCCGGAATCACGACTGTCTTGATCCCGCCCCGCAAAGCGGCCAGCAGCTTCTCCTTCAGACCGCCGATTGCCGTCACCTCACCGCGCAACGTAATCTCGCCTGTCATGGCGACATCGCCCCGCACCGGTATTCCGGTAAGAGCCGACACCAGCGCAGTTGTCATGGCGATGCCCGCACTGGGGCCATCTTTTGGGGTGGCCCCATCGGGCACGTGGATGTGGATATCACGTTTTTCGAAGATGTCATCCCGAATGCCTAACAGACGCGCACGGCTGCGCACCACGGTACGGGCTGCCTCGACAGACTCTTTCATCACGTCGCCCAAGGATCCGGTGCGGGTGATCACCCCCTTCCCCGGCATCACGGCAGCTTCAATGGTGAGCAGATCCCCTCCCACCTCGGTCCAGGCCAAGCCCACAACCTGGCCCACCTGATTCTGCTGCTCTGCCCGGCCGTAGGTGTACTTCCGAACGCCCAAATACTCGGGAAGATCCTCCTCGGACACCACGACCTCAGGGCTTAACTTCTTCAGTTGCAACCCCTTGACGACCTTGCGGCAAATCTTGGACAGCTCACGTTCAAGAGAGCGAACCCCCGCTTCGCGGGTGTAGTAGCGCACCACATCCCGGATCGCCGCCTCTGTGATCCGCAACTCACCCTCGCGAACGCCATTGTTTTTAAGCTGCTTGGGCAACAGATAACGCACTGCGATGTTGACCTTTTCATCCTCGGTATAGCCCGACAGTCGGATCACTTCCATGCGATCCAACAAGGCAGGAGGGATGTTCATCGAATTCGATGTCGCCACGAACATCACATCGCTCAGGTCAAAGTCTACTTCGACGTAGTGATCACCAAAAGTGTGGTTCTGCTCTGGGTCGAGCACTTCAAGCAGTGCGCTCGATGGATCGCCCCGAAAATCTGTTCCGAGTTTGTCGATTTCGTCCAGAAGGAACAATGGATTGCGTGTGCCGACCTTGGTCAGACTCTGCAGCACTTTGCCAGGGAGCGCACCGATGTACGTGCGCCGATGCCCGCGGATCTCAGCCTCATCACGCATACCGCCCAGCGCCATACGCACGTACTTACGGCCAGTGGCTTTGGCAATCGATTGCCCCAGAGAAGTTTTGCCCACACCAGGGGGGCCCACCAAACAGAGGATTGGTGCCTTCACCTTATCGACCCGCTGCTGCACCGCAAGGTACTCCAGGATGCGGTCTTTCACTTTGTCTAGGCCAAAGTGATCCTCATTCAAGACGATCTCCGCATTCGCCAGATCATGCTTGATCTTGGTCTTCTTGCTCCAAGGCAAGGAGGTTAGTACGTCGATGTAGTTGCGCACTACGGTCGCCTCAGCCGACATCGGCGACATCAGCTTGAGCTTCTTGAGTTCGGACTCCGCCTTCTTGCGTGCCTCTGCGGGCATGCGAGCTGCCTTGATCTTCTTTTCAATCTCCTCGATGTCGGCCCCCTCTTCGCCTTCACCGAGTTCCTTCTGAATGGCCTTGACCTGCTCGTTCAGGTAGAAGTCCCGCTGGTTTTTTTCCATCTGCCGTTTGACACGGCTGCGGATCTTCTTGTCCACATTGAGGATGTCGACTTCCCTCTCCAGTTGGTTGAATAGGTTTTCGAGACGCTCAGACACTTTGGAAAGGTCAAGCACTGCCTGCTTGTGCTCTAGCTTCAGAGGCAAATGGGCCGCAATCGTGTCGGCCAAGCGACCCGCATCATCAATGCTGGCAATTGAAGTCAGTATCTCAGGCGGGATCTTCTTGTTGAGCTTGACGTACTGATCGAACTGTTGCATCACCGCTCGCCGCAGCGCTTCGATCTCAGCCGGCTTGTCCGCATCGGCATTCGGATCCACTGGCAGCACGGTCGCTGTGAAGTGACTTTCTCCATCGACAATGGTCTCTACCGCCGCACGCTGGAGCCCTTCCACCAGAACCTTGACTGTACCGTCGGGCAGTTTGAGCATCTGAAGGATGGTCGATACACAACCCACATCGAACATATCCTTGACCGAAGGCTCGTCTTTGGCAGCAGCCTTTTGCGCCACCAACATGATGCGGCGGTCGGCCTCCATCGCCTGCTCCAAAGCCTTGATACTCTTCGGGCGCCCAACAAAAAGTGGAATCACCATGTGAGGGAACACCACAACGTCCCGCAAGGGCAGCAACGGCAGATCGATAGGAGTGGCAGGTAGGGGGAGGTGTCCAGACATGGCTATCCTCAGTAGGTTCTGTGGAAGTTTGTCCACATGCAGGTTATTTCAAGCGGCGCAATCGTCGACGACGTGCGCCACAAGTCGTTGCCAGACGCCGCATGGTAGTGCCGATGTCCGGCACAGCGCCATGGTTCAGGCTTTCTTGGCCGCCTCGCGGTACACGAGCAGCGGAGGCTGGTCCTCTTCGATAGTGGACTCATCGACGACCACCTTCTCGACATTCGACATATTGGGCAGATCGAACATCGTTCCCATGAGGGCATGCTCCAAGATTGAGCGCAATCCCCGTGCACCGGTTTTTCGAGCCAAGGCCTTGCGGGCAATGGCTCTGAGAGCCGCTGGCCGCACTTCCAGATCAACACCCTCCATCGCCAGGAGCCGACTGTACTGTTTGACCAAAGCGTTCTTGGGTTCGGTCAGAATCTGAACCAACGCGTCCTCGCTGAGCTCAGCAAGCGCCGTAACGACCGGCATCCGGCCCACCAGTTCAGGGATCAGACCAAACTTGATCAAATCCTCAGGCTCGATCTCGGAAAATACCTCGGTGAGCGAGCGCTGCTTCTTCGATCGCACAGCCGCACCAAAACCGATACCAGAGGCTTCGGTACGGCTCTCGATGACTTTCTCCAGGCCCGCAAATGCACCACCGCAAATAAAGAGAATGTTCGTCGTATCAATCTGCAGGAAATCCTGATTGGGGTGCTTGCGCCCACCTTGAGGGGGCACGCTGGCCATAGTGCCTTCAATCAGCTTCAGTAGGGCCTGTTGAACACCCTCGCCCGAGACATCGCGCGTGATCGACGGGTTGTCTGACTTGCGAGAGATCTTGTCAATTTCGTCGATGTACACGATCCCACGCTGAGCACGCTCCACATCATAGTTGCAGCTCTGGAGCAGCTTTTGGATGATGTTCTCGACATCCTCGCCCACATAGCCCGCTTCGGTCAACGTAGTGGCATCGGCCATGACGAAGGGCACATCCAACATGCGCGCGAGCGTCTGCGCCAACAAAGTCTTACCAGAGCCTGTGGGGCCGATCAGAAGGATGTTGCTCTTCGAAAGCTCTACCTCGTCCTTGACGGCCTTGTCCTTGTGGCGCAAACGTTTGTAATGGTTGTAGACGGCCACAGCCAGGGTACGTTTGGCTTTTTCCTGACCGATCACATACTGGTCGAGGTTGTGCTTGATCTCGGAAGGCGTCGGAAGGTCGCCTTTGGTGTCGCGGCTTGGTTCTGCCGCTGGCAGTTCGTCACGGATGATTTCATTGCACAGGTCGATGCATTCGTCGCAGATGAACACCGACGGGCCCGCGATCAACTTCTTCACCTCGTGCTGGCTCTTGCCGCAAAAGGAACAGTAAAGGGTTTTTTCGCTGGAAGAGCCTTTTTTCTCGGCCATGGGGGGCAATGCCTCGTAACGGGAACGTGAAGGGATGATAACCAAATAAAAAACGGCGCCTCCCCAGGGGGAAACGCCGCCGCTGGGGCACAAAGCGCTTTAGCTGCGCTTCTCGATCACCTGATCCACCAAGCCGTAGTCCTTGGCTTCCGCAGCGGTAAGAAAGTAGTCACGCTCGGTATCGCGCTGGATCTTCTCCAGCGGCTGCCCTGTGCGCTCGGACAAGATCTTGTTCAGTTGCTCCCGGGTCTTCAGGATCTCGCGGGCATGGATTTCGATTTCCGTTGCCTGCCCCTGCATACCACCCAGAGGTTGGTGGATCATGACCTTGGAATTCGGCAACGCAAAGCGTTTGCCCTTGGCACCAGCGGCCAACAGAAAAGCCCCCATGCTGGCGGCCATGCCGGTACAAAGCGTCGACACATCGGGTTTGATGAAGTTCATCGTGTCAAAAATCGCCATGCCTGCACTCACAGAGCCCCCGGGCGAGTTGATGTAGAACGAGATGTCTTTGTCGGGATTCTCGCTTTCCAAGAACAGCAATTGCGCCACCACCAGATTGGCCGTCTGGTCGTTGACCGGCCCTACCAGGAAGACCACTCGCTCCTTCAGAAGGCGGGAATAAATGTCGTACGACCGCTCACCGCGGCCCGACTGTTCAATGACCATGGGAATCATGCCCAGGCCCTGGGTATCCAATGCGCTCATGTGTTCTCCTGTCCAGACATCAATGGCTACTGTAGCCACAAACGAAATGGGGCCTGTGCCGTCTAGCACAAGCCCCGGTCAGCGTACGGGCACTGCTTTCGAGGCCACGCTGGGCGACCTCTTTCAGAGCATCACCCCTGCTGGCCCATGAGTTCGTCGAACGAAACCACCTTGTCGACAACCTTGGCCTTCGCGAGAACGAACTCGGTCACGTTGTTTTCGATCACCACGGCCTCCACCTCGGCAAGACGCTGGCGATCACTGAAGTACCAGCGCACCACGTCCTCTGGCTTCTCGTAGCTAGCAGCCAGTTCATCCACATGGGCCTTCAGTTGCTCTGGCGTAGCCTGCAGGTTGTTGGCACGCACCAACTCGGCCACGACCAGTCCTAGACGCACACGGCGCTCAGCCTGGGGACGGAACACGTCCTCAGGAATCTCTGCCTTGTCGGCATCCTTGATGCCACGCCGCTTGAGTTCGGCGCGTGCACCCTCCAGCAGGCGGGCAATCTCGGCCTGGATGCTGGCGTTGGGCAGGTCCAGTTCGGCCTTGGACACCAGGGCATCCATCACTGCCTGCTTGTTACGGGCCATCAGGCGGAACTTGACTTCACGCTCCAGGTTCTTCTTGATGTCGGCGCGCAGGCCATCCACAGAACCGTCGGCAATGCCCAGCGACTTGGCCAGCGCATCGTTCACTTCGGGCAGATGGGCCGCCTCGATCTTCTTGACGGTGACCAGGAAATCTGCCGTCTTGCCTGCGACATCCTTACCGTGGTAATCGGCAGGGAACGCGAGCGGGAATGTCTTGCTCTCGCCAGACTTCATGCCGCGCACCGCGTCTTCAAACTCCTTGAGCATCTGGCCTTCGCCCACCAGGAACTGGAAGCCATCGGCCTTGCCGCCCTGGAAGGGTTCGCCATCAATCTTGCCTTCAAAGTCCACGGTCACACGATCACCGTCCTGGGCGGCCTCACCCTGGCCGCGCTGCGCGAACGTACGGCGCTGCTTGCGCAGGATTTCCAGAGTGCGGTCGATCGCGGCGTCGGTCACCTCGGCCGACAGCTTTTCGACTTCGACAGTGGCCAGATCACCGATCTTGACTTCAGGGAATACCTCGAACACCGCATCGAACGTCACCTGGCCCTCGGGTGCACCTTCTTTCTCGGTGATACGCGGCTGGCCCGCCACGCGCAGTTGCGCTTCGTTGGCGGCTGCAGCGAATGCCTCACCGACCTTGTCGTTGAGCACTTCGTACTGCACAGAGTAGCCATAGCGTTGGGCCACAACGTTCAGCGGGACCTTGCCAGGGCGGAAGCCGTCCATCTTCACCGAACGGGCAAGGCGCTTGAGGCGCGCATTGACTTCGGCCTGGATGGCAGACAGAGGTAGGCTCAGCGTGATCTTGCGCTCGAGTTTCTCAAGGGTTTCAACAGTAACGGCCATGGCTATTCCTTAGATGGATGTGGATCGTGCTGGCTGCAGCGCAGCGGCGCCACGTTCCGCAAAGTCTCACGGGTTGGTGCGCGGGGGGGGACTCGAACCCCCACACCATTGCTGGCGTCAGGACCTAAACCTGGTGCGTCTACCAATTTCGCCACCCGCGCGGTCTACGAACAAGCGGACGGCAACTTTCGTCGGCCGCCCGCGTGAAATCGGTAACCTTCTATTTTAGCCTGATGCCAAAGGGCTCCTCACTCAAGCCGTCGCTTCGGCCAGTTCGGGTTCAGGTCTACGCACGCGGAACCAGGCTGCGTACATGGCAGGCAGGGCCAAAAGCGTCAGCACGGTGGCAACGATCAGCCCGCCCATGATGGCCACCGCCATCGGCCCCCAGAACACGCTACGCGACAGCGGGATCATGGCCAGCACGGCTGCGGCGGCCGTCAGCACGATGGGCCGCAGACGGCGCACGGCGGACTCGACGATCGCATCCCAGGCCGGCACGCCGCGGCGGCGGTCCTTCTCAATCTGGTCGATCAGGATGACCGAGTTGCGCTGGATCATGCCCATGAGCGCGATCACGCCCAGCAATGCCACGAAACCGAAGGGCCGGTTCAGCGCCAGCAGTGCAGCAGCCACCCCCGCCAACCCCAACGGCCCGGTGAGGAACACCAGCATCGCCCGGCTGAAGCTCTGCAGTTGCAGCATCAGCAAGGTGAAGGTGATGAACAGCATGATGGGCACACCGGCCGCAATCGATGCCGAGCCTTTGGAACTTTCTTCCACGGCCCCGGCCACTTCAATGCGGTAGCCCGTTTGACCGGCATCCCGCCAGCGCTGCTCCAGCGCGCGCAGGCCCGGCAGCAGCTGCGCCGTGACAGTGGCCCCTTGCAGGCCTTCAGTCACGTCACCCTGCACGGTGATGGCGTAATCGCGGTTTTCGCGCCAGAGCACCCCGGGCTCCCACGTGAACACCGGCTTGGCGATCTGCGTGAGCGGGATCGACTTGCCCGACGCGGTGGGCAAGTAGGCGTTGGCGATGTCCGTGATGGCGTTGCGCTCGTCCAGCGGCTGGCGCAACAGGATTTCGATGAGCTTGTCGCCCTCGCGGTACTGCCCGATCGGAGTGCCCGAGAGGATCGTGCGCGAGGCCTGTGCAATCGACTGGCTGGTCACGCCCAGCGCGCGTGCCTTGGTCTGGTCCACCTCGAGGCGCAGCACCTTGACCGATTCGTTCCAGTTGTCATTCACGCCGCGCATGTTGGGATTCGCGCGCAGCACGGCCTTGACCTCGTCGGCGCGCGCGCGCAGGCCTGCGGGCTCAGGCCCGACCACACGGAACTGCACCGGATACGGAACCGGCGGTCCGTTGGGCAGCAGTTTGACGCGCCCCCGCACCTCGGGGAATTCCTGCGCCAACATGACAGGCAACTGCGCGCGCAGGACTTCTCTCGTACGGAGGTCCTGCGGCACCACGATGAACTGCGAGACATTGGTCTGCGGGAACACCTGGTCCAGCGGCAAGTAGAAGCGCGGAACGCCAGACCCCACCCAGGTGCTCACGGTCTGCACACCGGGCAACTGCATCAGCCGGGCCTCAAGCCGACGCGTGACTTCTTCATTGCCTGCGAATGAGGTGCCTTCTGGGAACCAGGCGTCCACCAAAATTTCGGGTCGGCTGGAATCCGGAAAGAACTGCTGCTGCACCTTGCCCATGCCCACGATGCCCAGTGCAAAGGTGAGCAGCGTCGTGCCGATGGTGATCCAGCGGTGCTGTACGCACCAGTCCACCAGCCGCCGGAAAGCCGTGTAGAACGGGCTGTCGAAGACCTCGTGGGGGTCGTCGGTCACCCCGGGGGTGGCCTGCGCCGCCTGGATGTGCGGCGGCACGCGCAGCAACAGCGTGCCCAGGTACGGTACGAAGTACACCGAGACGATCCAGCTGAGCACCAGCGCGATCACGGTCACGGCAAAGATCGCGAAGGTGTATTCGCCCGTGACCGACTTGGCGATGCCGATCGGCAAAAACCCTGCGGCTGTGATCAACGTGCCTGTCAGCATGGGCATGGCCGTGATCTCGTACGCAAAGGTCGCCGCACGCACCTTGTCGTAGCCTTCTTCGAGCTTGAGCACCATCATCTCGACGGCGATGATCGCGTCGTCCACCAGCAGGCCCAGGGCGATGATCAACGACCCCAGCGAGATCTTGTGAACCCCGATGTTCCAATACCACATGGCCAGAAAGGTCACGGCCAGCACCAGGGGGATGGTGATGGCCACCACCAGCCCGGGCCGAGGGTCAATGTACCAACGGCGCCACCACAGATGCTGCCCCGGCCGCTTGTGCAGCCCCAGACTGAAGAAGCTCACGGCCAGCACGATGACCACTGCTTCGATCAGCACCTTGACGAACTCGTTCACCGAGGTGGACACGGCCTTGGGCTGGTCCTGCACGTTCACCAGCTTCACGCCCGCGGGCAGGCCCAATTCGATGCGTGCCGCTGCGGCGCGCAGCGCCTTGCCGAGCGCGATGATGTCGCCCCCCTTGGCCATGGACACGCCCAGAGCGATCACCTCCTGCCCCTGGTGGCGCACCTTCACGCCCGGCGGATCTGCATAGCCCCGCCGGATCTCCGCAATGTCGCCCAGGCGCAGTTGCGCGCCAGAAGGGCCCCGGATCGGCATGGCCTGCAGGTCCTCGATGGCATTGAACTGCCCGCCCACGCGCACCAGCACCTGGTCGCGCGGCGTCTGCACGGCCCCGGCTGACTCCACCGCGTTTTGCTGGCCCAGTTGCCCCAGCACCTGGTTCATGTCCAGCCCCAGCTGCGACAGGCGCTTTTGCGAGATTTCGACGAAGAGCTTTTCTTCCTGCGCCCCGAAGAGTTCGACTTTGGCCACATCGGGCACGCGCAGCAGTTGCTGGCGCACGTCGTCGGCAAAGCGCTTGAGTTCGGCGTAGCTGAAGCCATCCGACTCCAGCGCGTAGATCACGCCGTACACATCGCCAAAATCGTCGTTGAAGAACGGCCCCTGCACGCCCTGGGGCAAGGTGTAGCGCATGTCGCCCACCTTTTTGCGCACGGTGTACCAGACGTTGGCCACCTCGTGGGCACGTGACGAGTCCTTGATCTGAAAGATGATCTGCGACTCGCCGGGCTTGCTGTAGCTGCGGATCTTGTCGGCGTACGGCACTTCCTGCAGCGTGCGCTCGATCTTGTCGGTGACCTGCTCGGCCACCTGCTGGGCGGTGGCACCGGGCCAGTAGGTGCGCACCACCATGGCGCGGAAGGTAAAGGGCGGGTCTTCGTCCTGCCCTAGCTGAAAGTAGGCCGCAAAGCCCAGCAGCATGAGCACCACCATCAGGTAGCGCGTGAGCGCAGGGTGTTCGATGGCCCATTGCGAAAGGTTGAAGCCCTCCTGGGGCGTGGCGCGCGTCATGGTCGCCTCACTTCACAACGACTGCAGACGCGCCCGACGCGGGCACCGCAGGATGTACGGCGGTTTGCGCGGGCGCCGTTGTGGGTGCAGACGCATTGCGCGGCTGGTAGGGCACCACCTTCTGGCCGGGCGACAGCACATGCACGCCCGTCGCCACCACCTGCTGGCCGGGTTGCAAACCGGCTGCAACCACCGCTTCGTTGCCGTCGGCCGTGGCAATCTGCACCGGCTGCGAGCGCACCGTGCCGCTTGCCGCGTCGTACAACCACACCGCCGTGCCGCTACCTTCCTGGCGCAGCGCTGTCGTGGGCAGCTTGATGGCAGCCAGCCCCGTATGGCTGAGCGCCTGCGGCACCACCGTCACGGTGGAACCCAACGCGGGTGCCGCGCCCTCGAGGGCCACCTTGACCTGGTAGGTGCGTGTGGCAGGGTCGGCGCTGGCCGCAACCTCCCGCACGCGGCCGACCTGGGTGTCCGTGGCGGTCCAGCCGCGCACGCGCACCTCTTGCCCTGCGGCCACCAGTGCCACCTTGTCCTCAGGCACGGCGAACACCACATCGCGTGGCCCGTCCAGCGCCACCCGCACCACGGGAGCACCGGCCGCTACCACCTGGCCGATTTCAGCGTCGACTGCCGTGACGACGCCTGCGCCATCGGCCACCAGCCGGGTGTAGTTGCTCTGGTTGCCTTGGGATGCGAGTTGGGCGCGCGCCTGGTCGAGCGCGGCCTGGGCCGCCTTGAGCGATGCTTCGCGCCGCTCCAACTCGGCACCGCTGATGAAATTCTGCTCTCGCAGGGCCTGGTACCGCTTGAAGTCCGCGGCTGCCAGATCGCGCTGCGTGGTGGCCGATGCCACCTGCGCACGGGCCGCTTCCACCGCCAGTTGATAGTCCTGCGGATCCAGCTCGGCCAGCAACTGACCCGGCTTCACGCGCTGGCCCACTTCAACATGCCGCTTGACGAGCTTGCCCGCCACGCGAAAGCCCAGGCGGGATTCGACGCGGGCACGGACCTCGCCGGCGTACTCAAGCTGCGCCTGCAAGGCCTGCACCCCAACGGTCATGAGCTTCACGGAACGCACCGGCTCCTCGGGCGGCGCAGGTTTGGAGCACGCGCTCAGGGCGAGCGCGGCGGCAAGGGCCATGAAGGTGGCCGCAAGCGGCCTACGGGGTGTGCCAGGCACAGGCTGGCGAAGCATCAACTGGTTCATGGGAAGTCCGGGACGACGGGAGCACAAAGCGATGCTGCGTGGAGAAGTCGGGACCCGGGCACGCGTGCACCACTCCGCTTTAATGACTGACTGGTTAGTAATCTAGGAGAAAGCGTTACAGCTTGTCAAGCAACGCTGCCTTTACTCATACGAAACAATCGCGAGTCCCGAAAGCCCTGCCGACTGTCCCCTGCCGGCCATCCGGTGCCCGCGGCCACGCGAAAGCGGCGCGACCGGATGCCGCCGAACCCGGTGCCGCCGCGCAAGGCGACAATCGCACGGTCGGACGGCGCAGCCGCACACGCCTACAGCCCCACCCACCCGTGAACACTCCTGTTGTCCCCACCACTGCTGCGGCGGTCACCCACTACGAGAACTTTCCGGTGGCCTCGTGGCTCTGCCCGCCCGCGCTGCGCCCGCCCATTGTGGCCATTTATGCATTTGCCCGCACAGCCGACGACATTGCGGACGAAGGCGACGCCACACCGGCCGAGCGCCTGGCCGACCTGCAGGCCTACGCCACCGAACTGCAGGCCATCGCGGCGGGCGCCACGCCTGCGCCGCGCTGGGCCACCGTATTTGGCCCGCTGCAGCACGCCCTGCGCACGCACCAACTGCCCGTACCACTGTTGGCCGACCTGCTCAGCGCCTTTATGCAGGACGTGGAAAAAACCCGCGATGCCACTGGCTACGCCGACCGTGCCGAGTTGCTGGACTACTGCCGCCGCTCGGCCAACCCGGTAGGGCGGCTACTGTTGCACCTCTATGGCGTGCACGACTCCACTGCGCTGGCGCAGAGCGACGCCATCTGCACCGCCTTGCAACTGGCCAACTTCTGGCAAGACCTCAGCGTGGACATTCCCCGCGGCCGCCACTACCTGCCCCGCAGCGACTGCAGCGCACACCGCGCCCTCGCTTCGGATCTGGCAGCCCGTCGGAGCACGCCTGAAAACGCCCGGCTGATCCTGGAATTGAGCGCCTGGGCACGCTGCCTCATGCTGGAAGGCGCACCACTGGTGCACCGATTGCCCGGACGCGCCGGATGGGAGTTGCGCTTGGTGGTGCAAGGCGGCCTGCGCATCCTCGACAAGGTGGACGCACTGGGCGGAGGCAGTCTGCGCACGCGACCCGTGATTGGCTTGGCGGACACAGCGCTGATGCTCTGCCGCGCACTGGCCATGCGCCGCCCGCGGCGGGCGTAAGAAAGATTCATGGGCCGCAAGGCGGGCTGAAGCACGGCCTGCCGAGGCGCCTGCCGCCCTTTGAGGCATCAAGCCAAAATGGCCTCTCGTGCTTCATAATCAAGCACAAGCAGCTACAAAACTTATAGCAAACACCTTTACTGCGAAGCCCCGACCGGCTGCGCTTGCGGGCCTGCGCAGCCCACCGTCAGGGATAGCGCGGGTGCGCCCAGGCACGCGAGCCGCTAGCCTCGCTCGGCACGTCCCGCCAGCATCGGGCGCAGCATCGGCAACAAGGCCTGCGGGATCCTCAGCCCGCGGGCCAGGTACGCAAGCGCAGCGGCACCACGCGCCCCGCCCAGGGCCGTGCCAAGCGGCCGATGCCCGCCTGCGCGTCCGACCCGTGCGGCGGTTGTCCCACAGGCCCCCAGCCCTTTCTGCACCGACCCATGACCGTCAGCGTTTTCGACCTCTTCAAGATCGGCATTGGCCCATCAAGCTCACACACAGTGGGCCCCATGATCGCGGCGCGGCACTTTGCCAATCAACTGACCGCCAGCCCTGGCGGCCTGGCCAGCGTGCACAGCATCACCGTAGAGCTGTTCGGCTCGCTCTCGGCCACGGGCATCGGGCACGGCACCGACCGGGCCGTGCTGCTGGGCCTGTCGGGCCTGGAGCCCGACACGCTGGATCCGGACGCCATCGACCCGCTGCTGCACGCCTTGCACAGCAGCGGCCAGTTGCAACTGCTCGGCACGCACGCCGTGCGCTTCGTACCGCGTGAGCACCTGCTGTTTCGGCGCAAAACGCTGCCCTTTCACCCCAACGGCCTGAGCTTCACAGCCACCGACACCGCAGGCCAGGTGCTGGCCTGCGCCACGTACTACTCGGTGGGCGGCGGCTTTGTGGTGGACGAGCGTGGCGAGCGGGTGTTCTCCCGGCCACAGGTGGCAGACCCGGCCACGGCTGGTCATGGCCAGGGGCGGCCCTACCCGTTTCGCACCGGAGCCGAACTCCTGGAGCAGTGCCGCACCCATGGCCTGAGCGTGGCGCAGGTCATGGCCGCCAACGAAGCGCACTGGCTCGCTCCGGCCGAAGTGCGCCGCCGCCTGCTACAGGTGTGGGACACCATGGCTGCGGCCGTGCGCCGCGGCTGCGCCATCACCGGCGAGCTGCCCGGCCCGCTGCACGTACGCCGCCGCGCAGCCGAACTGCACCACAAACTGTCGAGCCAGCCCGAAGCCAGCCTGCGCGACCCGCTGTCCATGCTCGACTGGGTGAATCTGTATGCCATGGCCGTGAACGAGGAAAACGCCGCCGGCGGCCGCGTGGTGACTGCGCCCACCAATGGCGCTGCCGGGGTGGTGCCTGCCGTGCTGCACTACTACGTGCGCTTTGTGCCGGGTGCGCACGACGATGGTATCGTGGACTTTTTGCTCACGGCCGCAGCGATTGGGCTGATCTACAAGGAAAACGCCTCGCTTTCGGGTGCCGAGGTGGGCTGCCAGGGCGAGGTGGGCGTGGCCTGCTCGATGGCGGCCGGCGCACTCGCCGCCGTGCTGGGCGGCACCCCGGCCCAGGTCGAAAATGCTGCCGAAATCGGCATGGAACACAACCTGGGCATGACCTGCGACCCCGTGGGTGGACTGGTGCAGATCCCGTGCATCGAGCGCAATGCCATGGGCGCGATCAAGGCCATCAACGCCGCCCGCATAGCGCTGCGCGGCAACGGCACGCACGTGGTTTCGCTCGACAAGGTGATCAAGACCATGATGCAGACCGGCGCGGACATGAAAGTCAAGTACAAGGAAACCTCGCGCGGTGGCCTGGCGGTCAACGTGGTCGAATGCTGAACCGCACATCCTCTCTTCCCATGCACAACCCAGCTCTGTCTGCGCCTGCGACCGATGCGCTCGTGGCCGGCTGGATGCGTTCGTTGCAGGACCACCCGGCCCTGGCCATGCTACTCGTGCTGTCGGTGCTGCTGATCTGCGCCTTCATGCTCGACGCATTCGAGTGGATCTTCCTCGTGGTGCCCATGGTCATGCCGCCGCTGCTGGGCTTGGTTGGCGACGCGGCCTGGGTGGCCGCGCTCACGCTGCTGGTGCTGCAGGCAGGCTTCCTGCTGCCGCCGCTGGGCTATGCGCTGGTACTCTCGAGGGCCCAGGTGGCACCCACGCTGCCCATGGCGGCGCTGGTGCGCCCGCTGGTGCCCTACCTGGCCTGCGTGCTGCTGGTGGCAGCGGTGGTGATGGCGTTTCCGCAGACCACACACTGGCTGCGCTCGGCCCCCGTGCTGCTGCCCCAGAGCAGCATGGACGCCGACGAGGTCGACCGCCTGATGCGCGAGATGTCGCAAGTGCCGGCGGACGATACCCCGACGCCGGCCGAGTAGACCTAGGAGCCTGTCGGACTTGGGAATCGTCGGCTGCAAATGGGCCGCAGCGGTCCATTTTTCACCGTCTTTTGGCCCCATAGCCCCGCTATGGGGCTGCAAACACGGCGAAAACGGTCCTTGCTGGGGCTCATGTTCGCTTTCGACGCCCCAAGTCCGACAGGCTCCTAGTCCCCCCGGGCTGCTGCGCCTGGGGCACATGGGACAATCCGCGCCATGACCCCTGAGCAGTATGTCCAGCACAAAGCCGTCGCCTCGGGCAGCAGTTTCTATTACGCGTTCTTGTTTCTGCCCGCGCCGCGCCGTGCGGCCATCACCGCCTTCTATGCGTTTTGCCGCGAGGTCGACGACGTGGTCGACGAGGTATCCGACCCCGGTGTGGCCCGCACCAAGCTCGCCTGGTGGCAGGGCGAGGTGCAGCGCGCCTTCGCCGGCCAGGGCAGCCACCCGGTCATGCGGGCACTGATACCGCACACGGCGGCCTACGGAATCGAACCCCGCCACCTGCACGCCGTGATCGAGGGATGCCAGATGGATCTGGAGCAGACGCGCTATCTCGACTTTCCCGGCCTGCAGCGCTACTGCCATTTGGTGGCCGGGGTGGTGGGCGAAGTGGCCGCACGCATCTTCGGCCAGACCGACGAGCGCACCACCGCCTACGCCCACACGCTGGGCCTGGCCTTCCAGCTCACCAACATCATTCGCGACGTGGGTGAAGACGCCATGCGGGGCCGCATTTACCTGCCTGTCAACGAGTTGCAGCAGTTCGATGTGAAGGCGCACGAGATCCTCAAGCGCCAGTACTCGGAGCGATTCACCGCACTCATGCGCTTTCAGGCCGAGCGCGCGCACCGCCTCTACGACGAGGCCCTGCGCATGCTGCCCGACGCTGACCGTCGCACACAAAAGCCGGGGCTGATGATGGCCAACATCTACCGCACGCTGCTGCGCGAAATCGAGCACGAGAACTTCCAGGTGCTGCACCAGCGCATCCGTCTCACGCCGCTGCGCAAGTTCTGGCTGGCCTGGAAGGTGCAGGCCCTGGGCCGCATGTCCTGACGATGCACAGCGCTTCCAGCACTTGCGGCGCAACGGTGCCGCGCGTCGCCATCGTGGGCGGAGGATGGGCTGGCATGGCTGCAGCCATGCACTGGCACGGCAAAGGTGCGCAGGTCACGGTGTACGAGGCGGCACGCACCCTTGGGGGGCGCGCGCGGAGCGTTCCGGCGCGCCTGCCCGACGGTCGTGCCGTGATGCTCGACAACGGCCAGCACATCCTGGTCGGCGCCTATCGCGACTGTCTGGCCCTGATGCGCGCCGTGGGCCTGGCACCAGAACGGCTGCTGCTGCGCATGCCGCTGGCGCTCCAATACCCCGACCGCAGCGGCCTGCGCATGCCCGACCTGCCCCCCCCCCTGGGACGCGCTGGTTGGCATTGCGCAGGCGCGCGGCTGGACGTGGGGCGAACGACTGGCCCTGTTGCAGACCGCGGCGCGCTGGCGCCTACAAGGCTTTCGCTGTGCGCCCGAGATGACGGTGCGCCAGCTGTGCCAGCGCCTGCCACGCCGCCTGATCGATGAATTCATCGACCCGCTCTGCGTGTCGGCCCTGAACACCCCTGCGGCCGAAGCGAGCGCAGCCGTGTTCCTGCGGGTGCTGCAAGACAGCCTGTTTGCCGGCCGCGGCGGCTCCCACCTGCTGCTGCCCCGCACCGATCTGGGTCGGCTTTGGCCTGAAGCAGCGGCCGACTGGCTGCGCGCCCGGGGCTGCACCGTGCATCTTGGCCGACGCGTGCAAGGCCTGGCACAGCGGCCCTCAGGCGCCTGGAGCCTGCTGGGCGTCGAAGGCGAAACCGACGCCGCCGCGCCCAGCTACGACACCGTGGTCCTGGCCTGTCCGTCGTGGGAAACGTCACGCCTCGTGGCCGGGGCCAGCGGGCTGGGCGCAGGCGATCTGCAAACGGCTGCCCACTGGTGCGCCCGCGCAAACGCGCTGCGCTTTGAAGCCATCACCACCGTGTATCTGTGGGAACCTGGCGTGCGCTTGCCGCTGCCCATGCTGTCCTTGCGGCACAGCAGGCACGAGCCCGCGCACTTTGCGTTTGACCGGGGCCAGCTCGATGGTCCGGCCGGACTGCTGGCCTTTGTCATCAGCGCCAGCAACACAGACCGTGGCCAGTTGGAGACCCAGGTGCTGGCCCAGGCGCGGCGTGCGCTGAGCGCGTTCGGCGTGAACCGCCCACAGGTCGTGCAGACGATTGTGGAAAAGCGCGCCACCTTTGCCTGCACGCCCGCCCTTGCACGTCCGCCCCGGCAGATACTGCCAGGCCTGAGGGCCTGCGGCGACTATGTCGATGGCCCCTACCCGGCCACGCTGGAGGGTGCGGTACGCTCTGCGCTGGCCCCCTGAGAGAAGCCGTCACACATCCGCATGGCGGGACGTGTCGGTATCGTCGCTGTGTTCAGCCCGGGCCAGGGGAGCGGTCATTGCAGCAAGCGAGGGGAGCGTGTGCAGCCATCACCGCACCACCCGCATACAGATGCCCCCGGCCACGACCTTCACGCCGATCTCCATCGACAATGTGCCCGTGTGGTTGCCGCTGGCCAGAAAGCTGACGAGTTCGCCCACATGGATGGGCCGCCCAAACAGGACCTGGTCCACGCTGCGCGTGACCACGTCGCGGCCCGCATTGCGCGCGGCGCAGGCATGGGCCATGGTCGAGCAGCTTGAGGATGGGGCCGAGGGTGTAGTGGCCGCGCACCTTGCGCTGAACACAGTGCATGGACAATCGGGCACCGCCGAGCCCGTCGGCCCGCGCCCCTTTTTGCTGTTGCCACACCGCCCATGACCGCTGCTGCTCCCCCCCACCTGTTCGATGCCGTGATCCTGGGCGCGGGCGCCGCCGGCCTGTTCTGCGCGGCGCGCGCCGGACAGCGCGGCCTCAAGGTGCTGCTGATCGACCACGCCGAGAAGGTGGCCGAGAAGATCCGCATCTCGGGCGGCGGGCGCTGCAATTTCACCAACCGCGACCTGGACGTGCGCGCACCGCAGCGCCACTTCGTGGGCGAGAACCCGCACTTCTGCCGCTCGGCCCTGTCGCGCTACACACCGGCCGACTTCGTGGCGCTGGTGCAGTCGCACGGCATTGGTTTTCATGAAAAGCACAAGGGCCAGCTGTTTGCCGACCGCTCGGCCGAAGACATCATCCAGATGCTGCTGGCCGAATGCGCGCGCGGTGGCGTGACGCGCTGGCAACCTTGCCGGATCGAATCCATCCGATTTTTGGCCTCTGAGCCAGCAGAATCAAGCACGAGCAGCTATCACATTGAGAGCAACCGAGGCCCGGTGCTGGCGCGCAGCCTGGTGGTGGCCACAGGCGGCCTGTCCATACCCAAGATTGGGGCGACCGACCTAGGCTACCGCATCGCGCGGCAGTTTGGGCTGCCGGTGGTCACGCCACGGCCAGGGCTCGTGCCGCTCACCTTCGACCTTGAGGCCTGGGCGCCCTACGCGAGCTTGGCGGGGCTGGCGTTGCCGGTGGACATATCGACCGGCCAAGGCAAGCAACGCACCCGTTTTGTGGAAGACCTGCTGTTCACGCACCGGGGACTGTCAGGCCCTGCGGTGCTGCAGATTTCGAGCTACTGGCGCGAGGGCAAGCCGCTGCAGATCGACCTGGCACCGGGTGTGGACCTGGGCGCGCGCCTTCTCGAAGCCAAGCAACACTCGCGCAAGCGCATTGCCAACGAACTGGCCACGCTGATACCGCACCGCCTGGCCGACGCCTGGGCAGCGCGCGATGCGCAGTGGCAGCGCCCGGTGAACGAGGCGGCCGACAAGGCGCTGCAGCGCCTGGCCGAAAGCCTCTCGCGCTGGCAGCTCGTACCCTCGGGCACCGAGGGCTACCGCAAGGCCGAAGTGACGCTGGGCGGCGTGGACACGCGCGCGCTGTCGTCGCAGACCATGGAGGCCAAGGCCCAGCCGGGCTTGTACTTCATTGGCGAGGTGGTGGACGTGACCGGCTGGCTGGGCGGCTACAACTTTCAGTGGGCGTGGTCCAGCGCCGCGGCCTGCGCCGAGGCTCTGGCCGCCGGCTGATCACACAGGGGCAGCACCTGCACCGCGCTGTGCGTGCTGCTCGGCCCAGGCCTGCAGTTCGGCTGCGGGCAGCGGGCGGCTGAAGTAGTAGCCCTGCAGTTCTTCACAGTTGAGCGCTCCCAGCACCTGGGCCGTGGCCAGGCTTTCGACGCCTTCGGCCACGATGCGCAGGCCCAGCGTGTGGCCCAGCGCGATGATGGCCCGCGTGATCTCCATGTCGGCCGGATCGTGCAGCATGTCGTGCACGAAGGATTTGTCGATCTTGAGCCGGTCGATGGGAAAACGCTTGAGGTAGGCCAGGCTCGAATAGCCCGTGCCGAAATCGTCAATCGCCAGTTGCAGCCCCAGCGCCTTGAGGGCCGCCAGCTGGCTTTGGGCGGCCTGGGCGTTGTCCATGAGATGCGATTCGGTGATCTCCAGCTCCAGGTGCTGCGCGGGCACGCGCGTGCGGCGCAGCGCGGCCTTGATGGCGGGGACCAGTTCGTCGTCTGCCAGTTCGGCTGCCGACAGATTGACCGAGACCGCAATGCCGTGCAACGGATGCACCACATGGCCTTCAGGCACCGGCAGGGCCTGCCACTGGACCCATTGGAGCAGGGCTTGCTCCAGCATCCAGGCCCCCAGCGTGCGGATCAACCCGGTCTCTTCGGCCAGTGGAATGAACTCGGCCGGCGGCACCGGACCGAGCGCCGCGCTGTTCCAGCGCAGCAGCGCCTCGACGCCCAAGAGCCCCCCGCCGCGCGCCGACACGCGGGGCTGGAAGTGCAGCGTCAGCTCTGCCCGCTCCAGCGCACGGCGCAAATGCTGCTCCATGGTCTGGCGGGCCTGCAAGCGCTGGTCGGTTTCGACCGAATAGAACAGCGCCATGTCGCGGCCCATGTTCTTGGCCTCGTACATGGCTGCGTCTGCGCGGCGCATCAGTTCGATGATGTCGCCACCATCGTCAGGGTACACGGCGATGCCCACGCTGCACGACACGTTCAGATCGTGCCCTTCGACCATGTGCGTCTGCCGGATCAACGGAATGAGCCGCCGCCCCACCAGTTGCTGCACCTCGTCGCGGCCCGACACCTCGCGCATGATGACCACGAACTCGTCACCCCCCAGGCGGCTCACGGTATCGCGGCTGCGCACGGCCTGCGACAGGCGCTGCGCAACCGAGCGCAGCAGCCCATCACCAATGTGGTGGCCCAGGGTGTCGTTGATGGTCTTGAATCGGTCCAGGTCAATGAACAGCACGGCCACGCGCTCGCCGGTGACCGCTGCCTGCTGCAGCGCCTGCGACAGCCGCTGCATGCACAGCGAGCGATTGGGCAGCTCGGTGAGCATGTCGTGATGCGCCAGAAACTGGATGCGCTCTTCGCTGCGTTTGCGGTCGGTAATGTCCAAGGCGATGCCGATGTGGTTGGTGACCTCGCCCCCCTTGCCCTCGCGCACAGCCGACACCATGAGCCAGGCGGGGTAGGTATCGCCTGAGCGGCGGCGAAAGCGCACCTCGCCCTGCCACGACTCTTTGTCGACCATGGCGCGGCGGATCTGTGCGGGCAGGTCGCCGTCGTCGCCGCTGTCCAGCAAAAAGCCCAGGTCTTCCCCGATGACCTCGTAGAAGTCGTAGTGCGTACTCCGACAAAACGCCTTGTTCACGCTCAGGATGCGGTGCTCGGCCGTCATGATGATGATGCCCTCGGACGAGGCCTCGAACACCTTGGCCCACAGTTCGAGCCGCTGCTCCATGACCTTGAGCACGTTGATCGGCGTAAAGGCCGTGAGCATGGCGTCTCGGCCCTGAAACACCAGCAGCCGGGCCGACAGCACCGCCCACGACGGCTCGGCACCGCCCTTCCAGCGCACCTCGAACTCGTCGACCGCGCCATGGTCGGCCAGACGCTGGAAGAAGCGCGCACGCACACCGGGCTCCAGCCCGTTGCGCCACGGATCGCGCGTGCAGCCGCCCAGCCAGGGCTGCGCGGGCGCATTGCAATGCAACACCTCGTGCTCGGGCACCGAGGTCACCACCATCGGGATCGGGAGCGAACCCACCAGCTCGCGCTGCGCCTCGGCCGCCCGGGCGCTGGCGGCCAGCTCCTGCTGCAGCAGGCGCTCGCGGTCGAGCTGCGCCAACATGTCGTTGAAGGCCGTCACCAGGCGGCCGATCTCGTCGCGACTGCTCCACTGCGCGCGCAACTGGTGGTCGCCGCTCTTGCGCACTTCGTCAGCCACATGCGCCAGATGCTGCAGCGGCTTGGCAATCTGCCGTGCCACCAGTGTGACCAGCGTGAGAATGAAGCCCAGCAGCAACAGCGCGGTGCCCAGGTGCAGCCACATGCGCCCGAACAGGCTGGCCACGCGCTCCTGGAGCAGCCGCGTCAGCGCGTCGGTGCCAGCGGTCCA
>JBKBUN010000196.1:0-4342 GCA_046289925.1 Burkholderiaceae bacterium | reverse complement strand
CATGGCGCGCCGAGCATGGTGCTGGCGGGCGCATAGCGGTTTCACCCAGAAGGTGAGCGCGCCCACAAGGCGCAAGTCCGACAGACTCCTAGGGTCATGTGCCGGGCCGCAACCTCGGCGTTTGCCCAGCCTCAAGTGGTCGCCTGCGCCGCCGCCGTGCTGTGCGCATGGGGGGCCAGAAAGCGTCCGGGCGGCTGGCCCACGGCGCGGCGCACCATGGCGCTGAAGGCGCTGGCGCTGTAGCCCAGCTCATTCGCAATGTGGCCTATGGGTCGCCCGCTCGCGGCCAACGCCACGGCGCGCGCCAGCAGCACCTGCTGGCGCCATTGGGTGAAGGTGCATCCCAGCTCCTGTCGAAACAGCCGCGCCACGGTGCGCGGGCTTGCCCCCGTGTTTTGTGCCCAGTCGGCCAGGGTTTCGTGGCGCGTGGGGTCGGCCAGCACGGCTTCGCACAGGTGGCGCAGGCGCTTGTCGTGCGGCAGGTCCACGCCCAGGCGTACCGCGGGCGCACGGGCCAGCTCGTCGCAGATGAGCGCGCACAGGTGGCGTTCGCGCGCGCGCTCGGCAGCGCTCAGCGGCGGGCCGTCGTCGGGTGTGGTGGGCATCTCACGCACCAGCGCGCGCAGCAGCTCAGACACCTCCAGCACGCGGCACAGGCGCCAGGCCGCGTCCTGCGCTGCCGCACCGCCCGGCCCGCAGCGACCGCGCGGCTGGTGGACGTACAGCGTGAGCACCTCGGCGTCTTCCACCGTGGTCACGGCATGTTCCACCCCGGGCGGAATCCACAGCGCACGCGTGGGCGGCACGATGTAGGTGCCCCGGTCGGCCGTGAGGCGGATCACCCCGGTGGTGGAAAACGCCACCTGCGCCCACGGGTGTTGGTGCGGCAGCACCTGCGTGGCCGCCGCGAGATGGCGGATTTTGGCGCGCACCGGGCGCTCGCGACTGGGCACGAACAGGTGCGGCGTGAGCGCGGGCTGTGTGCGCAGGGCTGGCGGCGTGCTGCGGGGCCGGGGGGTGGCCATGGGGGTCGACGGCCGCGACGAGGGCGGTGCCAGGTGCGCGAGGGCAGGGCGGTGGGGCATGGCGGGGTTGCCGTGCGTTTGGCAGTTTGGCGACAAAATTTGTCCGTCTATCGTAAATCTGCCGTATGCCCCGTGTCTACCATGCAGGCATGACCCAATACCCCTCCTCTCCTGTCCCTTCTTCATCTGTGCCTTTGCGCCAGGATGCGCGCACCATCGGCCTCATCGGTCTGGCGCACGGCAGTTCGCACTTTTTCCACATGCTGCTGCCGCCGTTGTTTCCGTGGCTGATCCGCGATTTCGGCTTCAGCTATTCGGAGCTGGGCTTTTTGGTGTCGGTGTTCTTCGTGATTTCTGGCGTGGGCCAGGCGCTGTCGGGCTTTGTGGTGGACCGCGTTGGCGCGCGGCCGGTGCTGTTCTTTGCGTTGTCGAGCTTTACCGCCGCAGGCGTGGTGGCGTCGATGGCGCAGGGCTACACCGGCTTGCTGGCGGCTGCGGCCTTGGCCGGTCTGGGCAATGCGCCCTTCCACCCGGTGGACTTCACCATCCTCAACAAGCGCGTGTCGCCGCCGCGGCTCGGACACGGCTTTTCAGTGCACGGCATCAGCGGCAACGTGGGCTGGGCCACTGCGCCGGTGTTCATGGCGGGTATCACCGCGGCCACGGGGTCGTGGCGCTTGGCCTGCCTGTGTGGCGGCCTGCTGGCGGCTGCGGTGTTGGCGGTGATGTGGTTCAACCGCGACGCGCTGGACGACCGCCAGGGCGCGGCCGGCACCGCCTCTGCCCCAGCCAGCGCTGCGGCGCACGCGCACGTGGCCGAGCACCCGTTGGCCTTTTTGCGCCTGCCCTCAGTGTGGCTGTGCTTTTCGTTCTTCTTCTGGACGACCTGTGGCCTCAGCGCCATTCAGAGCTTTGCCAGCCCGGCGCTGCAGGCCATGTACGGCCTGCCGCTGGCCATGACCGCCATGGTGGTCACGGGCTACATGCTGTTTGGCGCGGCGGGCATGTTTGTGGGCGGCTTTTTGGTGGGCCGCGTGCAGCGCCTCGAACGTGTGATCGCCGTGTGCATGCTGGCGGCGGCCGCACTGCTGGCCTTGGCTGGCACAGGCTGGCTGCCGGGCATGGCCGCGCTGTCGGTGGCGGCGCTGGCCGGTCTGGGCACGGGCTTGGCCGGACCCTCGCGCGACATGCTCATCAAGCGCGCCGCGCCCCCGGGCGCTACGGGCCGTGTGTACGGCACGGTGTATTCGGGGCTGGATTTGGGCTTCTCGTTGGCCGCGCCGGTGTTTGGCGCTCTGCTCGACCGCGGCCTGCACGGCGCGATCTTTTATGGCGCAGCGCTGGCGATGGTGCTGGGCGTAGGTTCGGCCACTCTGGTGGGGGCAGGCGTGGCGGCGCGGGCCGTGCGTATGCAGCCTGTGGGGGCGCGCTGAGGAGGCGGCCCCGCCTTCTGTCGGCGTCTCCCGGGCGGGCGCATAGCGCTCTCACCCAGAAGCTGAGCCTGCCCACAACGCGCAACTTCAACGGACATCAGAACTTTTCAGTGACAAGCGGTCCGATAGACTCCTTGGTTCAAGCAACGTGCCAAGATGATCCGCATGGACCAGACCATCGGCACGCCCACTGCCGGCACGTTCCGGCGCGTAGCATCCCACTGCGCGCTGCATTGCAGCGCAGCCCCTGCGACCCAAGCGAAAGACCCGCCATGACCGCTTGCACCGTAGCCTCCTGTGCCCCCGAGCACGGACTTGCACACCCGTCCATCGCCCGCGCCATACCCTGGCTGCTGCTGGCAGTGGCCCTGGCGGGCTGCGCCAGCGCCCCGCAGGCCCCGACGCCCCCCATGGTGGACGCCGCCGCCGAGCCTGCGCCCCAGCCCACAGCCTGCCCAGCGGCGCTTGCGCCCATGGCCCGCTGCCTGGCCGGGCAAGACCGGCAGGGCGCGTACTACCTGATCGCGGTGCCCCAGGCCTGGAATGGTCACCTCATGCTGCACGCCCACGGCGGCCCGTCGTTGGGTGCGCCGCGGCCCGAGCGCGCGTCGGAAGACTTGGAGCGATGGGCCATCAGCGTGCGTGCGGGCTATGCCTGGGCTGGTAGCAGCTTCCGCCAGGGCGGGGTCGAGGTGCGCGCCGCCGCCGAAGACACCGAGCGCTTGCGCCGCATCTTTGTGCGCCATGTGGCCACGCCGAAGCGCACGCTGCTGCACGGCCAGTCTTGGGGCGCGAGCGTGGCCGCCAAGGCGGCCGAGATGTTCACGCGCACCGAAACCGGCCAGCGGCCCTACGACGCCGTGCTGCTTACCAGTGGCGTGCTGGCCGGAGGCACGCGCTCGTACGACTTCCGCATCGACCTGCGCGTGGTGTACCAGCACCTGTGCGGCAACCACCCGCGGCCCACCGAGCCTGCGTACCCGCTGAACATGGGCCTGCCCGCCACCGCGCAGATGACCAGCGCCGACCTGCAGGCCCGCGTGAACGAATGCCTGGGCCTGGACCGGCCCGCAGCCCAGCGCAGCGCCGAGCAGCAGCGCAAGGTGCAGCGCATCACCGACGTGATCCGCATTCCGGCCAGCAGCATCCAGGGCCATATGGCCTGGGCCACCTTCCACTTCCGCGACGTGGTGCAGCACCGCACGGGCGGGGCCAGCCCGTTTGGCAACCAGGGCGCGCGCTACCGCGGCTCGGACGACGACGAGGCGTTGAACGTCGCCGTGCTGCGCTACCGCGCCGACCCGGCCGCTGTGGCCCGCTTCGCATACGACACCGACCCCACGGGCCGCATCCCGGTACCCATCCTCACTACCAAGGGCATTGACGATCCGATTGCCTTTGTCGAGCTGGACCACCACTTTCGCCAGACGGTGCAGGCGGCGGGCAACGGCGATCGCTTGGTGCAGACCTTTACCCGCCACAGCAGCCACAGCTACCTGAGCGACGCCACCTACGTCACCTTGTTTGACGCGCTGCTGCGCTGGGTGGAGCAGGGCGACAAGCCCACCCCCGCCAGCATCGCCGCCGCCTGCCCCGCGGCCGAGGCCCGCTTTGGCAAGGGCTGCGCCTTTGTGCCCGACTACACGCCCGCGCCGCTGGAGTCGCGTGTGGCGCCGCGCGAGCGGCCTTGAGGGGTGCTTTGTGCGCATGACATACCCCGGCGACCTGGCGCGACCGGTAATTGTCAAGGCGCGTTGGCTGTGACCACAGCCTGTACGGCGGGCGCATAGCGCTTTCAGCCAGAAGCTGAGCGTGCCCACAAGGCGCAAGTTCAACGGACATCAGAACTTTTCAGTGTGAACAAGCGGTCCACTGCGGTTTCTA
>JBKBUN010000195.1:0-4349 GCA_046289925.1 Burkholderiaceae bacterium | reverse complement strand
GTGTGGTTGGCCGTCAGCGGTTGGGGCGACACCTTGGTGACCTTGCCATCGACCTTGATGGCCGGAGGGAACTCGGCCGTGATGAACAGGTCGCTTCCGTTGCGGCTGATCATCAGCTTCAGCAGGTCGTTGATGAATTTGCTGGCCTGATCGCGTTCCATCAGAAATCCTCTCGTGCGTCGTCACGGCGTTGCCATAAGGCGTGACGTGGGGTTTATTTCTGATTCTCGCTCAGACGTGCGCTCACCACACGCAGGCGCAACGAAAGCTTGCGCGCCAGCAATGCAATCAGGCTCGCAGCAAGCTGCGGGTCCTTGGTCATCATGTCGTCCAGTGCCTCGGCGCTGAGCACGGCGATTTCGCAGTCGGTCAGTGTCGTGCAGGCCGAAAAGCGAATGCCGCTGTCCAGCAACGACATTTCGCCCAGGATATCGCCCGGGCGGGTTTCGGCCAGGCGCAGGTGCTCGCCCCAGGGCTGCACGCGGTCTACGGCAATGGCGCCGGTCAGCAGCACCACCATGAAGTTGCCGTACTCGTCCTGGCGGATCACGTCGCGGTTCGAAGGTACGGCCGCAAACTCGAAAAAGCGCTCCATGCGCTCGACAGCGTCCTTGTTCAGGTGCGCCATGTATTTGTCTTTGGCCCACAGCCCCTGCAGCAGCTTGCCGCCGCGGCTCACCGGCAGACGCTTGGCTCCAATCTCCACCGCCCGGGCCTCCCAGGGCACGAGCATGGACTCGTCCACCCCCTGGCTCGCAAACGCGGTGGAGAACAGAACCGAGTCCGTGTGGTCTTCGCGAGGGCGCTCGCCAGCGGTTTTGTTGCGCAACAGGCCCAGGATGCCTTTCATAGCGGGTGCTCCGTGTCGGTAGGGGCTGGGCGCGCAGACTGCGCGCCTGCGTCGCTCAGCCCGGGAAGTTTTCAGGAATCTTGGCCTTGCTGCGCGCCTCGGCCGGGCTGATGACGTTGCGGCGCACCAGGTCGGTGAGGTTCTGGTCCAGCGTCTGCATGCCAACGCTGTTGCTGGTCTGGATGGTCGAGTACATCTGCGCGACCTTGTTCTCGCGGATCAGGTTGCGGATGGCGCTCGTACCCAGCATGATCTCGTGGGCGGCCACGCGGCCCGACCCGTCCTTGAGTTTGCACAGCGTCTGCGAAATCACCGCCTGCAGCGATTCGGACAGCATGGCGCGGACCATTTCTTTTTCTTCGGCCGGGAACACGTCGATGATCCGGTCGATCGTCTTGGCCGCGCTGCTGGTGTGCAACGTACCGAACACCAGGTGGCCGGTTTCTGCGGCTGTCATGGCCAGGCGGATGGTTTCGAGGTCGCGCATTTCACCCACCAAGATCGCGTCCGGGTCTTCGCGCAGCGCAGACTTGAGCGCCGCAGCGAACGACAGCGTCATCGGCCCCACTTCGCGCTGGTTGACCAGGCACTTCTTGGATTCGTGCACGAATTCGATCGGGTCTTCCACCGTGAGGATGTGGCCATACTCGTTCTCATTGAGGTAGTTGACCATGGCCGCCAGCGTGGTGGATTTGCCCGAGCCCGTGGGCCCGGTCACCAGCACCAGGCCACGGGGCTTGAGCGCCAGGTCGGCGAAGATGCGCGGCGCGTTGAGCTGCTCCAGCGTGAGGATCTTGCTCGGAATCGTGCGAAACACCGCGGCCGCGCCGCGGTTCTGGTTGAACGCGTTGACGCGAAAGCGCGCCAGCCCTTCGATCTCGAACGAGAAGTCGACTTCGAGAAATTCTTCGTAAGCCTTGCGTTGGGCGTCGTTCATGATGTCGTACACCATGGCGTGCACCGTTTTGTGGTCGAGCGGGTCGACGTTGATGCGCCGTACATCCCCATGCACCCGGATCATGGGCGGAAGGCCTGCGGACAGGTGCAGGTCCGACGCCTTGTTCTTCACGCTGAATGCCAGCAGTTGGGTGATGTCCACAATTCCCCTCGGTCGTTTGATACGCTGGCGATCATTATGACGACGATCTCCGACAAGCTCCAAGAGGTTCTGTGCCGCATCCAGCAGGCCTGCGCGGCGGCCGGGCGCGACGCGCAGGCCGTGCGTTTGCTCGCTGTCTCCAAGACCTTCGGTGCCGACGCCGTGCTAGACGCCGCCGCAGCGGGCCAGCGCGCGTTTGGCGAGAACTACATCCAGGAAGCGGTGGACAAAATCCAGGCTGTCCGCGCTGCCGGCCGCACCGACCTTGAATGGCATTGCATCGGCCCGATCCAGAGCAATAAGACCCGTTGGGTGGCCGAGCATTTCGACTGGGTGCACAGCGTGGACCGCGCCCGCACGGCCGAGCGCCTGTCGGCCCAGCGGCCCGCGGGCATGGCACCGCTGCAGGTGTGTCTGCAGGTCAACATCGACGGCGGCCCCACCAAGTCCGGCGTGGCCCCCGATGAGGCTGAAGCCCTGGCCCGAGCCGTGGCTGTGCTGCCCGGTCTGCGCCTGCGCGGACTGATGAGCATTCCAGACCCGCTGGCCGATGCGGCTGCCATGCAGGCCGTGCACGCGCGGCTGGCGGCGCTGCATGCGCAACTGCGCACGCAATTGCAGGACACGCTACCCGAGCCCGAAGCGTTTGACACCCTCTCCATGGGCATGACGGCCGATCTGGAAGCCGCGATTGCCGCCGGCAGCACGATGGTGCGCGTGGGCACCGGCATCTTCGGCGGCCGCACAAAGCGGCCGGTGGCCGAAGGCTGAACTGCGGGAGGGTGGCGCGGCATCACTCCCTGCCGTCTGCATGGGCAGGGGCTCGGGCAGACCACGGTATCGCCTGTGTTGTCGGCAGCAGGCGACGGACTTCAACCTAGGCGCTTGTCGGGCTTGGGGCGTCGAAAGCGAAAATGAGCCCCAGCGAGGACCGTTTTCGCCGTATTTGCAGCCCCATAGCGGGGCTATGCGGCCCAAAGACGGTGAAAATGGACCGCTGAGGCCCATTGGCAGCCGACGATTCCGACGATTCCCAAGTCCGACAGGCTCCTTGGACCAGCCATGATTGTTGACGGAGAACCCATGCCCGGACTGCTGCCCGACATTGACCCTGATGGCCTTCTCGAGTTTTCGGTGGTCTACACCGACCGCGCGCTCAACCACATGTCCAAGCGCTTTATCGGCGTGATGCAAGACATTCTGGGCACGCTCAAAGAGGTCTACCACGCCCACACCGCCGTGCTGGTGCCGGGCAGCGGCACCTTTGGCATGGAGGCCGTAGCGCGCCAGTTTGCCAACCAGGAAAAGGTGCTGATCGTGCGCAACGGCTGGTTCAGCTACCGCTGGACGCAGATCTTTGACGCCGACAAAGGCCTGGGCGGAGGTTCGGTGGTGTGCAAGGCCCGCCGACAGGGCGACGGCCCGCAGGCGCCTTGGGCTCCGTGCCCTGCGCACGAAGTGGCCGCCACCATCCGTGCCGAACGGCCCAAAGTGGTGTTTGCCCCCCACGTCGAGACGTCCAGCGGCATGATCCTGAACGACGACTATCTGCGCACCATTACGGCCGCGACGCATGAGGTGGGGGCCTTGGTGGTACTCGACTGCGTGGCCTCGGGCGCAATGTGGGTGGACATGCAGGCCACAGGCGTGGATGTGCTGATCTCGGCCCCGCAAAAGGGCTGGAGCAGCTCGCCCTGCTGTGCGATGGTGATGCTCGGTGAGCGTGCGCGCCAGGCCATCGAAGGCACGCAAAGCTCCAGCTTTTCGTGCGACCTCAAAAAGTGGATGCAGATCGCAGAGGGCTACGAGAAAGGCCAGCACGCCTACCACACCACCATGCCCACCGACGCGCTGGTGCGCTTGCGCGATGTGATGCTGGAAACCCGTGCCTATGGTTTTGACAAGGTGCGCGCCGAGCAGATTGCGCTGGGCGCCAAGGTGCGAGCCTTGCTCGAATCGCGCGGCTTTCCGAGCGTGGCGGCCGAGGGCTGGAAGGCGCCCGGTGTGGTGGTGAGTTACACCACCGATCCCGACATTCAGAACGGCAAAAAATTCTTGCAGGTGGGGCTGCAAACGGCAGCGGGCGTGCCGCTGCAGTGCGACGAGGGGCCCGAGTTCAGAACTTTCCGCATCGGCCTGTTCGGCCTGGAGAAGTGGCACAACGTAGACCGCACGGTGGGCCATCTGGCGCATGCGCTGGACCAGGTGGCGCTGGCGAGCGCATAGCGCTCTGCCCCAGAAGGTGAGCGTGCCCACAAGGCGCAACTTCAACGGGCATCAGAACTTTTCAGTGTGAACAAGCGGTCCACTGCGGTTCCTAGGGGCCTGTCGGACTTGAGAATTGTCGGCTGCAAATGGGCCGCAGCGGTCCATTTTTCACCGTCTTTTGGCCCCATAGCC
>JBKBUN010000194.1:0-4350 GCA_046289925.1 Burkholderiaceae bacterium | reverse complement strand
GCGCATCGACCCAGCGCAGCCGCTGATCGTGGCCACCCTGGTGAGCGTGGACCGGGTGCACGAGTCGTCGCGCCTGGGCCGCATGTTTTCTGAGCAGATTGCCAGCCGCCTGGTGCAGCGCGGCCTGAACGTGGTGGAGCCCAAGCTGCGCGAGACGCTGGCCATGCAGCGCGACCAGGGCGAACTGCTGCTATCGCGCGAACTGCGCGAGGTGGCGCGCAGCCATGCGGCGCAGGCGGTGGTGGTGGGCACTTATGCGGCCTCGGCCACCCTGCTGTACGTAAGCCTCAAGATGGTGGTGCCCACGGGCAATAGCGTGGTCGCCGCTTGCGACTACGCTGTGCCGCTGGACGACAACGTGCGCACACTGTTGCTGGCCCGCTGAGGGAGGCCGCTGCTTTGGCGATCTCGATCTATTTGCTACAAAAATAGTAGCTGCTCGTGCTTGATTAATAAGCACGAGCAGCCCCATTGGCTGGGTTTTTGCGGCGCTCAGTGCAGCATCAGCGCGCCGGCCGACTTGCTCTTGCCTGCGCGGGCTGGCGGGTTGCACAGCCCGCAGGTGTAGTGCCGGGCGTTCTCGTAGGGCTCGGTCACGAACAGGCCGCCGCACTTGGAGCACTTGGTGCGCGTGAGCATGCCCGCATCGACAAACTTGACCAGGCGCCAGGCGCGGGTGAAGGACAGCAGCGGCTCGATCTCGGCCGTGGCCACCTGCTCGTTGTAGAGGCGGTAAGCCTTGGTCAGCAGTTCCACCGAATCCAGGCTCACGCCCTTGGACAGGTACTCGTAAATGTTGAGGAACAGCGAGCTGTGGATGTTTTCCTGCCAGGTCAGGAACCAGTCGGTCGAGAACGGCAACTGCCCCTTGGAGGGCGACTTGCCCGCGATTTCCTTGTACAGACGGATCAGGCGCTCGTACGACAGCGTGGTTTCGGATTCGAGCACCTGCATGCGCGCGCCCATCTGGATCAGCAGGGCAGCACGTTCGATCTGTTTGGACTCGTTCAGAACGCTTTTGACGGGTGCGGACATGGCGGCTTCTCCGGGCATCAAGGGGCAGGGCAATCGGCGAGACTTACAGCACTTCGGACACGCGGCCCGCCATCAAGATATTGGCGTGCAGGGTGTTCGTCGCTTCGTTGCCAACCTTGCTGGTGCTGTGGTTGGTCAGCAAGCTCCAGACCAGGTTGTCGTCCACACGGAAGCTGCACAGCAGCGTGTTGCGCGATGCGATCTTGAGCACTTGCGCGGCCGACAGCGATGCGAGAATGTCCGCAGCCTCTTCGCTGATGCCCAGACGGAACACCGCTTCGGCCTTGTCTTGGCGGATCAGGTTCTGGGCCAGCATCAGGTAGGTGAGGTTGGCTTCGCGAATCTCGGCAAGCAGTTGTTCGTTGGTCATGGCGGCTTCCTTTCCACTCAGATCGGGGATGCCACCGGCGGTGTCATCGTGTTCGCGATCCGTTGAAATGGATTGTGAAACCGGGCCAATCGGAAATTAAGTCGGTATCTGGCTGTGCAGTGTGTCTGGTTCAGCCGCCGTTTTTGTAGGAATTTTTCCTACACGCCGATCAGGCCGCGTCCCGCGTTTCCCAGTGCCATGCGTGCTGTGCGTCCCGGCACCAGGGCGCACAAGCTGCTCATCTTTTTGATAGCACCCACAAAGCCCTCTTTTTTGCGCATGGGCCACGTCTGCCGTGCGCGCAGTGGTGTTGTGTGAGCACGGCGGCCAGATGTGGGTTTGCAGACCAGGTGGCGATCGCTTGCGGCCGCGTGTTGTGCGGTGCGGCCATGGCGCAGGACCTCAAGGGCCGTGCGGCGGGCACCTCAGGCGGGTGCGCCCTTTTCCACCGGGCGGCTGGGGTCGCTGCACCATTCGCTCCAACTGCCTGCAAACAGGGCCGTGGGGCCCAGGCCGGCGACTTCCATGGCCAGCAGGTTGGGAATGGCGCTCACGCCGCTGCCGCACTGATGCACCACGCTGGCCGGTGGGCGACCCGCAAGCAGGGCCTCGAACTCGGCGCGCAGCGCGGCCGCGCTCTTGAAGCGGCCGTCGCTGGCCAGGTTGTCGGTAAACGGGCGGTTGAGCGCGCCCGGAATGTGCCCGGCCACCGGATCCAGCGGCTCCACTTCGCCGCGGTAGCGCGCGCCCGCCCGGGCGTCCACCACCGTCTGGCCGGGCGTGCCCAGCCGCTCCAGCACCTCCTGGGCGGTGCGCAGTTCGCGCAGCGGCGGTTGCAGGCGAAAGTGGCTCTGAAAATGCGCCGGTTCCTTGCCGCTGACCACGGCGCCACCCGCTGCCTGCCAGGCCTGCAGGCCGCCGTCGAGTACGGCCACATCGGCATGACCAGCCCACTGCAGCATCCACCACAGGCGGCCGCAGTAGTTGGCGCCGTTGCGGTCGTACACCACGGCCTGCATGTCGTTGGCAAAACCCACGTTCGAAAGCCACATGGCAAAGCGCTCGCGGCTGGGCAGCGGGTGGCGGCCGCCCGAGGCGGGCCGGTCGGCCTCGGCGACCACCTGCGTGCCGCCGGCACCGGGCGCGCCATGCTTGGCACTCAGGTGCAAGTCCAGGTGCGCGTACACCGCGCCCGGAAGGTGCGCCTGCAGATACTGTTGCTCGCCCGCGCTGGGCTGCATCAGGTCGAAGCTGCAATCGAACACCATCAGCGGGCGGCCGCTGGCCTGCAGGGCCTGCAATTCAGCCACCGAAATCAGCGTGCGGTACGAGACGGTCATGGGATGTCCTTGAAGCTCAGTGTTCCTCGGCTGGGGTACCGGGCGCGGCGCGAGCACGCAGGATGGTGGCCACGATACCGCTGCCCACGATGAGTGCCATGCCCAGCCAGCCCAGGGGCGGAATCTGGTCACCAAACAGCAGCACGCTGTACAGCGCGGCAAACACGATGCCTGAGTATTGCAGGTTGGCCACCACCAAGGTTCCGCGCTGCGTCTTGGCGCTGGCGTAGGCGCGCGTCATGCACAACTGCCCGCCAGCCGCCAGCACGCCAATGGGCAGCAGCCACAGCGCGGTCCAGCCCGGCCAGGCCGACAGGCCGGTGAACAGCATGGCCCCGCCACCGGCCACGGCCGAGCCCAGGGCAAAGTAGAACACCGTGCGCGATTCGGGCTCGCCAATGCGCGACAGCGCCACGACCTGCATGTAGGCAAATGCGGCCGTGAGACCGGACATCAGCCCGATCAGGCC
The DNA here is from genome assembly GCA_046289925.1 of Burkholderiaceae bacterium. Classification (GTDB taxonomy): domain Bacteria; phylum Pseudomonadota; class Gammaproteobacteria; order Burkholderiales; family Burkholderiaceae_C; genus Acidovorax_G. The sequence goes on along the minus strand of JBKBUN010000194.1, from coordinate 1,136 downwards.
CGCGAACATCTGGTTCTGCTCGATGCTGGGGCGCAGCATCAGCACCACGCCCGCAAAGCCGGTGAGCACCGTGAGCACCAGCGGCCCCTGCAGCACGGGTCGGGGCGCGGCGGCCGAGGGCCGCCAGGCCAGCAGCGCACCGCCCACCAAAAAAGCCGCAATCCACACGCTGCTCATGTAGTTGAGCGTCATGGCGGTGGCCAGCGGCAGGTGCGCAATTGCATAAAACCAAGCCCCGAGCGAGGCCACGCCCACCAGGCTGCGCCAGGCGTGCATGCCCGGATAGCGTGTGGCCAGCGTGATGTGCTGCGAGCGCGACAGAGCCCACAAAATGGCCATGCCAATGAGGCCGCGGTAGAACACCAGTTCGGCCGCATTGAAGTGTGCCGACGCGATCTTGACGCAAACCCCCATGCTGGCAAAGAGGAACGCGGCCAGGACCATCCAGAGGGCTTGCATGCGGCGGGGTGTGGAGTAGGGTGGCCAATAAAATAGCTGCGCGGGCCGAAGACCCGGCCCGCGCAGCTATTTTAATGAGAGCACCCGGGCCTCATGGCTCGGTGATCGGCGGATCAGCGGGCGGTATACCCCATCACTTCGCGGTACCACTCGTGGAAGTGCTGCATGCCGTCTTCCATCGGGCTCTGGTAGGGACCTACTTCGTTGTCGCCACGATCGAACAGCGCCTTGCGGCCGGCGTCCATGCGCTCGGCGATCTCGTCGTCCTCGATACAGGTCTCCATGTAGGCGGCCTGCTGGGCTTCGACGAACTCGCGCTCGAACGCTGCGATCTCTTCAGGGTAGTAGAACTCCACCATGTTCAGCGTCTTGGTCGGGCTGATCGGGTGCAGCGTCGAGACGGTGAGCACGTGCGGATACCACTCCACCATGATGTGCGGGTAGTAGGTCAGCCAGATCGCGCCGCGTTCGGGCATCTTGCCTTGGCGGTAGTTCAGCAGCACGTCGTGCCATTTCTTGTAGACGTCCGAGCCCGGCTTGCCGAACGTCGAGGCCACGCCCACGGTCTGCACCGAATACTGCTTTTGGAACTCCCAGCGCAGATCGTCGCAGGTGACGAAGTTGCCCAAGCCCGGATGGAAGGGGCCGACGTGGTAGTCCTCGAGATAGACCTCGAT
>JBKBUN010000193.1:0-4373 GCA_046289925.1 Burkholderiaceae bacterium | reverse complement strand
GCAAAACGGCCTGCAAACCGGCCGAAATGCACGTCGCAATCGCTGCGCAGCCACGTCTGGGCGGCTCGTTTCTTCGAAAGCAGCGTCACTGGTGTGTTCGAAGAGTACTTTTTCAACGGCCTGCCTCCGACAGGAAATACCGCCTTCAGAATGCGTTGCGACATGAAATCCCCTCCACTGTGGTGTGATTATTTGCACGCCCCTCAGACCGCATCCTGCCGCGTGCGAGATGAATGCACACGCCCCATTCCGGCCCAAAGTCCACCGCAACACATTGCCATTGTGATGGACGGCAATCGCCGCTGGGCTGCCGAGCGGAGCCTGCCCAAGGCCATCGGCCATGCGAGTGGTGCGCGGCGCATCCGGCACATCGTGCAGGCCTGCAGCGACCGCGGCATCCGTTACCTCACCCTCTTTGCCTTCAGCACCGAGAATTGGCGCCGTCCGGCCGACGAAGTCAGCAGCCTCATGGAACTGTTCGTCAGTTATCTGCAGAAGGAAGTGAACGACATGAACGCCAACGGCGTTCAGCTCAAAATCGTGGGCGACCGCCAGGGGTTTGACACCCGACTGCAGGACCTGATGCACCGCGCCGAGGAACAGACCGCCGGCAACGACACCATCACGCTGACCATCGCCGCCAATTACGGTGGACGCTGGGACATGCTGCAAGCCCTGCGTGGATGGATGCAGGCCAACCCCGGTGCAGACGTACCAGCAAGCGAAGACGCCCTGCAACCCTACCTGAGCACGGCCTACGCACCCGACCCCGACCTGATCATCCGCACAGGGGGTGAATCCCGGGTCAGCAACTTTTTGCTCTGGCAGATGGCCTACAGCGAGTTGTTTTTCACCGACACCCTCTGGCCCGATTTCACACCAGCACACCTGGACGAAGCCATTGGCTGGTTCCAGCAACGTGACCGCCGCTTCGGCGGTACGCCACGCCAGGCCGCTGGCTAATCCCCGCCAACTGCCGAGACAGACACCCCGCACCAACCCCAGCGCAACTGGATATCGCCCCAACCAACCGCCCATGCGACGAACGCTCATTACCTTTTCCGCGGTCCTGTGGCTGCTTGCCGCCCAGGCACAAACCACTGCCGTCACGGCTGCGCCTGCTGCGGCAGCGACAGGAGCCCTCGGCACGGGGCCAGCAGCACCCTCCACGCTCAATCTGAGTGCGCCCGCCGCAGGAGCCACCGGTGCAGGCGCTCAGTCCAAGGCGGATGGCGGCTCCAACGCCGCCGCCGATGTCGAGCGCCCCGACGCACAGCGCGTGCGCCCGCCCGCTGGCCGTGGCGCTCCCAGCCAGTTCCAGCTCTTCGTGCAGGAAACCACTGGCCAGTTGCTGCCCAATTTCGGCAGCGACCTGTTTGCCCACGCCGGGGCCTATGTGCCCGACGCCTCGCAGCCCGCCCCGGCGGACTATGTGCTCGGCCCAGGTGACGAGGTGCAAGTCCAGGTGTGGGGCGCGGTCGAGTTCAGCGGCGCCTACACCATCAACCGCAACGGGCAGGTTGCACTGCCCAAGGTGGGCACGGTAACGCTGTCTGGCGTGAGCGTGCGCAACCTCGAGGGCGTTCTGCAGGCCCATCTCGGCCGCGTGTTCACCAATTTCAACCTCAGCGCCACCATGGGCCGCCTGCGCAGCATCCAGGTGTACGTGGTCGGGCAGGCACAGCGTCCGGGCACGCTCAAGGTCTCCAGCCTCAGCACCCTGGTCAATGCCCTATTCGCCAGTGGCGGCCCCACGGCCACCGGCTCCATGCGCGCCATCCAGCTCAAGCGCGGCGGCCGCGTGGTCACCACGCTCGACCTGTACGAATTCATCTCCAAAGGCGACAAGACCAAGGACGTACCCCTGCAAGCCGGCGACGTGATCGTGATTCCACCGGCGGGCCCGCGCGTGGCCGTCACCGGCGCGCTCGACACCGCCGCCATCTACGAACTCAAGCCAGGCACCGAAACCTTGGGCGACGTCCTGGCGCTGGGTGGCGGCGTACCGGCGCTGGCCAACACTGGCAAAGCCCTGCTCGAGCGCATCGACCCCGGCCAGACCCCACCGCGCCGCGTGCAGGAGCTGGCGCTGGATGCCGCCGGCCTGCGCACGCAGCTGCGCGATGGCGACGTGCTCACTGTGCTGGGCATCAGCCCGGCCTTTGGCAACGCCGTCACGCTGCAGGGCACGGTGGCGGCACCGCTGCGCTACAGCTGGTTTGCGGGCATGAAGCTGCTGGACCTCATCCCCGAGCGCGACGCCCTGATCACCGCTGATTACTACAAGCGCAAGAACCTGCTGGTGCAAAGCACCAACACCGAAGCCGCCGGCAGCAATGTCGCCAACCGTGCCCGCAACCTGGCCGACCAGATCAACTGGGACTATGCGGTCATCGAGCGCCTGAACCGCGACACCCTGGCCACCGAACTGATCCCCTTCAACCTGGGCAAACTGGTGCTGCAGCGCGACCCCACCCAGAACCTGCCGCTGCAACCGGGCGACGTGGTCACCATCCTCAGCGACAAGGACCTGCGCCTGCCGCAAAGCCGCCAGACCCGCCTGGTGCGGGTGGAAGGCGAAGTGGCCGCCCCCGGCGTGTACCCCGCCCTGCCCGGCGAAACCCTGCCGCAGTTGTTGCAGCGCGTGGGCGGCCTCACGCCCAATGCGTACCTGTTCGGCACCGAACTCACCCGCGAATCGGTGCGCCGTCGCCAGCAAGAGAATCTGGATGTGCTCATCCGCCGCCTCGAATCGCAGGCCCAGGCACAGACCAGCAGCGTGGTGGCCAACCAGGGCAGCAACAGCGCCGAACAGGCGCAATTGCTGCTGCAGCAGCAGCGCGCCCAGTTACAGTCGCAGATCAGTCGCCTCAAAACCATGCGCAGCAGCGGCCGCATGGCGCTGGAACTGGACCCGAAAGGACGCGAACTGACCGCCCTGCCCGCCCTGCCGCTGGAAGACGGCGACCGCGTCGTTGTGCCGGCGCTGCCGGGTTTCGTGGCCGCCTTCGGTTCGGTCAACAACGAAAACGTGTTCATCTACAAACCCGGCAAGACCGTGGGCGACGTCATGAAGACCGCCGGCCTGACCGAGGACGCCGACCCCGACCACGCCTTCGTGCTGCGCGCCGACGGCACCATCGTTGCGCGACGTGACCGTGGCGGTTTCTTTGGCTCTGGCTTTGAGTCGCTGGAGATGATGCCCGGGGACACCCTGGTCGTACCGGCCCAGGTGGACCGCGAGAGCCGCTACAACTTCGTCACCCGCGCGCTCAAGGACTGGACGCAGATCTTCAGCAATTTCGGTCTGGGTGTGGCCGCCATCAAGACCATCAAGTCCCTGTGAGCGCCATGACCGAGCAAGACCTGAACACGCCCATGGCCGGGGACGACGACGAAATCAGCCTGCTGGACCTGCTGCAGACCGTGGTGGAAAACCTGCGCCTGCTGGTGCTGGGCCCGCTGGTGGTGGGCCTGGCGGCGCTGGGCATCAGTTTCCTGATCACCCCCACCTTCACCGCCACCACCAAGTTCTTGCCACCCCAGCAACAGCAAAGCGCCGCCGCCGCCATGCTGCAAAGCCTGGGAGCGCTGGGCGGGCTGGCCGGTGCGGCCACCGGCCTGAAGAACCCCAACGACCAGTTCGTGAGCTTTCTGCAAAGCCGCACCCTGCAAGACACGCTGATCGAGCGCTTCAAGCTCATGGAGCGTTACGAGTCTAAGTTCAAGGAAGATGCTCGAAGGACGCTGTCTGCCAATGCCCGTGTTAGTGCAGGCAAAGACGGGCTCATCACCGTGAGCGTGGACGATCACGACCCCGCATTCGCCGCCGAACTGGCCAACGCTCACGTACAGGAACTCACCCAGTTGCTGGGCCGCCTGGCGGTGACGGAAGCGCAACAGCGGCGCCTGTTTTTTGAAAAGCAGCTTCAGGACACCAAGGCCCGCCTGACTCAGGCAGAGCAGGCCCTGCAAGCCAGCGGTGTGAACATGAGTGCCCTCAAAGCCAACCCGCAGGCGGCAGTGGAAGGGCTGGCGCAATTGCAGGCCAGCATCACCGCGCAAGAGGTGAAAGTAGCCACCATGCGCAGCTACCTGACCGAAAACGCCCCCGACTTCCGCCAGGCGCTGACCGAACTGAACGCCCTGCGTGCCCAGTTGCGCAAGGCCGAGGCCAGCCAGCCCAAGGGCGGCGCCGACAGCGACAGTGACTACGTGGCCAAGTTCCGCGACTTCAAGTACCACGAAACCCTGTTTGAACTGCTTGCCAAGCAGTACGAACTGGCCCGCGTGGACGAAAGCCGCGAGGGTGCCGTCATCCAGGTGGTGGACGTAGCCCAGGCGCCAGAAAAGAAAAGCAAGCCCAAAAAAGC
>JBKBUN010000192.1:0-4415 GCA_046289925.1 Burkholderiaceae bacterium | reverse complement strand
GGTAAGTGCAAGTTCGATGGAGTATTGATTCCCTGGGCGCGCACGTGGCAGCAAGAAGTACGGAACGGCGATACGGTCACGCGTCTACCACCTAAATCGGATGAAGTCGCTGGCTATGCAGCGGTGATTTACAAGAAACGGTGTCCCGATCAGCCTGCACAGGCTATCTTGCATGTTGGGGAACAAGGCGGCCTGATCATCTCGGCGCGCGAGGGCAAAGCGGGATTGATTGATCTGCGCCCTGCGCAGGCGATGGATGTGCTTTCGGGCAATCAAGATTTCCGGCCCCAGTGGTTGCCGCAGGTCGTGGCACGTGCCATACAGCTGGCGCCCAGCAATCCTGCAGCCAAGCAATTTGTGGTTTCTGCCAAGGAGCAGCTGATCCAGGCACTGCCTGATCAAAAGGCCGCCATTACAGCGGCAGCTGCTCAGTAAATATAAAACTAGAGCTGTCAGCGCTTGCTGCATGAGTGCTGCAGCCAATTGGGGCTGGATTCACCAAGGGCATGCGGCACCGGGTGGTGCCCTGGCGGGCCGGGATGGCGCCAGGCCCCCGCCAGGCCTTCGCTAATGCATGGTGTCGACCCTGGGCCGGCGCTGGTACCTGCCATCGGGCGTGGTGGGCGCGATGCCAGCCTGGGCCTTCAGCCCTGTGGGCGCTCAGAACCTGGCGTTGTTCTGTCGATGCCCTGTCGCGCCCAGCCGGTATAACCGGGTGTTGTCGGTTTCTGTTGCCACTTTTTCATCCAGAAAGGCTTGCATCCATGCACATTCCACGCATTCGACCCTCCTTCGCGGCCATGTTGCTGGGCCTGGCCGGGGTGGCCGCCGCCTCCAGCGTCTGGGCTTGCACCCGGCTGGTGTTCCATGGCGCCAACGGCCAGGTGATGACGGCGCGGTCCATGGACTGGAAGAGCGACATCGTCAGCAACCTGTGGGTGTTGCCGCGCGGCATGGCGCGCACGGGGCAGACCGGGGCGCACACCATCCGCTGGACGTCCAAGTACGGCAGCGTCATCACCTCGGGCTACGACATTTCCACCACCGACGGGGTGAACGAGGCCGGTCTGAACGCCAACCTGTTGTGGCTGGTGGAGTCGCAGTACCCGGCCTTTGACGCCAGCAGCCAGCCGGGGCTGACGATTGCGGCCTGGGCGCAGTACGTGCTGGACAACTTTGCCACGGTGCAGGAGGCCGTGACGGCGCTGGAGGCCGAGCCGTTCACCATCGTGTCAGACAACGTGCCCGGCGAAAACCGGCTGACCACGCTGCACCTGTCCATGTCGGACGCCAGCGGGGACAGCGCCATCGTCGAGTACATCGGGGGCAAGCAGGTCATCCACCACAGCCGCAGCTACCAGGTGATGACCAATTCGCCCATCTTTGAGGAGCAACTGGCCCTCAACAGCTACTGGCAGCAGATTGGCGGCACCACCATGCTGCCGGGGACCAACCGCGCGGCCGACCGGTTTGCGCGCGCTGCGTTCTATGTGAATGCGATTCCCAAGGACGAGAACCCGAACAAGGCCCTGGCCAGCGTGTTCAGCGTGATCCGCAATGTGTCGGTGCCATATGGCATCAGCACGCCCGGGCAACCCAATATTTCCTCCACGCGCTGGCGCACGGTGTTCGACCACCAGCGCAAGCTGTATTTCTTCGAGTCGGCGCTGACGCCCAACACCTTCTGGGTGGACCTGAAGGCCCTGGACTTCAGCCCCACAAGCGGCAAGGTGCTGAAGCTGGACCTGGGCGCGGACCAGAGCCACACCTATTCGGGCAATGCGACGGCGCAGTTCAAGCCCTCGGCACCGTTCCAGTTCCTGGGGATTTGAGGGGCGGCCGTGCCAGCCCGGTTGCGGGTGGGCATGGGCGGCCAGGGGCGTTGGTGTGCAGGCGGTCAACCCGCTGCTGCGCCACCGCAGCCCACCCACCACCCATGGACCGACAAGAAAAAGCCCGCCAAGTGCGGGCTTTTTGGCGTGCCGGTAGGGCTGCCTGTCAGTAGGCGTAGGCCTGGGCGGCGGCCGTCTGTGCCGGGTCCAGGCTGGCCAGGGCGGCCTGGTGCTCGGCGTACTGCTGTGGGTAAAAGCGCTGGGCCACGTCCAGGTGCGAGCGCACGCGGCCCTTGAGGGCGTTGGTGCCGATGTGGCTGAACAGGGGGTTGAGTGGATCGCTCTCCGGCCCGCGCGCCTGGCTGGCCAGGTGGGGCGGCAGCTGCAGCAGCGGCACTTCGTGCGCATGCAGGCTGGGTGAGAAGAAATAGGCGATGGAGTAGCGGCTGATGCCCGCGCCGGGCGAGCGCACGCGGTGCACGTTGGCGCGCAGGTAGCCGTTGGTGGCCAGCTCCAGCATTTCCCCGATGTTGATGACAAAGGCGTTCTTGCGCGGCGGCACATCCAGCCAGCCTTGCGGGGTCTGCACCTGCAGGCCACCCACCTGGTCCTGCAGCAGCAGGGTCAGCAGGCCGCCATCCTTGTGTGGGCCGACGCCCTGGTCCGACTGGCCGCTGGCCTGGCCGGGGTAGTGGATGATCTTCAGCCGGTTGTTGTGCGGTGGCGCCACCAGCTGGTTGAGGGCGCTGGCCGGTTGCTCCAGCGCGATCAGAAAGGCTTTGAGCAGGCGCTGCGCCACGGCGCGCGTGGTGTTCAGCCACAGCAGGATGTCGGCCTGCAGCTCGGGCTGCGCCGTGGGCCACTGGTTGGGGCCTTGCAGCCCCCACCACTGCGGGGTGTCTGGGCCGGGTGGCACGGCGGGCAGCTCTTCGCCAAAGTCGATCTGTTCGCGCAGGTCGGGCTGCAGGCGGGTGATTTCGCCGCCCACGCCGGTGTAGCCGCGAAAGTGGCGCGTCTGCGCCATGGCGATCTGCTGCTTGGCGGCCGGGGGCAGGGCGAAGAACCGGCGCGCCGCGGCCTCCAGGCGGGCGATCTGGTCCGGGGCGATGCCGTGGCCTTCGAGGTAGAAAAAGCCGATTTCACGGGCAATGCGCGCCAGGCGGCTGTGGGCCGGGGTGTGCTGTTCGCCATCGCCCAGCTCTTCCAGGTTGATGACGGGCAGGGCGTCCAGGGCGGGCGCGGGGCGCAGGGCGCAGGCAAGGGTGCTCATAAAGACTCCTGAAGGGATGGGGATGCGGCCACGGGAGCGGGCTGGTAGGACAGGGCCTGGCGCAGGTCGTTCAGCAGGTCGTCCGGGTGCTCGATGCCGATGGACAGGCGCACCAGGCCGGGGGCAATGCCGGCGCGGGCCAGTTCGGCATCGGTCAGCAGGTGGTGGGTGGTTTCGGCAGGGATGGCGGCCAGCGACTTGCTGTCGCCGATGTTCACCAGCCGCTGGAACAGTTGCAGGGCGTCGTAAAAGCGCTGGGCGCTGGCGCGGCCACCGTGCAGCTCGAACGACAGCAGGCCCGGAATGCGGCCGGCGCGCAGGTAGCGCGCGGCGTGGCCATGGTCCGGGTGGCTGGGGTGGGCCACATGCTGGATGTGGCGCACCAGCGGGTGGGCCTGCAAAAAGGCCAGCACCGCGCGGGTGTTGCTGCTGATGCGCTCGATGCGCAGGGCCAGTGTTTCCAGTCCCTGCAGCAGCTGAAAGGCGGAGTGGGGCGCCAGCGTGGCGCCGGCATTGCGCAGCAGCACGGTGCGCGCGCGGGCCACGGCCGGGGCCTCGGGGTAGCGTTCGGTGAACACCACCTGGTGGAAGGCCGGGTCGGGCCGGGTCAGCTGCGGGTAGCGCTGGGCGTGGGCCTGCCAGTCGAAGCGCCCGCCATCAATGATCAGCCCCCCCATGGCCACGCCGTGGCCGCCGATGTACTTGGTGGCCGAGTGCACGACCAGGTCGGCCCCGTGTTCAAAAGGCCGGATCAGCAGCGGCGTGGCGCAGGTGTTGTCCACCACCACGGCCACGCCGTGGGCATGGGCCTCGGCGGCGATGGCGGCCAGGTCGGCCACATCGCCCGAAGGGTTGCCGATGGACTCGACGAACACGGCCTTGGTCTGGGCGGTGATGGCCTGGCGCAGGGCGTCCCTGTCCTGCCGCGCCACCACGCTGCTGCGGATGCCACGGCCCTGCAGCACGTGTGTGATCAGGTTGTGCGAGCCACCATACAGGGTGGAGGCCACGATGACGTGGTCGCCCACCTGGGCCAGGGTGGCCAGCGCGATGTCGATCGCCGCCATGCCGGAGGCCACGGCCACGGCGGCGGTGCCGCCCTCCAGCTGGGTGATGCGCTGCTCCAGCACCGCCTGGGTGGGGTTGCTGGTGCGGGCGTAGATGTGGCCTTCCTGCACCAGGTCGAACAGCTCGGCGCCTTGCTGGGCGTTCTCGAACAGGTAGGAGGTGGAGGGGTAGATGGGCACGGCGGCGCTGCGCTGGTGCTGCAGGCCGTCGTAGCCGGCATGCAGCACCACGGTGTCGGCCTGCCA
>JBKBUN010000191.1:0-4511 GCA_046289925.1 Burkholderiaceae bacterium | reverse complement strand
AGCAAACAGCCAGAATGGGGCAACCCAGCCTTGCAACCCCGGTGGCCCTTTGCAAGCTGTGGCCAGGGTGCGGGCCTCGCCGGGCCCCAGCCAGGGCCGCGGAGGCGGCCCGGCGCTATTCTGCCGCGCGGCGCAGCGTGGCCACCACCGGGCGGCGCAGCACTTCGCGCAGGCCCCACCAGCCGGCCACCAAAGCCAGCAGCGCACCGGCCAGAGCCCCGGCCAGCGGCACCCAGGGGGCGGCCGTCCAGGTGAATTCGAACACGTAGCGCGCCAGACTCCAGCCCACAGCCACAGCTACGCTGCTGGCCAGAAAGCCCGCCAGCAGGCCCACGCCCAGCAGTTCAGCCCGCTGCACCTGCCGCAACAGGCCGGAGCCCGCGCCCACAGCCCGCATGATGGCAAACTCGCGCGCGCGCTCCTCGCGCGTGGCCGTCACAGCCGCAAACAGCACCACCAGCCCCGCAGCCAGGGTGAAAGCAAACAGAAACTCCACAGCGCGGATCACCTGCTCCAGCACGCGCTGCACCTGGGCGATGGTGGCGGTCATGTCCACGTTGGTGACGTTCGGAAACTGCCGCACCAGCGCATTGTCAAAGCCCGCGCTGCCCGTGCCGGACGGCGCAGCGTGCGCGGCAGGTTGCGACGGCTGCGTGCCAACGGGCGGCCAGACTTCGGGCGCGCGATAGGCGGCCAGGTAGGTCAGCGGCACCCCTTCCATCTGCGCCACCGGGAACATCATGAAAAAGTTGGCGCGCATCGAACCCCAGTCCACCTTGCGCAGGCTGGTGATGCGCGCTTCGCGCTGCACGCCGCCCATGTCGAAGCGCAGGCGGTCGCCCAGCTTGAGGCCCAGGGTTTCGGCAATGCCGTCTTCCACACTCAGGCCGTCGGCCTCACCCGGCGTCCAGCGGCCGGCCACCACGGTGTTGTGCGGCGGTGCCTGCTCGGCATGTGAGAGGTTGAATTCGCGGTCCACCAGGCGTTTGGCGCGGTCTTCGGTGTAGTCGTCTGGGCCCACGGGGCGGTCGTTCACAGCCACGAGGCGGCCGCGGATCATGGGGTACCAGTCGTAGCGCTGCACGCCCGCGGCCTGCAGCATCTGCTGGAAGGGCTGGGCCTGCTCAGGCATCACATTGATGACGAAGCGGTTGGGCGCATCGGGGGGCGTGGCCTGCCGCCAGCTGCTGATGAGGTCGGTGCGCAGCAGCACCAGCAGCACCAGCGCCAGCAGGCCCACGGCCAGACTGCTGACCTGCACCACCGCGTACACCGGGCGTGCAGCAATCTGCCGCGTGGCCAGCACCAGCCAGCGCGGGGCGGTGGCCTCGTTCACGCTGCGGCGCAGCACCCACACGGCCAGCCAGCTCAGCGCCGCAAAAAGGCCCACCGCTGCGGCAAAGCCGCCCACCGCAATCGCCCCCAGGCGCAGGTCGCTGCTGACGACCAGCAGCAGTGCGGCAAAACCGGCCACCCCCAGTCCCAGCACGGCCAGCGACGCCGGGCGCAACCCGCCCACATCGCGCCGGATGACGCGCAGCGGCGGCACCTGCGCCAGTTGCAGCACCGGCGGCAGGCCAAAGGCCACGAGCAGGGTCAGCCCCATGCCCACGCCAAAGGCCACAGGCCACAGACTGGGCGCAGGCAGCGACGATTCAACCAGACCCGCCAGCAGCAGCACAAAACCATGGTGCACCCCATAGCCCAGCGCCACGCCCAGCAGGCTGGCCAGCAGGCCCACCAGCGCAAATTCGGTGATGTAGGCACCGGCGATGGTGCGCTGGCTTTGCCCCAACACACGCAGCAGGGCCGAGGCGTCGAGATGGTCGGCCGCAAAACTGCGGGCTGCCAGCGCCACCGCCACGGCCGACAGCAGGGCTGCCAGCAGCGCCACGAGCGAGAGGAATTTCTGCGCGCGGTCCAGCGTCTGGCGCATTTCGGGGCGGCCGCTTTCCAGCGATTCCACGCGCACGCCATGCACCTCGGGCAGGCGCACCTGGGCGTTGGCCCATTCGGTAAAGCGGCGCACGGCACGCTCGTCACCTGCCACGGCAAAACGGTAGGTGAGGCGGCTGGCGGGCTGCACGAGGCCAGTGGCCGGCAGGTCCTGGGCGTTCACCATCACACGGGGCGCGAAGTTCATGAAGCCTGCGCCGCGGTCAGGCTCGATGGTGATGACGGCCGACACGCGCAAGGCGGCATCGCCCAACAGCAGGGTGTCGCCCACGGCCAGGCCCAGCGCGCCAAGCAGCGGGGCGTCCACCCACACCTGGCCGGGGGCCGGAATGTCTTGGGCGGCCGCGTCGGGCGCGCCGGGCTGCGGCGCAATGCGCACCGCACCGCGCAGCGGGTAGCCGGGCTCCACACTCTTGAGGGCCACGAGCCGTGCGCCACCGCCCTGCGCGTCGGGCGCACGCGCCATGGTCGGAAAGCTCAGCGTGGTCACGGCCTGCAGGCCCAGTTGGCGTGCCTGCTCCACAAAACTGGCGGGCGTGGGGTTGTCGCTGGCCACCACGGCATCGCCGCCCAGCATCTGCAGGGCGTCGCGTTGCAGGCCACCCTGCAGGCGGTCGGCAAAAAAGCCGACCGAGGTCAACGCACCCACGGCCAGGGTCACCGCCACGATCAGCAGGCGCAGCTCGCCCGCACGCAGGTCGCGCAGCAGGGTGCGCCAGCCCAGCTTGAAAAACGAAGGGGTCATGGGCCGCACCATAGCGCAAAGCCCGACCTCTGGCCCCGCCTGGGGACTTGGCTCGGGCCAGGAGCCAACCTGACCCAGGCGCGATGCGCGCGTTCAGATGCCGGCCAGCCGCGCCTGCAAAGCCTGCAGGGTGGGCACAATGTCGGGACCGACCCGGATCTGCGGGTTGGAAAACCCATCGTTCTTGCCTGCTTCCCGCTCGCGCCGCGCAATCACTGGCACGGCACGCTGGAAGGCCTCGACAAACGAATGGGTCTGGCGCAGTTGCTCATGGAACACGGCACGGCCAAAGAAGGTGAGCTCGGAGCGCGTGCCGCAACCGTACGAGGTATGGTCTGCATCGGCTGCGGTCATCACCAGGGTGGCGGGCGTGGCCAAGGGTTCGACCCAACCGCCCGAGTAGCAGGCCGACACGGCGATCACCCGGTGCCGGATGCCCGCGGCATCGAGGGCCTCCCGCACATCGCGCGGCGTGAGCGGCTCCATCTGCAAGGGTGCCAAGGTGGCGGCCAGGGCGTGGTTTTGGGCACCGTGGGAGGTCAGGTAGACAAAGAGCACGTCGTGCTCGCGGTCCATGCGCTGAGCCAGCAGCTTGACGGCACGGCGCAGGTTGGCCGGTGTGGCCCAGGCATGCGTGGCCGATGTTTGCGCGTGGTTGAGCAGGTGCAACACCCGCCCCTGGGCATCAAAGCGCTCGGCCATCAAGCGTGCCACCATGGTGCTTTCGCGGCGAAAGACTTCTTCGTCGGCGTAGGGGGCAAACACCAGTGCGTACAAGTCGGTCACGCCCGGGCGCTCGGGCAGCAGCGCGTCGGCCTGAGCCAGCCACAACGCCTGCTGGTCTTCAAACACCTCGGGACGCAAGGCCAGCGCGGGTGGTGCAGCGAGGTCGTCGTCGGAGGATTGGACCAGGCTGTCCCGGTCGGGCACCCAGGGGCGGTCCGGAAACCACCAGGTCGCTGCCGCCAGCACGGCGAGCAAGCCGAGCGCAAAACCAGCCGTCCGCCAGCGGGATGCGGCCAGCGCCGCAGTGCTGCACACCAGCGCCGCCACAACCCACAGCAGCAAGCCCACGTACAGCCCCCAGGAAAGCCAGGTCATCGCCTTGGACGCCCACACGCCCGGCGCGCTCGCCATCCACCCCATCAGGCCGTACAGCAGTGCCGTGGGCAGCCAGGGCGACCAGGCCGTGAGCACCATCCAGGCCGCCAGGCTGCGCGGTGGCAGGTCTTGGCGCGGGGCCATTGCCCACCAGGCCATCCAGGCCAGTACGAGGGTGGTCCACCACGGTGCCAGCCAAGCCCGGACATCGAATGTGACCGGTTCGTCAATGCCCCAACGGTCCACCGCCAGCAACAGCAGGGCCGGCAACAACACCAGGGCCAGGGTCTGCCATGGCCCCGGACCGACGGCCCAGCGTGCGGGGGCCCGAAGCAAGGTTCCGCGCAGCCCCTCGCGAATCCAGCGGTGCCAGGGCCATTCTGGTGCACCAAGGACCTGCGGCGTCGCGGGACTGACAGGACTTGCGGCTGGGGCTGGATGGGTGCCGAACAGGGGCTCTTGAGGCTCGGCTCCGGGCGGCAGCGATTCGTAGGGTCCGAACTGGCTGGGCAAGGTGTCCGCCCAGTCGCGAGGATCGTAGTTCTTGCGCATGCGCGCATGATGCCATTGCTGCATGCCGTTGCTGCATGCCGTTGCCAGAGTGCCAGCGGGCGCAGGCTGCAGCCGCGCAGCCGGTTCATCCTATAAACCGCAGTTGGATGCGCCCGCCAGTGCCGTGATCGGCGCGCCAGGCCAGGCGAGGCGACGC
>JBKBUN010000190.1:0-4515 GCA_046289925.1 Burkholderiaceae bacterium | reverse complement strand
ACTGGCCAGGGCGGCCTGCAGCACGTCGGTATCGGGCACCACGCGGCTCAAGAAGCCGCGCGCCAGCATCTCATCGGCACTGAAGGTGGCGGCCTCCAGCAGCATCTGCCGCGCCACCACCGGGCCTACGGCGCCGCCCACCAGGCGCGCCTCGCGCGGCGCCATCGGGAAGCCCAGCCGTGCAATGGGCGCTCCAAAACGCGCGCTCTGCCCGGCCACGCGCAGGTCGCAGCAGCTTGCGATCTCCACCCCCGCGCCCATGCACGCACCGTCAATGGCGGCCACCAGGGGCACGTCGCAGCACAGCATGGCGTTGAGCCCGCCCCAGACCTCGCCTTCGTGAAAGTCGCGCAGCGTGGTCGGGTCGAAGCGGAAGTCGGGGTACTCTGAAATGTCGCCCCCGGCGCAGAACGCCCCGCCCTCGCCCGCCACCACGATGCAGCGCAGCGTGGCATCGGCCTGCAGTTGCTCGAACACGGCGCGCAACTGCCGCCACATGGCACGCGACATGGCATTGAGCCGCCCTGTGTGGCGCAGGGTGACCTGCACCACGCCGGGCCCGGCCAGCGCGGCATCCAGCGCCTGGCACACCACTTCTGCAGTCATTGCGTCCTTTCTGTGGGCCCGCAGGCCGGTTAACGGTCAGTCGAGCTTGGCACCCGAGGCCTTGACCACAGCCGCCCAGCGCTTGACTTCGCTCGACACAAACGCCGCAAACTGCGCCTGCGTCATGCCACCAAACTCCGCGCCGTTGCTGGCCCAAATGGTCTTGAGCTCCTCGGCTGCGCCCAGATTGCGAATCTCGCCAATGATGCGCGCCTGGATGTCGGCTGGCGTGCCCTTGGGGGCCCACAGGCCGTACCAGGTGGTCACCGTGTAGTCGGGCAGCCCGACTTCGGCTGCGCAGGGCACGTCGGGGAAGGCCGGGTTGCGCTTGTGGCCCGACACCATCAGCGCCTTGATGCGCCCGGCCTTGATGTGCGCGGCCGACGAGCCCAGGCCGTCGAACATCATGTCCACCTGGCCGCCAATCAAGTCTTGCAGGGCCGGCCCCGCGCCGCGGTATGGAATGTGCGTGATGAAGGTGCCGGTCTGCTGCTTGAACAGTTCGCCCGCCAGGTGGTGCGAGGTGCCCGCGCCGGCCGAGCCGTAGTTGAGCTTGGCCGGGTTGCGCTTCACAAATTCGAGAAATTGCGCAAAGTTGGTGGCCGGCACGGTTTTGGGATTGACCACCACGACCTGCGGCACGTTGGCCAGCAAAAACAGCGGGATGAAGTCTTTTTCGATGTCGTAGTCGAGTCGCGGATACATGGACGGCGCAATCGCATGGTGCACCGCCCCCATGAACAGCGTATAGCCGTCAGGTGCAGCCTTGGCCGCAAAACTCGCCCCCACGGTGCCACCCGCGCCGCCGCGGTTGTCGATCACCAGCGTCTTGCCCGTGGCCTTGGAAAACTGCGCGGCCAGCGGGCGCGCAAAGGCGTCGGTGCCACCTCCGGCCGGAAACGGCACCACCAGGCTCACCGGCTTGGTCGGCCAGGCATTGGCCTGGGCCAGTGCGCCCAGGGGCGACAAGGCCCAAGCCGATGCGGCCCCAGCGACCAAAAACGGGCGCCGCGGAAGGCGCGAGGAAGGGATCATGACCATGGCGAGTGTCTCCTTTGGTGGTCAGAGAACGGGCGTGGGCCCGGAATCGGCTCCAGGGCGCAGCCTCTGCGGGCTGCGGCCACCGGGCCGTCAAACAAACAAACGGGGCTGCGTGTCGAGCGCGGCACTGTCACCAATCGGCTGCGGCTCAATCGCGGCACAGGCTGTCGATGTCGCCCGACACCGGAATCTTGCCCTGCGCGAGCAGGCTGCGGTGCTTGTCCAGGCGCTTGAGGTCGTACAGGTAGTTCACCATCAGACCGTACGACTGCTTGAGCCCCTTAGGCGATGGGTCACCCGCCCAGTTGAGCCGCTCGACGCGCGCGCCATTGCCCAGGTGGAAGCGCGCCACCGGGTCCACCGGCTTGCCCTCGACCAACTCGCGCCCCAGGTAACGGGCCGCGGCCTCCAGCAAAAACTGCCGCACCGGCGAGCGCGCATCGAGTGCCAGCGGGCGCTCGGCCGCGGCCAGCACATGCGCGGCCTGCGCAGGCTCGAAGCCCACACAGCGGCCCAGTTCGGCACGACGGCGTTCGTCCATGCGCTCCATCAGGCCGGCGGCGTGTTTGCCCAGCCAGGCGCGAAAGCCCGGAATCGGCGACAGCGTGGCAAAGTGCCGCAGCCGGGGGAACTCCTCGGCCAGCGTCTCGACCACCTGCTTGATCAGCGAATCGCCAAAACTCACGCCGCGCAGGCCCGCCTGGGTGTTGCTGATGGAGTAGAAGATGGCCGTGGTCGCGCGGGCCGCATCGGCTGCGTCGGCGGTTTCGTCGAGCAGCGGCATGATGCTGTCGGCCATGCGGTCGAGCAGCGCCACTTCCACAAAGATCAGCGGCACGCCGGGCATGCGCGGGTGAAAAAAGCCGTAGCAACGCCGGTCGCTGTCGAGGCGGTTTTTCAGATCGGCCCAGCTGCGGATGTCGTGCACCGCTTCGTACTGGATGAGCTTTTCGAGCAGCGAAGCCGGCGAGTCCCAGGAGATGCGCCGGAGCTCCAGAAACGCGATGTCGAACCAGGTCGAAAACAGTTGCTCCAGCTCGGCATCGAGCGCCAGAAGCCGCTTGTGCGACTTGAGCTGGGGCAGCAGCTCGGCGCGCAAATCCACCAGAAAGCGCATGCCATCGGGCGCCACCGCAAAGCGCTGCAGCAGCCTTGTGCGCGGCGACACCAGCGCGCGGCGCAAACCAATTTCGGCCTGCCCCTCGTCGTCGGTGCCTGCGGCGGCCTCGTAGCGCTGGCGGGCCTTGTGCACGCGCTCGGCGTCGGGCGCAAACTGCTCGCACAGCAGCAGCCACATGTCGCGCCGCTCGGCCGGCTGGGCCTGCGCGTACCACCGGGCCACGGCCTCGGCGCGGCGGCCGCCTTCAATCTCGCTGAGCTGCGGGGCCGCCACCTCCTGCAGGTCGGCCAACAGGCGGCGCAGCGCGCGCGGCGAAAGCGCCTCGTCGGCCCGGCGCAGCGTGGCCTGCAAACGCTCTTGCGTGCTGCGTGGCGCGGCCTTGTCGGCCTTGTCGGGCTTGTCGGGCTTGTCGGGCTTGTCGAGCTTGTCGGGCTTGTCAGCGGGCGCGTCGGCCGCCTTGTCGCTGCGGCCAGCAGCGCGCAGGCGCGAGACACTGCGAGAAATCCATTCGGCGGGGGTGCTCATGGGCTCAACCTCGATTGGTGGTGGCGGGCGATGTCACGCAGCGCCTCGCGCTGGTGCAACAGGTGGGTGCGCATGGCCTGCTCGGCGGCGTTGCAGTCGCCGGCGCGCAGCGCGGCAAACACGGCCAGATGCTCGGCCAGGCTTTGCTGCAGGCGGCCCGGCGCGTGCAGCTGCTGCAGCCGCGCCAGGCGCAGGATCTTGCGCAAGTCGCCAATCACCTGCGCCAGCCAGCGGTTGTCGGCCAGCGTGATGAAGGCCTCATGGATGCTGTGGTTGACCTCGTAGTACTCTGGAATACGGCCCGCCTCGGCATGCTCCTGCAGCCGCTCGTGCAGTGCCTGCAGCGCGGCCACGTCGGCAGCCCCCGCGTTGCGCGTCGCTTCAAACGCGGCTCGGCCTTCGAGCAGCGCGATCACTGGGAAGATCTCGTCCAGATCGCGCTCGGTGACCTGCGCCACAAAGCAGCCGCGGCGCGGCTCGTGGCGCAGCAGGCCTTCGGCCACCAGCACTTTGAGCGCCTCGCGCAGCGGCGTGCGCGAAATGGCCAGCCGCTCGCACAGCGCCGCTTCGTCGAGAAAGCTGCCGGGCGCAAGCTGGCCCGCAAAGATTTCTTCGCGCAGCCGGCGGGCGGCTTCGTCGTGCAGCGGCAGGGCAACAGGCATGCAGCGCAGCTCCTGGATGGACATCGGCAGACAGGACGACCGGGCCGCAGGCAGGTCACGGGCCAAGCCGATGGCCGGTATGTTGGCCTGTCATTTTCGATAATTTTCCATAATTATGGAGAGATCAAGGGACGCGGTGCCGAAGCATTACCCGCAGACACGGCCTTCGCCCCCCGCAGTGCGGCGCGCGCACCACAGTGGGCAGGGTGCTCTGGATGCTCTGCCGATGGTGCTGGCCATCCCTGCCCAATGCTGCCATCAACGCTCCTGATTTAGGAGCTGCTCGTGCTTGATTTTGCTGGGCTCCAGGCCATTTTGGACTGAAAGACCCGCCCTATCACCCACCACCTTGCTCAAGCCCCTGCGGCAAAGCCGGTGAACGATGGTCGGTCTGCACGCGCACGCTGGCGGGATTGCTCCGGATTGCTCCTGATGGCATCGCTGCGCGTGCCTGAGGCATCAGCACACGCAGCCGATTTCATTCAACCTAGAAACCGCAGTTGGATGCGCCCGCCAGTGCCGTGATCGGCGCGCCAGGCAAGGCGAGACGACGCGGCGCAC
>JBKBUN010000189.1:0-4516 GCA_046289925.1 Burkholderiaceae bacterium | reverse complement strand
CCACAAGGCGCAACTTCAACGGACATCAGAACTTTTCAGTGCGAACAAGCGGTCAACTGCGGTTTCTAGGTTCAACCTAGGAGTCTCAACCTAGGAGTCTGTCGACTTGGGGCGTCGAAAGCGAACATGAGCCCCACGAGGACCGTTTTCGCCGTGTTGGCAGCCCCATAGCGGGGCTATGGGGCCCAAAGACGGTGAAAAATGGACCGCAGAGGCCCATTGGCCACTGGAATGCAGCCGACGATTCCCAAGTCCGACAGGCTCCTCCTGGGTTCAAGGGCCGTCAAAAGGCCTCTTCCGCCAGCGCCATGCAGGTCGTATCCCGCGTGACCACTACCCGCAGCCAGGCCTCTATCTTGGGCAGCTCGTAGTGGAAGAAGTACTGCGCCGCACCCAGGCGGCCTTGGCTGGCGGGCTGCGCGATGGCTTCGTCCTGCTCCAACGTGGCCAGCGCCACATCAAGCCACATCCAGGCCAGCACGGTGTGGCCAAAGGCCTGCATGTAGGGCACAGCGTTGGCCAGTGCCTCGGCCGGCTGGCCTGTCGCCCAGGCAGCCTTGGTGGCTGAGCCCACCTGCTGCAGCGCCCCGGCCAGCGCATTCGCCTGCGCGGCCAGGCGCGGCACCTGCAGCGCACGCTGCACCGTGGCGTGGATACGGTCGGCCAGCAGCGTGAGGCCGCGGCCGCCTTCCATCAGCACCTTACGCCCCAGCAGGTCCATGGCCTGGATGCCATGCGTGCCCTCGTGGATCATGTTCAGCCGGTTGTCGCGCCAGTACTGCTCCACCGCAAAGTCGCGCGTGTAGCCATAGCCGCCGTGCACTTGGATGGCCAGGCTGTTGGCCTCCAGGCACCATTCGCTGGGCCAGCTCTTGGCAATCGGCGTGAGCACTTCGAGCAGCAGGCGCGCCTCGTCGGCGGCGGCGGCATCGCCAGTGTGCATTTCATCGACCAGGCGGGCGCAGTACAGGTTGAGCGCGAGCGCGCCTTCACCGTACGCCTTTTGGGCCAGCAGCATGCGCTTGACGTCGGCGTGCTCGATGATGCGCACGGGGGGCTTTTCAGCGTCCTTGACCACGGCGGCAGCGCCGTCTTTGGGGCCCTGCACGGGGCGGCCCTGCGGGCGGTTCTTGGCGTAGTCCAGGCTGGCGTAGTAGCCGGCCAGGCCCAGCATGGTGGCGGCCATGCCCACGCCGATACGGGCCTCGTTCATCATGTGGAACATGCAGGCCAGCCCCTTGCCAGGCTGCCCCACGAGGTAGCCCACGGCACCGGCCTCGCCGCCCACGGGGTACTTGCCTTCGCCAAAGTTCAGCAGGGTATTGGTGGTGCCGCGCCAACCCAGCTTGTGGTTCAGGCCCGCCAGCGCCACGTCGTTGCGCACGCCAGTCAGATTGCCTTGGGTGTCCACCAGCTTCTTGGGCACGATGAACAGCGAGATGCCCTTGGTGCCCGGCACCAGCTTGCCGTCGGGCCCCGGGATCTTGGCCAGCACCAGGTGGATGATGTTCTCGGTGAGTTCGTGGTCACCCGCCGAGATCCACATCTTGTTGCCCTTGAGGCGGTAGCGGGGGCCCAGCGGGTCGCTGGCGTAATCGGCACCATCGGGCACGGCGCGTGTGGCAATGTCCGACAACGACGAGCCCGCCTGGGGCTCGGACAAACACATGGTGCCCGAGAAGCGGCCCGAAAATTCGTTGAACGCAAACACCTGCTTTTGCAGTTCGGTGCCGTGCGCCATCAGCAGGTTGGCGTTGCCCACGGTGAGCAGGCCCGAACCGATGCTCACGGAGGCCAGCCCGAAAAAGCTGTTGGCCGCGGCTTCCACGGTGTAGGGCAGTTGCATGCCCCCAATGTCGTAGTCCTGCGCTGCGCTGAGCATGCCCGACTCGGCATAGGCTTTCTGCGCATCGTGCGTGCAGGCCGGCAGGACGACCTTTTCACCGTCGAAATACGGCTCCTGCGTGTCCACCGTGCGGTTGAAGGGCGCGTATTTCTCGCGCGCGATGCGTTCGCAGGTGTCGAGCACCGCGTCGAAGGTTTCGCGCGAATGGTCGGCAAAGCGCGGACGCTGCTGCAGCGTCTCGGCCTGCAGCCATTGGTAGAGCAGGAATTCGAGGGTGGGACGCAGGCTCATGAGAGTTCGGGCAAAAAAAGCTGCTGGCGCTTCAAGGTCAAGCACGAGCAGCTATCAAAACAAGAGCATCCGGAAGCACCGCGGTTCAGCGACAGCGCCTGCGGGGCGACGAGCCCGGACGCCCGGGCCCGCAGTGCTCAGAGCACTTCAAAAACACCGGCAGCGCCCATGCCGCCGCCGATGCACATGGTCACGCACACGCGCTTGGCACCGCGGCGCTTGCCTTCGATGAGGGCGTGACCCGTGAGGCGCTGGCCCGACACGCCGTAGGGGTGACCCAGCGCAATCGCGCCGCCGTTGACGTTCAGGCGGTCGGCTGGAATGCCCAGCTTGTCACGGCAGTACAGCACCTGCACCGCAAAGGCTTCGTTCAGTTCCCACAGGTCGATGTCCTCGACCTTCAGGCCCAGCTTCTTGAGCACCTTGGGCACAGCGAACACGGGGCCGATGCCCATTTCGTCGGGCTCGCACCCGGCCACCGCAAATCCCAGGAAGCGGCCCAGGGGCTTGAGGCCCTTCTTGCTGGCATATTCTTCGCTGGTCACCACACAAGCACCGGCGCCGTCACTGAACTGGCTGGCATTGCCGGCCGCGATCAGGCCACCAGGCAGCGCGGGGCGGATGCCGCTGATGCCTTCCTTGGTGGTGCCTTCGCGCGTGCCTTCGTCCTTGCTCACCGTGACTTGCTTGGTGATCAGGCCCAGCGTCTTGTCGACAATGCCGGCCGTGACGGTAATGGGCGCAATCTCGGCGTCAAACAGGCCGGCAGCCTGGGCCGCGCAGGCCTTTTGCTGGCTGGCGGCGCCGTATTCGTCCATGGCGTCGCGGCCGATGTTGTAGCGCTTGGCCACCTGCTCGGCGGTCTGCAACATGCTCCAGTAGATCTCGGGCTTTTGCTTGGCCAGTTGCAGGTCCTGGATCATGTGCAGATTCATCTCCTGCTGCACGCAGGAGATGCTTTCCACACCGCCGGCCACGTACACATCGCCCTCGCCCGCGATGATGCGCTGGGCGGCGGTGGCAATGGTCTGCAGGCCCGACGAGCAGAAGCGGTTGATGGTCATGCCCGAAACGGTAACGGGCAGGCCGGCCTTGAGCGCGATCTGGCGGGCGATATTGCTCCCCGTGGCGCCTTCGGGCGTGGCACAGCCCATGATGACGTCGTCCACATCGGCACCGTCGATGCCGGCGCGCTGCACGGCATGCTGCACCGCATGGCCACCCAGGGTGGCGCCGTGCGTCATGTTGAACGAACCCTTCCAGCTCTTGGCGAGCGGCGTGCGGGCGGTGGAAACAATCACTGCGGAGGTCATGTGAATTCCTTGGTTCGGTAGATCGTGGCGCGGATTACTCGAATGCCTTGCCTTCGGCGGCCAGCTTGACCAGCAACGGTGCAGGGGTCCAGGCGCGGGCGTCGTCGAGCGGGTTCTTGGCAAAGCGCTTCATCGACTCAACCACGTTGAACAGGCCCACCTCGCTGGCATAGTGCATGGGGCCGCCGCGGTGGATGGGGAAGCCGTAGCCCGTCAGGTACACCATGTCGATGTCGCCCGACCTGCTGGCGATGCCCTCCTCTAGGATCTTGGCACCTTCATTCACCAGTGCGTACACCAGGCGCTGCACGATCTCTTCGTCCGACACCTTGCGCGGCGTGATGCCCAGCGCCTTGCGGTGGTCTTCGATCATCTTGTTCACCACGTCGCTCGGGATCGCGTCGCGCTTGCCGGCTTGGTAGTCGTACCAGCCAGCACCCGTCTTCTGGCCAAAGCGGCCCATTTCGCACAGCAGATCGGCAGTCTTGCTGTACTTCATGTCGGGCTGCTCGACCGCCCGGCGCTTGCGGATCGCCCAGCCAATGTCATTGCCGGCCAGGTCGCCCATGCGGAACGGACCCATCGCGAAACCGAACTTCTCGATGGCCTTGTCCACCTGCTGCGGCGTGCAGCCCTCGTCGAGCAGGAAGCCCGCTTGCTGGCTGTAGCGCTCGATCATGCGGTTGCCGATGAAGCCATCGCACACGCCCGAAACCACGGCAGTCTTCTTGATCTTCTTGGCGATCGCCATGACGGTGGCCAACACGTCCTTGGCCGTTGCCTTGCCGCGCACCACTTCGAGCAGCTTCATCACATTGGCAGGGCTGAAGAAGTGCATGCCCACCACGTCCTGCGGGCGCTTGGTGAACGATGCGATCTGGTCCACGTTCAGCGTCGAGGTGTTGGTGGCAAGGATCGCACCAGGCTTGGCGACTTGGTCAAGCTGCTTGAACACCGCCTCCTTGACCCCCATTTCCTCGAACACGGCCTCGATCACCAGGTCCACGTCCTTGAGGTCGTCGTAGCTCAGCGTGGTGCTCAACAGCGCCATGCGCTGTTCGTACAT
>JBKBUN010000188.1:4297-4529 GCA_046289925.1 Burkholderiaceae bacterium | reverse complement strand
GAATAGAACGCACGGTAAGACTGCTGGCTTTGCGCTAGGGACGTTTGCCCACTCCGGTAGCCAATGCTGCAATCCAACCGCTTGATTCGTCCGCGCGTAACCCTTTGATCTGTATGGGCCTGCGTTGCGGCGTTTGCGGACTTCGGGCCAGTTCCAGGGAGCGAGGTCGGAGCGAGGAATGGCCAGGAGAGAGTGCAATGTGGCCCGGAACGGCCGATTTGGGCGGCTGGCG
>JBKBUN010000188.1:0-4287 GCA_046289925.1 Burkholderiaceae bacterium | reverse complement strand
AACACGCGGGAACTGGCGCAAATAGACAAGAAAAAGCCCCAACCGAGAACGGTTGGGGTTTCGTTATTGGTGGAGCTGGCGGGAATTGAACCCGCGTCCGCAAGCCTTTGCCGGGTAGATCTACATGTTTAGCGCTCTGTATGAAATCTCACTGATGAAGCCGCGCAGCCGCACGCAACCTCAACAGCCAGCATCCTTATATCTCGCGTCTTTCTAAGATGCCCAGAAAGCCGCCAGCCTATGAAATAAACCTTGCAGCCGGGAGGTCTGGTTTCCCAGACCCCCTTGCCCAGCCCATAGGCCAACTGTTGCAAGGCTCGCTAGCAATTAAGCAGCGAGTGCGAAACGTTCGTCGTTTGCAGTTACTTTTTTGAATCGAGATTTACGAGCGTGAATCAAGCTCGACATGCACCACGCCGTCGCCGTACCCGCGTCGAAACCAGGGCAGCCCCAAGTCGCTTATTTTATACGATCGAGAGCAATTTCAAGAGGTCGGTGGGTTGATCGATCCGCTTTTCCGCTGGCCAATGTTGTGTGTCATTGGGGTTTGATACGTATCCGTAGGTTGCTGCCACTCCGTACATGCCTGCTGCAGCGGCAGCTTGCATATCGCGAAGATCGTCGCCTACATACCAACACGCGTTTGCACGAGCCCCAAGAACGCGTGCCGCCTCCAGCAGTGGTGCAGGGTGTGGCTTTGTGTATGGGGTGGTGTCTCCGCAGACCAGCACACTCAAACCATCGAAACCCGAGATGGATCGGGTCAAGGGCTCTGCAAATCGTCTGGCTTTGTTGGTAACCACACCCCATGGGGTCCCATGCCGCTGCAAAGCTTGCAATACCTCCAAGATGCCGTCAAAGGGACGGGTGTTCATGGTCAGTCTGCTTTCGTAGGCAGAAAGGAACTCGTCCCGGAGAGCTGCAAAGTCCGGGTGGTCTTGCTCGATGCCGAAGGCCACTTTTAGCAGGCCACGTGCTCCTGCACCTGCGGCTGGGCGGTAGTGTTCCATGGGTAAGTTCGACAGTCCTCGGCGCGTGCGCAAAATGTCTGCTGCCGCTCCTAGGTCTGGAGCGCTGTCCAGCAGCGTGCCGTCTAAATCGAACAGTACAGCGGCAGGGCGTGCAGCATTCATACGAGGCGCCTCGCCGCAAGCAGATAGTTAACGGATGTGTCCTGTTGCAGGAAGTATCGTTGCGTTACGGGATGGTAGCCCATGCCAGTCAAGTCCACCACTGTGAGCCCTGCGTTGCGGCAGTATGTAGCCAACTCGCTGGGCTTGATCATGCGTGCGTATTCGTGCGTGCCGCGAGGTAGCATCCGGAGCAGATACTCAGCCGCCACAATGGCCGTAGCGAAGGCTTTGGCGTTGCGATGGATGGTGGAAAAGAACACCCACCCATCAGGTCGTACCAGTTGGGCGCATGCATTGACGACGGATGCCGGATCTGGAACGTGCTCGAGCATTTCCATGCAGGTCACGATATCAAACCCTGCTTTGTGCTCTGATGCCAAGTCCTCAGCGCTAATTTCACGGTACCGAACGTTTGGTGTACCTGCTTCGAGGGCGTGAAGCTGTGCGACGCGGAGTGACTTGGTGGCGAGGTCTATACCCAACACGTCGGCTTGCTTGCGGGCCATCGCGTCGGTCAGAATGCCCCCTCCGCAGCCAATATCTACCACCCTTTTCCCCGTTAACGAGGCGTGTTCGTCAATCCAGCGGAGGCGCAGTGGGTTCAGGGCGTGAAGAGGCTTGAATTCACTTTCGGTATCCCACCAGCGGTGTGCAAGTTCGGAAAACTTGGCAAGCTCTGCCGGGTCAGCATTTGGTGTGATGGTCATGGCCTGATTGTCCCAGATGCCCATGCCTTATCGACCGCACGCAGGGTCTGACCTATCGGCAGATTTTTGATCGTGCTCAACGCCAGTAGGGGTTTGCGTGGGATGTTGGTGGTGGATATGGGCGATAGCCGGGGCTGCTGTATTCGATGACCGTAGGGCCTTGAATGTATGCGGGTGCCACAGGATACGTTGTGACATCGGGTGGGGTATAGGTCCCGTATGGATCAGGTTGCGTCGAGTACACCCGACCAGGCCGATCGGTCGCGGGTTGTACCGACAAGGGAAGCCAGTTTCCGGGGTCTGTCTGGGTGCGCGTGGTGTATTGTCTCCCAGCGTACTCGTATACCACTTGGTAGCCCACAATACGGTTTTCGTAGTGGGTTTCCGTGGTGCAACTCTGCACGGTCTCATAGGAAGGCCGACCTTGGCCTTCGATATGGTTGCCTAGCACTGCGCCGCCAATCACGCCAAGCGCTGTAGCCGCAGCTCGGCCGCCGCCCTTGCCGATCGCATTCCCGGCAGCACCTCCTGCCACGGCGCCCAGTATGGCGCCAGCGCCGCTGGTTCGGGGCTGGCCGTACACGGTTTCCTGCCCGCAGTACTGGTGTGGCAGTCCCACCTGTTGAATGATCGGGGTGGCAGAGATCACGCGCCCCATTTCTTGTGCGTTCACAGAGATGGCACAGATGGCGCTAGACAGCAGCACTACAACGGGATATTTCATAACATTCCTCTTGGTGGCGCGAGATGCCCTTTCAACGCGCCACAGTTCGTGCGGGATGACCTTCGTTGGTTCAGCATTCAGACACATCGCCAAGACGTCGAATTGGGGTGATGGCCTTGGGTGGGGCTAACCTCCAGTTTCGAGATGCCAGCGCTCCCACAGTTCCGGAGTGAAACCAACGGATACATGCAAACCGCTCGCTGTGATCTACAACAGGTCGTTTGAGGCTCTGTTGAAAAAACGAGTGGGTTACCGGGCATAAGGGTTGAGCGCGGCGAAGTCGAGCTTGCCGGCGATCATGAAGATCACGGTCTTGATGGTGGACATCCGCGTGAAGCCTCTGGCGCAGCGCTTGGCGGCCTGGAACTGACCGTTAAGGGCTTCGAGGAAGCCGTTGGTCTGACGGGTCTGCGCCCAGGCGACGATACCCTCGAGGTGACGGCGCACAAGCGCGGCAACCTCCTTCATCGGATCGACCTTGCTGCGCATGCCGCAGGTGCACCAGTGCTGCAGCATCTTGCGCACGACATTGACCTGCTTGCGCTCGAGGATCTCGCGCAGTTGTTCCTTGTAGGCCCAGGCACGCGCGGTGCGCACCGTGGCCATCCTGGCGATCAGCGCGTCCAGATCGGCGCTGTCGCGGGTGTTCAGACGACTGAGGTCCTTCAGCAGCTTCCAGCGCATGCCCTTGAGCGACTTGTCGCTCTTCTGCTCGATGCGGCGCATCTTGTCCACCGCCGCGTTGGCGTGCCAGATGACGTGGAACTTGTCGAACGTGATGCGCGCGTCGGGCAGGTGCTCGCCGCAGCCCTTGATGAACGCGGGCGACATGTCGATGCTCACCGACTCGATCTGCTCGGGCGGGCAGCCGTGGTCCCGCAGATCGGCGGCCAGGGCCTTGATGGTCTTGGCGTCGCGCCCCTCGGTGACGAACAGCACTCGGCGCTCGACGGCATCGGCAGCCAAGGTGATGTAGTCGTGGCCGCGAGCACGCGCAGTCTCGTCGATGGCCAGTGCCTTGACGCTGCTGAAGTCGGCCGCAGCCAGCGCCAGTTCGACGTAGCGCTCGCATATCGCCATCACACGATGCACCGATTCGCCCACGATGCGCGCCACCGCCGTGAACGACATCTGGGCGCTGAGCATCAGGATCAATGCCTCGAACAGCAGCGTGAAGCCCGACAACCGGCCCGCAAAGTCCGGCTCGACCAGGCGCACCGAGCCATCGGGCAGCTTCGCTCGCGGCGTGCGCACCTGCAGCACGCACTCGTGCTGGAAGAAGTTCAGGTGCCGGTAGCGCTTGATGACGGTGTCGTGCACCTGGTGCAGCCCATCGTGGACCGGCACCGCAAAGCGGCTGCCGGGTTTGAAGTCGATGTCCACCGTCAGCACCTTGGCCGCCTCGTCGAAGTTCACCGCACTCACCGACCACGGAGCCTGGATGCCCAGTGCCGCTTCGAACAACTTGTCGTGCATCGATCGCCTCTTGCCTTGAAGTCGAATGCGTCAGCATGCCGCATTCGACTTCAAGCAAGCGTCGGCTGGTCACGCGCGCCGCGTCAAGGGCCCGCTGCGCCCGCCCTTGACCCCGCTCGCGCGCCCAAAGACCGGCCTGCATACCCACTCGAAATTCAATAGAGGCTGCAAGGCTCCATGTCGTTTCGTGTGGAAAGCAACACTGTCACTGGGGCATCGCCGGCGCGAACGGACTGGCCGGCAGGTG
>JBKBUN010000187.1:0-4530 GCA_046289925.1 Burkholderiaceae bacterium | reverse complement strand
GCCGCGTCGTCTCGCCTTGCCTGGCGCGCCGATCACGGCACTGGCGGGCGCATCCAACTGCGGTTTCTAGGCTGACCGCACCGTGCCACCGGATCCCTCCAACGCATGCCCGCACCTTACTGGCGGTGCTTGGCCCACTTGGCCTGCAGTGCCTGCGCGATGCTCAGCGCGCGCTGTCCGGGCACGACGCGGCCCACCTCGCCCGCGCGCAGTGTGCCTTCCTGCACCACGGCCAGGTAACAACCGCACAGCCCCTGCGCTGCCATGTCGCGGCCAGCCTGGGCGTAGCCCATCACGCCACTGAACTTGTAGCAGGGCTCGCGTGGTGCGGTCACGCGCAGCACGCAGTTGGCAAAGTGCCAGGTGTCGCCCACGAACAAGGCGGCCTCGGGTGGCCCCTCGATGCCCAGGTTCTCGCCCACAAAGCCCGGGGGCAGCGCTTCGTCGAACAGGCCCACGCCCCTGGCCTGCCGCTGCGCTTGCCAAAAAGCGTAGTGCGCGACCGGGTAGGCGTACACAGCCTTGTCGAGCCCGCCGTGCACCGACAGGTCGGCCTGCTCGTCGCCGTCGAGCCCGAGTCGGCCCACGCTCACCGCCCCGGCCCGCTCGGCCTTGCCAATGCCTGTGAGCACGCTGCGCCCATGCAACTGCAGCCGGCGTGCCACGCCGGTGCACAGGTAGCGGATGTGGATGGTCTCGGTCGATGGCGATGGGTGCATGGGGAGTCGAGGAAGGGGCGGCTGCGCGGGCGCAGGGTTGCGGTCGCGGGCCGCGTTGCATTTGTTCACCATTGTGACAACCCTGCTGATGGCATGACCGGGGGAGGGCTTGAGAACATTGCGTCCACAGAACAAATCCGGGGGCGCAGCCATGGATAAGCATCGCAGATCGTGGAGAGGTGCCGCGGCCATGGCGGCGTGCGTGGGGCTGGTGGCCTGTGGTGGGGGTGGGGACGAGCCCAGCGCGCGCTCGCAGCCAGAGGCTCTGCCCGGGGGGGCAGCCGCGGTGGCCAGCGCCCGATCGGCCGCGCCTGCGCCCTGGGTTGAGGTGGCGCTGCAGCCGACCGATCTCGACTTTCCCAACCCCGAGCGTGGTTTCTACCGCTTCACCGCCGACCCTGCCAGGCTCAGCGCCGCTGAGCTGGACAGCGTGGCAGCAGCCGGGCACCGGCTGGTCTATACACCGGCCGACTTGTCGGCCTATCGCACGCGGGATCTGCCAGCCTCGTACCTGCGTGCGCTGGAGTCGGGCTTTGCGCAGCTGCGCGCGCGCGGCCTCAAGGCCGTGGTGCGCTTTGCCTACAACTATCCGGGCAACGAGACCGACTACCTGAACGCCCAGGACGCGCGGCTGTCGCGCGTCAAGCGCCACATTGCCCAACTGCAGCCCGTGCTGCAGGCCAACGCCGACGTGATCGCGGTGCTGCAGGGCGGCTTCATCGGGGCCTGGGGCGAGTGGCACACCTCGTCCAACAATCTGACCTCGCCGGCCAACAAGGCCGCCGTGCGCGATGCGCTGCTGCAGGCCCTGCCGCCGGGCCGCACGCTGCAGGTGCGCTACCCGGCCGACCTGGCGGCGTGGTATCCCACCACTGCCACGTTGGCCCAGATGCTGGACCCGCAGCCGCCTGCAGCGGCGCGCATCGGCTTGCACAACGACTGCTTTCTGGCCAGCCCGGACGATGTGGGCACCTACTGGGCCAGCACCCCGACCCAGTCGGCCGTGCTGCGCAGCTACGCCCAGGCGGCCGCCAGCGTCACAGGGGCGGGGGGTGAAACCTGCCTGCCGCCGCAGCCCGCGCAGGCGCGCATGGCGTGCAGCGACATCCTGCGCGAGGGCGCGGCCTACCGCATGAGCTACCTGAACCGCGACTACTACCAGGGTTTTTTTGCGCGCTGGCAGGCCGAGGGCTGCCTGGCCGAGGTGTCGCGCAAATTGGGCTACCGGCTGCAATTGCACACGGTGGCCCACGCGGCCACAGCGGTTGCGGGCGGGGCGCTCGAATGGAGGCTGGCTTTCAGCAATCAGGGCTGGGCACGGCCGCTGAACCCGCGCACGCTGACCCTCTATTTGGTAGATGCTGCCGACCGCGCCACAGCGCTGCCGCTGGCCGGCACCGACCTGCGCCAAGCCACCCCGGGCGACACCCTGCAATGGGCGGGCTCGGTGAGCCTGCCCGCCTCGCTGGCGCCAGGCAGCTACCGCGTGCTGGTCGGCGCGCCGGATGCGGCCCCGGCCTTGGCCGCACAGCCTGCCTATGCACTGCGCTTTGCCAATGCCGACAACGTGCTCAGTGGCGTGCAATGGGAGCCGGGCACGGGACGCCTGGCGCTGGGCACTACGGTGCAGGTGCGCTGAAGCGCCAGGGCGCAGCCCGGATTCGCAGGGGTGTGCTCAGTCGGCTGCGCCGTGGTGCCCGGGCGCGGGCGGCAGGCTGATGCAGGCTTCAAAGCCCCGGGCCTGCCCGGCCAGGGGTGACGCCAGCGTGAGCTGGCCCCCGTGGCGCGCCACGATGGTGCTGGTGATCGACAAGCCCAGCCCGTAGCCTGCCTGGTCGCGCGCGTGGCGCACATGGCGCTCGCGCAGCGTGCGCAGGCGCTGGGCGTCCACGCCCGGGCCCTGGTCGTGTACGCACAACTGGGCGGGGGCGCGTACTTCCAGGGTCACGGCGGCTCCGGCGCTGTAGCGCAGGGCGTTTTCGAGCAGGTTGCGCAGCGCGATCGCCAGTGTGTCCGGGTCGCCCCACACAGGCGGCAGCGGCTCGTCGGGCAGCACCAGGTCCAGCCGCCGCCGGGCGTCGTCGCTGGCGTGCCAGAACTCCTGGGCTACGGTGCTGGCCAGCGCGTCCAGCGGCACCGGCACGCGCTGCCAAGCCGCCCCCGATTCGGCGCGCGAGAGCTGCAGCAGTTTCTCGGTGCGTTGCGCCAGGGTGCGCAGCGCGGCCAGAGCCGCCTGCACGTCGGGCTGCGGGCCGCCTTGGTCGAGTGCGGTCTGCAGGCGCAGCGTGGCGGCGGCCAGCGGCGTGCGCAGCTCGTGCGCGGCGTTGGCGGCCAGCGCCCGCTCCACGTCCAGGGCTTCGGCCAGGCGTGCGAGCAGGCGGTTGATGTCCTCGCCCAAGGCGCGCAGTTCCAGCGGCAGGTCGGCCAGGTGCAGTGCGCTCAGGTCGCGCCCGCCGCGCTGGCCGATTTGCGCCTGCAACTGGCCAAGCACGCGCAGCTCGCGCTCGGCCACGCGGCGCAGCAGCCAGGCCAGCAGCGACAGCACCACCACGGCGGCCAGCAGCAGGGTGAAGAGCGCCTGCTGCAGGGCTTCGCTGCGCTCGGCCAGGGGGTCGGCCAGCAGCAGGTACAGCGGCTCCTGTGGGTGCTCGGCCACGTACACGCGCCAGTCTTTCACGTTGTAGTAGCCCTGGCGCAGCGGCACGGCAAAGGGTTGTACCGGGGCGTTTTGCGATCGCAACAGCACGCGGTCGGGCGCACGCACGAGCTGATAGACCAGGGGGGTGCTCTCAAACAGGGGTTCTGTTGCCAGCAGGGGGATTGATGTTGGGACTCCCTGGGCGGCCACCTGGTACAGCGCCGCTTCCATCATGCGGTGGGCGCTTTCTTCGAGTTCGTGGTCGAAATTGCGGTTGATCTGCCGGTTGAGGTAGAGCGACACGCCCACGATGCTGGCCAGCCAGACGGCGGTCAGCACCCACAGCAGCGAGCGCGTGAGCCGTTCGGCCAGCCGCGGTGCGGCCGCGCGGCCGATGAAGGCGGCGGTGTTCATGCCGCGCCGTCTGCGCAGAGCCGGTAGCCCTGGCCGCGCAGCGTGGCAATCGCGTCGCGGCCGAGCTTGCGGCGCAGACGGCTTACGAACACTTCCAGCGTGTTGCTGTCGGCTTCTTCGTCAAAGCCGTACAACGCGTCCAGCAGGGCCTCACGGGTGTGCACATGCTCGGGGCGCGCGGCCATCACGCGCAGCAGCGCCCATTCTTTGGGTGTGAGCAGCACCGGCCGGCCGCGCAGCCGTACCAGCTCGCGGCCCAGGTCGATCTCAAGAGCACCCACCTGCACCAGCGGCGCGTGGCTGGCCGCACGGCGGCGGTTGACGGCGCGCAGCCGCGCCAGCAGTTCTTCGGGATCGTAGGGTTTGACGAGATAGTCGTCGGCACCGGCGTCCAGGCCGCGGATGCGGTCGCTGACCTGGTCGCGCGCGGTGAGCACCAGCACCACGGGCACCTGCGGCAGGGCACGCAGCAGGGGCAGCAGCGACAGTCCGTCGCCGTCGCTCAGGTGCAGGTCGAGCAGCACGGCCTCATAAGCTGCGCCCAACAGGTGCGCGCGTGCGGCGGCCAGTGTGGGCACATGGTCCACGGTGTAGCTGCGTCCGCGCAGGTAGCTGCAGACGGCCTCAGCCAGGGGCAGATCGTCTTCGACCAGCAGGATGCGCACGCAAAGCCTTTGTTCAGCCTAGAAACCGCAGTTGGATGCGCCCGCCAGTGCCGTGATCGGCGCGCCAGGCAAGGCCAGACGACGCGGCGCACTC
>JBKBUN010000018.1:0-29685 GCA_046289925.1 Burkholderiaceae bacterium | reverse complement strand
GTGCGCCGCGGCGTCTGGCCTTGCCTGGCGCGCCGATCACGGCACTGGCGGGCGCATCCAACTGCGGTTTCTAGGCTGAGCGCATCGTGGCAGCTGCCGCGCTCCATCCACATCCGTGCACTGTGCCCGGGTCGGTGCCTGCGCCGCTGGTGTCCCGGCGTCGGTTGCTGGCGTGGCCGCTGCGCCCAACGCAGCCGTGGCCTGAGGGCGGGCGGCATGCGCCCGTGGGTGCGTCGCACAGCAGCCGCATTTCCTGCGCGGGCGCGCATCAGGTTGGGCTTCAGACTTCACTTGCGATTGGTGCGCTAAGTCTTTCATTTGCAAGGTTTTTTGCCTTGCGGGGCTTGCAAAAGCGCGGCTAAGTCATTGATTTCATTGCAAAAGTTTGTAGCGGCGGACGCTGCTCGCTCGCCTTTTCCTGCTACAGTGGAAAAAAGTGCAATTAAGTGGTGAAAAGTGTCGCTCGACCCGTCCAAGGGTCTGCAGACGGCCAATCGACCGAGTGGGGAATCCGTTTCGTGTTTCAAGGTGCCTCGTCGCTGAGTCTCGATGCGAAAGGTCGGCTGTCCGTGCCGACCCGGCATCGTGACGTGCTGGGCGCTGTGGCCTCCGGTCAGCTCACGCTCACCAAGCACCCGCACGGCTGCCTGATGGTGTTTCCGCGTCCCGAGTGGGAGAAGTTCCGCGAGCGCATTGCCCAGTTGCCCATGTCGGCCCAGTGGTGGAAGCGTATTTTTCTGGGCAATGCCATGGACGTAGAGATGGACGGCACGGGCCGCGTGCTGATCTCGCCCGAACTGCGCGCCGCTGCCGGCATCACGCGCGAAGCCATCCTGCTGGGCATGGGCAACCACTTCGAGCTGTGGGACAAGGCCACCTACGAGGCCCAGGAGGCCGAGGCCATGCAGGGCGAGATGCCCGATGTGTTCAAGGACTTCTCGTTCTGACGGTGCCCATGGACACACTCCAACACACCACCGTTTTGCTGCACGAGGCGGTCGATGCCCTGCTGGGGGCGGCCGGACAGGCGCCCGACGGCACCTGGGTGGATGCCACCTTCGGCCGCGGCGGGCACAGCCGGCGCATTCTGGAGCGGCTTGGGCCTGGCGCACGCCTCGTGGCGTTCGACAAGGACCCCGAGGCGATCCAGGCAGCAACGCGCATCACCGATGCGCGTTTTTCCATTCGCCACGAAGGTTTTCGCGAGCTCGCGGCGCTGCCGGATGCCAGTGTGCGCGGCGTGCTCATGGATCTGGGCGTGAGTTCGCCCCAGATTGACAACCCCGCCCGAGGTTTCAGTTTTCGTGGGGATGGCCCGCTCGATATGCGCATGGACCCCACGCGCGGCGAGAGCGTGGCCGAATGGCTGGCCTCGGCCGAGGTGGGGCAGATTGCGGAGGTGATTCGTGAATACGGTGAAGAACGGTTTGCTGGCCCCATTGCAAAGGCGATTGTTGCTCGGCGCACGGAACGGGGCCCCCTTGCAAGCACCGCTGAACTGGCCGCCCTCGTGGCTGGCGCGGTCAAAACCCGCGAGCAGGGCCAGAACCCTGCAACGCGCACATTTCAGGCTCTTCGGATTTTCATCAACGCCGAGCTTGAAGAGCTGCAGCAGGCGTTAGACGCGAGCCTGCGCGTGTTGGTGCCGGGCGGTCGGCTGGCGGTGATCAGCTTTCATTCGCTGGAAGACCGAATCGTCAAGCAGTTCATTGCCAAGCACTCGAAAGAGGCGTACGACCGCCGTGCCCCGTTTGCAGCGCCCCAGCCCATGAAGCTCAAGGCGCTGGACCGCATCAAGCCCTCGCAGGCCGAGGTCGAGGCCAATCCCCGCGCGCGCAGCGCCATTTTGCGCGTGGCCGAGAGGACGGACGCATGATCCGCCTGAACCTTGTGCTGCTGGTGGCCGTGATTGCCAGTGCGCTGTACCTCGTCCACACGCAGTACCAGTCGCGCCGCCTGTTCACTGAGCTTGACCGCGCCGTGGCCGAGGCCCGGCGGCTGGAAACCGAGCACCAGCGCCTGCAGGTGGAAAAGCGCGCCCAGGCCACGCCGCTTCGGGTGGAAAAGATCGCACGCGCCCAGCTGCAGATGCGCACAGCCACACCGGCCATCACCCAATATGTGGCCGAGCCTGGAACGCCCGCAACGGCACGCCCCGGAGCCCAGCCATGAGCCGCAGCGTGCGCTACACCTCCAGCCCGCTACTGGCCAGCAAGACGCCGGTCTGGCGCAGCAAGTTCATCGTGGCCATGCTCGCGCTGGGCTTCGTTGGTCTGGCGGGGCGCGCTGCATACGTGCAGGTGATTGGCAACGATTTCTTCCAGCGGCAGGGGGAAGTGCGCTTTGCCCGCACGCTGGAGCTGCCCGCCAATCGCGGCAAGATTCTTGACCGCAATGGCCTGATCCTGGCATCGAGCGTGCCAGCGGCGAGCATCTGGGCCATCCCGGAAGACGTGGAGCAGGAAAAGCCTGAAGTGCAGGTCAAGCTCAAGGAGCTGGCCAGGCTGCTGGAGATGCCGCTGCCTGCCCTCAAGGCCCGACTCTCGGACGAGGACAAGACCTTCGTGTGGATCAAGCGCCAGATCGACTGGGACGTGGGTCAGCAGATTGCCAAGCTCGATATCAAGGGTATTTATCAGCGCAAGGAATACAAGCGCCAGTACCCCGAAGGGGAGGCTGCGGCCCACGTGGTGGGCTTCACCAACGTAGAAGACCGTGGGCAGGAGGGCGTGGAGCTTGCTTTCGACAAAGACCTGTCGGGAAAGCCTGGTTCGCGGCGTGTCATCAAGGACCGCCTTGGGCGCGTCGTCGAGGGTGTGGGGGAGACCATTCCACCGGTCGACGGCCGCGATATTCAGCTCTCCATTGACAGCAAGGTGCAGTTTTTTGCGTACCAGAAGTTGCGCGACCAGGTGACGTTGCACAAGGCCAAGGGTGGCAGCGTGGTCGTGCTGGATGCGCACACGGGTGAATTGCTCGCATTGGCCAACTACCCCAGCTTTGTGCCCGACAAACGCGAGAACCTCACCGGCGAGCAGCTGCGCAATCGCGCACTGACCGACGTGTTCGAACCCGGCTCGACCATGAAGCCGTTCACGGTGGGCATCGCACTGGAAAGCGGCCGCGTGCGTCCCGACACGCTGGTCGACACCACGCCGGGGCGCATCAATATCACCGGCTCCACCATCAGCGACACGCACAACTACGGCGTGCTCACCGTCGAGGGCGTGATACAGAAGTCGAGCAACGTGGGCACTACCAAGCTGGCCATGCAGATACCGGCGCGCGAGATGTGGGAAACCTTCTCGGCAGCGGGCTTTGGGCAAAGGCCGCAGATCGGATTTCCAGGGGCCATCAGCGGCCGACTGCGGCCCTACAAGACATGGCGGCCAATCGAGCAGGCCACCATGTCCTACGGCTATGGCCTGTCCGCCAGTCTGTTCCAGATGGCGCGCTCTTACACCGTGTTCGCCAATGGCGGTCGCGTCATTCCGGCCACATTGCTCAAGACCGACGAGCCCGCTGTGGGTGTGCCCGTGTTTTCGGAGCGCACCGCCGAGCAGGTGCGCAAGATGTTGCAGATGGCCGCCGGCCCCGGTGGCACCGGTCAGAAAGCCCAGACCGTGGGCTACTCGGTGGGCGGCAAGTCGGGCACCGCGCGCAAGCAGGTGGGCAAGACCTATGCCACGGGCAAGTACCGGGCGTGGTTCACCGGCATGGCACCTATCGACAAGCCGCGCATCATCGTGGCTGTGATGATCGACGAGCCCAGCAACGGCGTGTACTACGGCGGTGCTGTGGCGGCTCCGGTGTTCAGCGAGGTGGTGCAGCAGA
Source organism: Burkholderiaceae bacterium (assembly GCA_046289925.1). Taxonomy (GTDB): domain Bacteria; phylum Pseudomonadota; class Gammaproteobacteria; order Burkholderiales; family Burkholderiaceae_C; genus Acidovorax_G. Next base: position 25,851 of record JBKBUN010000018.1, on the reverse strand, counting down.
CCTTGCGCATGATGGGGGTGGCCCCCGATATGGCGGTCAAGCCCCAGATCGTGGCCAACGCCGTGGAGGAGTCGCTGTGACGCAGTGCATGCCCACGCTCGACGCCCTGGAGGCTTGGTTGCGCACCCGTTGCACAGGATCGCTGCGCATCGACAGCCGCCAGGTGCAGCCCGGAGATGCCTTTGTGGCCTGGCCTGGTGCGGCGACCGATGGGCGTCACCATGTGGCCGACGCACTGGTGCGCGGTGCGGCAGCCTGCGTGGTCGAGCACGAGGGGGTACAGGCCTTTGACTTCGGTGCCGCCGATGTGGTGTCTTTCGCCGGGCTCAAGGCGGCCACTGGATGGCTGGCGGCGCGCTGGTGGGGGCAGCCTTCGGCCGCGCTGCACACCATGGCCGTCACGGGCACCAACGGCAAGACCAGTACCAGCTGGTGGCTGGCGCAGGCCTGGACCGCGCTGGCCGACCGTGGCGTACTGCCAGCAGGTGGTTGCGCCGTTGTGGGCACGCTCGGGGTGGGCGTGCCAGGCCGCGTGACGCCCACAGGCCTGACCACGCCCGACCCAGTGCGCTTGCAACAAGCGCTGCGCGGTTTTGCAGACCAGGGGTTGCGGGCCTGCGCGATGGAGGCGTCTTCCATCGGGCTGGCCGAGGAGCGCATGGCAGGCCTGCAATTGCACACGGCGCTGTTCACCAACTTTACGCAGGACCATCTCGACTACCACGGCAGCATGGCCGCCTACTGGGCCGCCAAGCGCCGCCTGTTCGACTGGCCTGGTCTGCGCGCGGCGGTGATCAACCAGGACGATCCGGCCGGGGCCGCCTTGATGGCAGCGTTGGCCGCAGCCCCTCTGGATGTCTGGAGCCTCTCGCTCCATGCGAAGGCACGTTTGCAGGCCGAGAATATCCGCACAGGGCAGGGCGGGCTGGCCTTTGATGTGCTTGAGGCCGGGCAGCGTGTGTTCCTGCAGTCCCGCGTGGTAGGGCGGTACAACGTGCTCAACCTGTTGGGCGTGATCGGTGCCCTGCGGGCGGCTGGCGTGCCGCTGGCAGACGCCGTGGCCGTCTGCGCGGAACTGACGCCCGTGCCCGGTCGCATGCAGAGTCTGGAACGCCCTGGCCAACCCTTGGTGGTGGTGGACTACGCCCATACGCCAGATGCGCTGTCGCAGGCCCTGGCGGCCCTGCGCCCGCAGGCGGCAGAGCGCGGCGGCGCACTCTGCTGTGTGTTTGGCTGCGGCGGCGACCGCGACGCAGGCAAGCGCCCGCTCATGGGTGCTGCGGCACAGCGTGGGGCCGACCGTGTGATCGTCACCAGTGACAACCCCCGCAGCGAGGATCCGGCTGCCATCGTGCACCAGATTCTGCAGGGCACGATCGCCGGCACCACGGTGCAAGCCGAGCTGGACCGTGCCGTGGCCATTGCGCGTGCGGTTCGCGAAGCCGGGCCGCACGATGTGGTGCTGATCGCCGGCAAGGGCCACGAGGACTACCAGGAAGTGGCCGGTGAGCGCCGACCGTTTTCCGACTGGGAACATGCGCAGGCTGCTTTGAATGCGCGGGAGGGTGCGGCATGACCGCTGCGATGATGACCCTGGGCCAGGCGCACGCCTGGATCGCACAGCGCATTGCGCCGGCGCAGTGCCTGGGCGAACCTGAAACGCCGCTGCTGCGCGTGCACACCGACACACGCTCCTTGCAGGCGGGCGACTTGTTCGTAGCCCTGCGCGGCGAACGTTTCGACGCCCACGACTTTCTGGCGCAGGCGGCCGCTGCGGGTGCGGTGGCGGCTGTGGCCGAACCAGGTCGCCTGCCCCCTGGCTTGCCTGGCATTGTGGTGCCCGACACTGGCCGGGCGTTGGGGGCGCTGGCCGCAGGCTGGCGTGCGCAGTTCAGGCTACCGCTGGTGGCCGTTACGGGCAGCAACGGCAAGACCACGGTCACGCAGATGATCGCCGCGATCTTGGCGGCCCACGCGGGTGCGCATGCGTTTTCCACCCGCGGCAACCTCAACAACGCGGTAGGGGTTCCTCAGACCCTGTTGCGTCTGACGCCCGCGCACCGCATCGGGGTGGTGGAGCTCGGTATGAACCATCCGGGCGAGATCGCCGACCTGGCCGCCATCGCACAGCCCACCGTGGCCCTGGTGAACAACGCGCAACGCGAGCATCTCGAATTCATGCAGACCGTCGAGGCGGTGGCACGGGAGAACGGTTCCGTGTTCAGTGCCTTGCCGCCCGATGGAGTCGCCGTGTTTCCTGCGGACGACCCTTACACACCGCTGTGGCGGTCGCTGGCGGGCCAGCGCGAAGTCGTCACCTTCGGCGAGGGGGGGGCGGTGGGATTGTCTGAAGCTGCTGTTTGGGCCGATGGCGCCTGGCAGGTCAGCCTTCGGACGTCGGCTGGCACCATCGTCACGCGCCTGGCGATTGCTGGGCAACACAACGTGCGCAATGCGCTGGCCGCAGCAGCCTGCGCGCTGGCAGCGGGAGTTCCGCTGGAGGCCATTGCGCGCGGGCTGTCGGCGTTTGAGCCGGTGCAGGGGCGTTCCCGGGCGCTGTCGCTTGCCGTCCGGGGCCATGTGCTCAGCGTGGTGGACGACACCTACAACGCCAACCCGGACTCCGTGCGCGCGGCCATCGACGTGTTGGCCGGGCTGCCGGGCCCGCGCCTGCTGGTGCTGGGCGACATGGGCGAGGTCGGTGATCAGGGGCCAGCCTTCCACCGCGAAGTGGGGGCATACGCGCGCGAGCGCGGCATCGAGCACCTGTATTGCCTGGGCAGCCTGAGTGTCCATGCTGTCCAGGCCTTTGGTGCTGGTGCACAGCACTGGCCCGACATGCACGCGTTGCAACAGGCTGTGTTGCAGCGCCTGATGGGCGTGGGCAGTGTGCTGGTCAAGGGCTCGCGTTTCATGCGGATGGAACAGGCCATCCACGCCATAGAGGCCGCCGCACGGCCCGGCGACGACCACCAAGCAGGAGGGAATCCATCATGCCACGCACTGACGTGAAGTCTGCCGCGGTGCGGCGTTTACACGCGGAGGTCGCATGCTGCTGATGCTGTCGCAGTGGCTGCAGGGCCTGTCGCCCGAGTTCGGCTTCTTCCGGGTCTTTCAGTACCTGACTTTCCGGGCGGTGATGGCCGCGATGACAGCCCTTCTCATCGGGCTGATCGCTGGGCCGCGCGTGATTCGCATGCTCACGTCGCTCAAGATCGGCCAGCCCATCCGCGGCTATGCGATGCAAAGCCATCTGTCCAAAAGTGGCACGCCCACCATGGGCGGAGTCCTGATCTTGCTCTCGATTGCGATCTCGACCCTGTTGTGGTTTGACCTGTCAAACCGCTTTGTCTGGATCGTGCTCATCGTCACCTTGGGCTTTGGCGCGATCGGCTGGGTGGACGACTGGCGCAAGGTGGTCAACAAAGACCCCGAGGGCATGCGTTCGCGTGAGAAGTACTTCTGGCAGTCGCTGATCGGGCTGCTGGCAGCGCTGTATCTGGTGTTCAGCATCTCCGAGAATTCCAACGAACGGGTGCTGGAGTTGTTCATCACCTGGGTGCAGTCGGGCTTCGCGCTGGATCTGCCGCCCAAGGCTGGGCTGCTCTTGCCGTTTTTCAAGGAGATCAGCTACCCGCTGGGGGTGCTGGGCTTTGTGATCTTGACCTATCTGGTCATCGTGGGCTCGAGCAATGCGGTCAACCTCACCGACGGGCTGGATGGCCTGGCCATCATGCCGGTGGTGATGGTCGGTTCGGCGCTGGGCGTGTTTGCCTACGTCACAGGCAGCGCTGTGTATTCCAAGTACCTGTTCTTCCCCTACATCCCGGGTACGGGCGAGTTGCTGATCTTCTGCTCTGCCATGGCCGGTGCCGGACTGGCTTTTTTGTGGTTCAACACCCACCCGGCGCAGGTGTTCATGGGCGACGTGGGGGCGCTGGCGCTGGGGGCGGCGCTGGGCACCATCGCCGTGATCGTTCGGCAGGAGATTGTGCTGGCCATCATGGGCGGCATCTTCGTCGTCGAGGCCGTGTCTGTGATGCTGCAGGTGACTTGGTTCAAGTACACCAAGCGCCGCTACGGGGAGGGGCGCCGCCTGCTCAAGATGGCGCCGCTGCACCACCATTTTGAAAAGAGCGGCTGGAAAGAAACCCAGGTGGTGGTCCGTTTCTGGATCATCACCATGCTGCTGTGCCTGGTGGGCCTGTCCACGCTGAAACTGCGATGAACACACCCGAACAAACCCACGAGCCTGCGGCTGACCGCCTGGCGCAGTCGACCGGACTCGCCACGAGCGCCGGTGCCTGCTTGCCCGGGGCGGAGCCCTTGCCCCACAGTGCGCTATCTGCCCAGGCAGACGAGAATGCTCCGCGGGCGTTGCCGGCCGAGCCGCAGCAGCTGAAGCCCGCGCGTGCCGTGGAGCCTGCGTATGAACCTGGCTCTGCCGCACGCGCTGCGAAGGCGTTCGTGCATCAGATCTTTGCCGAAGTGGCGGCCCCGGAGGCCGAGGCGGTTGACGATACGCCGTCCGAGGCCGCGGCCCTGGCTGTAGCGCCCAACACCAAGCTGAACCAGGCCCCAGTGCCCGCAGGTTGGCCTGCGGGCAGCGATCCCTTGCCGCTTCAGGGGCGCAAAGTGCTGGTGCTCGGCCTGGGTGCTTCCGGACTTGCGATGGCCCGCTGGTGCGCACGCGCGGGTGCCGAGGTGACCGTGGCCGACACGCGCGAGGCGCCGCCCCAGTTGGCCGTGCTGCAGGCCGAGTTGCCCGGCGTGCGTTTTGTGGCGGGAGCCTTCGCGGCCACGCTGGTGGATGGCCAGGGTTATGCAGCGGTGTACCGGTCGCCGGGTCTGTTGCCCGCCACGATTGCACCGGTCTGGTCAGCGGCCCAGTCGCAGGGGCTTGTGACCGGCGGCGAACTGGATTTGTTCGCCCAGGCGCTGAGCACACTGCGCAGGGCGCATGGCTATGCTCCAGCCGTGCTGGCCATCACCGGTACCAACGGCAAGACGACCGTCACCAGCCTGACCGCGCAACTGGTGGAGCATGCAGGGCGCAGCGTGGCGGTGGCCGGCAACATCGGCCCCACGCTGCTCGATACTTTGGCCGAGCGCATCGATGGCGACAGCCTTCCAGAGGTCTGGGTGCTGGAGTTGTCGAGCTTTCAGCTCGATGGCGTTCGCGGCTTCGAGCCGACGGCGGCCACTGTTCTCAACCTCACGCAGGACCATCTGGACTGGCATGGCGACATGGCCGCCTACGGTATGGCCAAGGCGCGCATCTTTGGTGAGTCGGGTCTGCTGGTGCTCAACCGTGACGACCCCGAGGTCATGCAGATGCTGCCGCCGCCCGTGCGCGTGAAGCTACAAAAGCCCCAGCAGCGTCCGCATGTGACCTTTGGAGCCGACATGCCGCGGCGTCCGGGCGACTTTGGCATTGAAGTGGTCAGCGGCATGGCCTGGCTGGTGCGTGCCCAGGAGGCGGACGAGACGCGCAAGCGCTCGCGTGCTGCGGTGGACGAAGACGAGTTGCATGTGCAGCGACTCATGCCTGCCGATGCCCTGCGCATCCGTGGGCGTCACAACGCGCTCAACGCCCTTGCGGCCCTGGCCCTGGCCACGGCAGCGGGCTGCCCCCTGGCCCCGATGCTCTATGGCCTGCGCGAATACCGCGGCGAGCCGCATCGTGTGGAGTCGGTGGCGGTGGTGCAAGACGTCGAGTACTTCGACGACAGCAAGGGCACCAACGTCGGTGCGACCGCGGCCGCATTGGCGGGCTTGGGGGCCGACCGTCGCCTGGTGGTCATTTTGGGCGGTGAGGGCAAGGGCCAAGACTTCTCGCCCCTGGCCACCCCGGTGGCCCGCTATGCGCGGGCGGTACTGCTCATTGGCCGCGATGCGCCGCGCATCCGGGAAGCCCTGACAGGCACCGGCGTGCCGATGCTGGAGGCCCCCGACCTGCCCGAAGCCGTGCGCATGGCCGCCCAGCGCGCCCACGCCGGTGATGCGGTGCTGCTGTCGCCTGCGTGCGCGAGTTTCGACATGTTCCGCGACTATGCCCACCGCGCCGAGGTGTTCTGTGACGCGGTGCGCGCGCTGGCGCTGGATGCTGGCCAGAGTCTGGAGGGGGTGTGATGGCTGTGTCCGGCGCCGTGATCATCGAACGCTTGCGTGCTTGGTGGCCTGCGCGTGGAGAAGCACCGGTGGACGTGCTGCCGGTGCGCGTGGGCGGTACCGAATATCGCCAGTCCACAGCCACGCCGGCCAGCGTGCTCGGTTTTGATCAGGCCCTGGTCTGGGTGGTGGTGGCCTTGCTCGCCTGGGGCTTGGTGATGGTGTATTCGGCATCGGTTGCGCTGCCGGACAACCCGCGTTTTGCCAACTATGCGCCCACGCACTTTCTCACCCGCCACGCGATGTATCTGGTGATCGGGTTCGTGGCCGCGCTGCTGGCTTTTCAGGTGCCTATGGCCACCTGGGAGCGTGTGGCCCCATGGCTGTTCGTCGTGGCGCTCCTGCTCCTGGTGGTGGTGCTGATACCGGGCATCGGGAAAGTGGTCAACGGTGCGCGCCGCTGGCTGTCGATCGGCCCCTTCGGCTTTCAGCCCTCTGAGGTCGCGAAGTTTGCGGTGCTTGTGTATGCGGCCGACTACATGGTGCGCCGCATGGAAGTGAAGGAACGCTTCTTCCGCGCCGTGCTGCCCATGGGCGCGGCCGTGGGCGTGGTGGGCGTACTGCTGCTGGCTGAGCCTGACATGGGCGCGTTCATGGTGATCGCGGTCATCGCGATGGGCATCCTGTTTTTGGGCGGAGTCAACGCCCGCATGTTCTTCCTCATCGCCTTCATCCTGGTACTCGCGTTTGCGGCCATGGTGTGGCTGTCAGACTGGCGGCGTGAGCGAATCTTTGCGTACCTCGACCCGTGGAGCGAAAAGCACGCGCTGGGTAAGGGCTACCAGCTCTCGCACTCGCTGATTGCCATCGGCCGTGGCGAGATCTTCGGTGTGGGACTGGGCGGCAGCGTCGAGAAGCTGCACTGGTTGCCCGAGGCCCATACCGATTTCCTGCTCGCAGTGATCGGTGAGGAGTTCGGTCTGGTCGGCGTGCTCACGCTGATAGTGCTGTTCTTCTGGATGACGCGCCGCATCATGCACATCGGCCGCCAGGCCATCGCGCTCGACCGGGTATTTGCGGGCCTGGTGGCACAGGGCGTGGCAATCTGGATTGGCTTCCAGGCGTTCATCAACATGGGCGTGAACCTGGGCACATTGCCCACCAAGGGTCTGACCTTGCCGCTGATGAGCTTCGGTGGCTCGGCCATCCTCATGAACCTCGTCGCCATCGCCGTTGTCCTGCGCGTGGACTATGAAAACAAACTCCTCATGCGCGGAGGCCGCGCATGAGGAGTTTGTTTCGACAAAGCAAAGGCCTGCAGCGCGCCAGCGCTGCCGAATGCGCAGCATTCGCTGCGCGGAGGCCGCGCATGAGGAGTTTGTTTCGACAAAGCAAAGGCCTGCAGCGCGCTAGCGCTGCCGAATGCGCAGCATCCACGCGCGGAGGCCATGTATGAGCAGGTCCAAGACTGCGCTCATCATGGCCGGTGGCACAGGCGGGCACATCTTCCCGGGCCTGGCCGTGGCCCAGGCGCTGCGCGAACGCGGCTGGCGGGTGCACTGGCTGGGCACGCCCGGCTCGATGGAGTCGCGCCTGGTGCCGCCGCAAGGCTTCGCTTTCGAGGCCATTGATTTCTCGGGGGTGCGTGGCAAAGGTCCCATCACCATGGCCCTTTTGCCCATGCGCCTGCTGCGGGCGTTTTGGCAGGCGTGGCGCGTGGTGCGTCGGGTGCGGCCCGACGTGGTGGTGGGGCTGGGGGGCTATGTGACCTTCCCTGGCGGGATGATGGCGGTGCTGGCTGGAGTGCCCTTGGTGCTGCACGAGCAGAATTCCGTGGCTGGCATGGCCAACAAGGTACTGAGCCATGTGGCCGACCGAGTGTTCACGGCATTTCCAGGGGTGTTTCCCAAGGGGCAGTGGGTAGGCAACCCGCTGCGCGAAGGCTTTACACGCCAGGCGCCCCCAGCCGAACGATTTGCCGGGCGCAGTGGGCCGATACGGCTGCTGGTGGTGGGCGGAAGCCTGGGGGCCAAGGCCTTGAACGAGTTGGTGCCCCAGGCCTTGGCGCAGATTCCGCCCGCGCAACGTCCGCGTGTGCTGCACCAAAGCGGCACAGCCCAGATCGACGCCCTGCGTGCGAACTACGCCGCTGCGGGGGTTGAGGCTGAACTGGTCCCTTTTATCGACGACACCGCCACGGCCTTTGCCGAAGCCGACCTGATTGTGTGCCGCGCTGGGGCCAGCACTGTCACCGAGATCGCGGCTGTGGGCGCAGCGGCGCTGTTTGTGCCGTTTCCATCTGCGGTGGACGACCACCAGACCGCCAACGCGCGCTTTCTGGTCGATGCGGGTGGTGGCTGGCTGGTGCAGCAGCGCGATCTGAGCGCAGAAAAACTGGCGGAAATGCTACAAAAAACAGAGCGCGTTGTGCTTGTCGATAAAGCACAAAAGGCCAAAACCATGCAAAAAATCCACGCCACCCGTGAGGTGGTGACGGCCTGTGAGGAGTTGGCCGCACGATGAAGCACGCGATTCGTCACATCCATTTCGTCGGCCTGGGCGGTGTCGGCATGAGCGGCATTGCGGAGGTGCTGTTCAATCTCGGCTACCGCATATCGGGCTCGGATCTGGCCGATAGCGCCACGCTGCGCCGCCTCCAGGGCTTGGGCATCCGCACCACGGTGGGCCATGCGGCAGCCAACATCGACGGAGCCGATGCCGTGGTCACCTCTACGGCCGTGCAGGCCGACAACCCCGAGGTGCTGGCAGCGCGGGAGCGCAAGATTCCCGTGGTGCCGCGGGCGCTGATGCTGGCCGAGCTCATGCGGCTCAAGCAGGGCATTGCGATTGCAGGCACGCACGGCAAGACCACGACCACCAGTCTGGTCACCAGTGTGCTGGCCGAGGCCGGTTTGGACCCGACCTTCGTGATCGGCGGCCGCCTCAACAGCGCGGGAGCCAACGCCCAACTGGGCAGCGGCGACTACATCGTGGTCGAGGCCGACGAGTCGGATGCATCCTTCCTCAACCTGCTGCCTGTGATGGCGGTGGTCACCAACATCGACGCCGACCACATGGAAACCTACGGACACGACTTTGGGCGACTCAAGGGGGCGTTCGTCGATTTCCTGCACCGCATGCCGTTCTACGGCACAGCCATTCTGTGTGTGGACAACCCGGCTGTGCGCGAGATCCTGCCGCAGGTCACCTGTCCGGTGACCAGCTATGGCTTTTCAGACGATGCCCAGGTGCGCGCGCTGAATGTGCGCGCCGAGGCCGGCCGGATGCGCTTTACGGTGCAGCGGCGCAACGGTGTGACGCTGCCCAACCTGGAGGTGGAGTTGAACCTGGCCGGAGAGCACAACGTGCTGAACGCGCTGTCGGCCATTGCCGTGGCGGTGGAACTCAACATCCCTGACGAAGCTGTGCTGCGTGCGTTGGCGGGCTTCAAGGGCGTGGGGCGGCGCTTCCAGCGCTACGGCGACTTGCCCGCAGCCGATGGTGGGCAGTTCACGCTGATCGACGACTACGGCCACCACCCCGTGGAGATGGCGGCCACGCTGGCTGCGGCGCGGGGTGCGTTTCCTGGACGGCGCCTGGTGCTGGCGTTCCAGCCGCACCGTTACAGCCGCACACGCGACTGTTTCGAGGATTTTGTGAAAGTGATTGGCCAGGCCGATGCCGTGCTGCTGACCGAGGTCTATGCCGCAGGCGAGGCGCCGGTGGTGGCGGCCGATGGCCGGTCGCTGGCGCGTGCGCTGCGCGTGGCGGGCAAGGTGGAGCCGGTGTTCGTGGACGAGATTGCCGACCTTCCCGAGGCGATTGTCAGCAACGCTCGCAGCGGTGACGTGGTCATGTGCATGGGCGCCGGTTCCATCGGCGCTGTTCCGGCCAAGGTAGTCGAGATGCTACAAAATAGAGAGCTACAGGCACAGGCGGGGAAAGCACAATGACAGCATTGGAGACCAAGGTAGACGGTCGCTCCATGGGCAAGGTGGCTGTGCTCATGGGGGGCACCTCGGCCGAGCGGGAGGTGTCGCTCATGTCGGGCACGGGGGTGTTGCAGGCTTTGCGCACGCGCGGTGTGGACGCGCATGCCTTCGACCCCGCGCACCAAGCCCTGTCAGACCTGCGCCGCGACGGCTACCAGCGTTGCTTCATCGCACTGCATGGCCGCCATGGCGAGGACGGCACCGTGCAGGGTGCGCTGGAACTGCTGGGCATTCCTTACACCGGCTCGGGGGTGATGGCCTCGAGTGTGGCCATGGACAAAGTCATGACCAAGCGGTTGTGGATCGCCGAAGGTCTGCCCACGCCGCGTCACGTGTGGCTGGCCCCGGATCGGCAAGGCCCTGACGCCATGCGCGCAGTGCCGGCCGAGCTTGGCCTGCCGCTCATCGTGAAGCCGCCGCGGGAGGGGTCCTCGATCGGCGTGACCAAGGTACGCAGCCAGTCTGAGATGCAGGATGCCGTGGCCCTGTCGGCCCGCTACGACGCAGACGTGCTCTGCGAGGAGTTCATCGATGGCGAGGAGGTGACCTGTGCCGTTCTGGGCGCAGGGCCCGGCGCACACGCCTTGCCGGTGGTGCGCATCAAAGCGCCCGATGGTGCCTATGACTACCAGCACAAATACTTCACAGACGATGTGAAGTACCAGTGCCCGAGCGGCCTGCCAGCCGCCGAAGAGGCCGAGATCCAGCGCATTGTGCTGGCCGCGTACCGTTCGCTCGGCTGTCGCGGCTGGGGTCGTGCCGACCTGATGATCCGCGCGTGCGACCGCAAGCCCTTCTTGCTGGAGATGAACACGTCGCCGGGTATGACCGGGCATTCGTTGGTGCCCATGTCGGCCCGTGCCGCGGGCATCAGCTACGAAGACCTGTGCCTGATGGTGCTGGCATCCGCCGCACTGGACACCCCTGCCGCGGGAGGCCACGCCGCACCATGAGCGCCACGCTGCCCGCCCCCCTGGACGTTAAGCTCATGAACTGGACCGCATCGGTCCTGTTCGTGGGCTTCTGCGTGCTGGGCTTGTGGGCCGTGGCCTCGTGGGTGTTGCGCCATCCGGGGTTCGCCATCCAGCACATCGTGGTCGAGGGCGATCTCACGCACAACAACGCCGTGACGCTGCGCGCCAACGTGAGCTCCAAGCTTGAGGGCAATTTCTTCACCATCAATTTGCAGGAAGCACGCGAAGCCTTCGAGGATGTGCCCTGGGTGCGACGCGCTCAGGTGTGGCGCGAGTTCCCTGGACGCCTGCGCGTGCAGCTGCAGGAGCATGAGGCCGTGGCGCTGTGGGGACCCGAAAGCGGCTCTTACATGGTCAATCGCCAGGGTGAGGTCTTCGAGGCCAACATTGGCGATGTCGAGCAGGAAGGCCTGCCCCGACTGAACGGCCCCGACGGGCGCTCGGCACAGGTGCTGGCCATGTACCGCCGACTGGCGCCGGTGATGGACACACTGAAGCTCGACCTGGCCGAACTGACGCTCAATGCACGCGGCAGCTGGCGTGCCACGCTGGATAGCGGCGCGACGCTCGAATTGGGCGGCGGCAGCGACGATGAGGTGGTGTTGCGCGCCGAACGATTCGTACGCACGCTCACGCAGGTGGCTGCCCAATACGGTCGCCGGGTCGATGCCCTGGAGTCTGCGGACCTGCGGCACCAGGGCGGGTATGCATTGCGGCTACGTGGCGTGACCACCGTTACGGCAGAGGCGCTGAATCCGGCTGCGCGGCGCTGAACCGCGCCACGAACCTGAACCAACAAGGCAGAGACACACAATGGCAAGAGAGTACAAGGACGTGGTGGTGGGGCTGGATATCGGCACGGCCAAAGTCATGGCGGTGGTGGCCGAGGTGCTTCCGCAGGGCGAACTTAAGCTCGCCGGTCTGGGCGTGGCACCGAGCAACGGGCTCAAGCGCGGCGTGGTGGTGAACATCGACGCCACGGTGCAAAGCATCCAGCAGGCTCTCAAAGAAGCCGAGCTGATGGCCGACTGCAAGATCCAGCGCGTCTACACCGGCATCACCGGCAGCCACATCCGTGGGCTCAATTCGAGCGGCATGGTGGCTGTCAAGGACAAGGAGGTCACCTCGGCCGACGTGGCCCGCGTGGTCGAGACGGCCAAGGCCATCAATATCTCCAGCGATCAACGGCTGCTGCTGGTGGAGCCCCAGGAGTTCGTGATCGACGGCCAGGACGTGAAAGAGCCGATCGGCATGAGCGGCATCCGCCTCGAAGCCAAGATCCACATCGTCACCGGCGCCCAAAGTGCGGCCGAAAACATCATCAAGTGCGTGCGACGCTGCGGCCTGGAGGTCGAGCAGTTGCTGCTGAATCCGCTCGCGTCCAGCCAAGCGGTGCTGACCGACGACGAGCGCGAACTGGGCGTGGCCGTTGTGGACATTGGCGCGGGCACCACCGATGTGGCGATCTTCACCGGAGGCGCGATTCGCCACACGGCCGTGATACCGATTGCGGGCGACCTGATCACCAGCGACATCGCCATGGCCCTGCGCACGCCGACCAAGGATGCCGAGGACATCAAGGTGGAGAGCGGTTTTGCCAAGCAGCTGCTGGCCGATCCGGAAAGCCAGGTGGAGGTGCCAGGCCTGGGCGACCGCAGCCCACGCATGATCAGCAAGCAGGCGCTCGCGGGGGTCATTGAGCCGCGCGTCGAGGAGATTTTCTCGCTCGTGCAACAGGTCATCCGTGAGTCTGGCTACGAGGAAGTGTTGTCGTCAGGCGTAGTGCTCACGGGTGGCAGCGCCGTGATGCCGGGCATGGTGGAACTGGGCGAGGACATTTTCCTCAAGCCCGTGCGCCGCGGCATACCCAAGTATTCGAGTGCGCTGGCCGACATGGTCGCTCAGCCCCGTGCGGCCACCGTGATGGGTCTCCTGGAAGAGGCCCGGCTGGCGCGCATGCGCGGCTTCAAAGTGGCGCAGAAGAGCGGCTCCATGAAGACTGCGTTCGGTCGCTTCAAGGACTTCATCGTGGGGAACTTCTGAGCATGTTCTGCGCAATATCCCCCATGCCGCACGGGCTGCTGACAGGCTGCGAGGTCCCACAGGGTCCACCTGGTCCATGGCGCCACTGCCGGCGCGACGACCGATGGCGTCCTGCACCCAAGCAGACACCCGGATATCCCTTTGAACCTTATTGTTTTTGTGTTACACCCGCTATCAAACTAGGAGCACCCAGATGACCATCGAGATGATCGAAGCCGAAGACTTCAACCAGGGCACCCAGATCAAGGTGATCGGGGTTGGCGGGGGGGGCAGCAATGCGGTTGAGCACATGATCCAGCGCCAGGTGCAGGGTGTGGAGTTCGTGTGCGCCAACACGGACGCCCAGGCGCTGAGCCGCAGTTCGGCCCACCGGGTGATCCAACTCGGCAGCAGCGGTCTGGGCGCAGGCAGCAAGCCAGACAAGGGCCGTGAATCTGCTGAGGCCGCGATTGAAGACATCCGTGCGGCCATCAGCGGCGCACATATGCTGTTCATCACCGCAGGCATGGGCGGCGGCACCGGAACTGGGGCCGCACCGGTGATCGCACGCGTGGCCAAGGAAATGGGCATCCTCACGGTGGGCGTGGTCACGAAGCCGTTTGACTGGGAAGGCAAGCGCCGCATGGGCAACGCCGAAGAAGGACTGGCTGAACTGGAGGCCAACCTGGATTCGCTGATCGTCGTGCTCAATGAGAAACTGCTCGACGTGCTGGGCGAAGACGTCACCCAAGAGGAAGCCTTTGCCCACGCCAATGACGTGCTCAAGAACGCCGTGGGCGGCATTGCCGAGATCATCAATGAGTACGGACAGGTGAACGTCGACTTTGAAGACGTCAAGACCGTGATGGGCGAGCCCGGCCGCGCCATGATGGGCACTGCAACAGCCACCGGACCGGACCGCGCCCGTATCGCGGCCGAGCAGGCCGTGGCCTGCCCTTTGCTCGAAGGGATCGATCTGTCGGGGGCCAAGGGGGTGCTGGTGTTGGTGACCGCTGCCAAGGGCAGCCTGAAGCTGGCCGAATCGCGCCTGGCCATGAGCACCATCAACGCCTACGCTTCGCCCGACGCGCATGTGATCTACGGCGCTGCCTACGACGACAGTCTGGGCGATGCGATCCGCGTGACCGTGGTGGCCACGGGGCTGTCGCGTCCGAATGCACGCCGCCAGCCGATCCAGGTCGTGCAAGGTGGCCTGCGCACGGGCACCGACAACCTGCCCTTCAGCATGCCCATGGCCACGGGCTCCGGCACGTTGGGAGCGGCCGTCGGTGTTGCAGGTGTGCACGGCGGTGCTGCGGTGACGGCCGACTACGGCAACATGGCGGTGCCCAGTGTGTGGCGCAACAACCGCGCACAGGCTGCGGCCCGCGTGGACGCGCTGTCGTCTGGCGGGATGGACGACCTGGAGATCCCGGCCTTCTTGCGCAAGCAGGCGGATTGACCCTAGAAACCGCAGTGGACCGCTTGTTCACACTGAAAAGTTCTGATGTCCGTCGAAGTGGCGCCTTGTGGGCACGCCCACCTTCTAGGTGAGAGTGCTATGCGCCCGCCAGCACCATACTGGCCGTGCCATGCGGCGTTGTGCCTCCTTGCGCACAGGAGTGCGCCGCGTCGTCTCGCCTAGCCTGGTGCGCCGATCACGGCACTGGCGGGCGCATCCCACTGCGGTTTCTAGGTTGACCGGCGTGTGTCTGGCGCTGCCGATGGCAGTGGGCGGGCAGCAGCCTCTTTTCTTCGACAAAGCCCGCAGGCACTCGCTGCCTGCGGGCTTTTTCATGCCAGCCATGCTGCCGTGTGTCCGGTGGTTGCAGTTCGCGCTCCAGCGGGGGGCTCGGATTTGACGCCCCCTTGGGGGTGGCCATGGCGGTCGTAAACGGTGGCCGGGGCGAAAAAAAGCCCGCAGGCGGTGTGCTTTGCGGGCCTTTGGATAGGGCGGAGGCGAACCGGGCGGTGCGCCGCATTCGGTCAGAAGGATTCCCAGTCGTCGCCATCGTCACCGGACGGCTTGCTGGCCTTGGGCGGCAATGCAGCCGCAGGCTTGGCCACCGGAGACACTGCCGCCTTGGGCTTGCCCGCGGGCAGGGGGGCGCGAGCCGGGGTCGGCCGCGGTGCGGCTGCGGGACGCGGGGAGTCGGCGCCACCGCCCACACGGAAGAGCGCCACCACCTCGGTCAGCTTGAGTGCCTGCTCACGCAGGCTGTCGGCCGCGGCAGTCGATTCTTCGACCAGCGCCGAGTTCTGCTGCGTCATCTGGTCGAGCTGGTTCATCGCGGTGTTCACCTGGGCAATGCCCTGGCTCTGTTCCATCGTGGCAGCGCGGATCTCTCCGATGATGTCCGCGACCCGCTGTACGCTGGCCACGATTTCGTTCATGGTTTCGCCGGCGTTGGCCACCAGCGAGGAACCGGATTCCACCTTCTCCACGGAGGCATGGATCAGGCTCTTGATTTCCTTGGCCGCCTCGGCGCTGCGCTGTGCGAGGTTGCGCACCTCGCCTGCCACCACCGCAAAGCCTCGACCTTGCTCGCCTGCGCGTGCGGCCTCCACGGCCGCGTTCAATGCGAGGATGTTGGTCTGGAACGCAATCCCATCGATCACGCCGATGATGTCGGCGATCTTCGCGCTCGACTGGTTGATCTCCTGCATGGTCGACACGACCTGCGACACGACCGAGCCCCCGCGCGCGGCGACTTCGGCGGCCGAGCTGGCCAGTTGGTTGGCTGTCTGCGCGGAATCGGACGTCTGCTTCACCGTGCTCGTCAGCTCCTCCATGCTGCTGGCTGTGGTCTGCAGGTTGCTGGCGGTGTCTTCGGTGCGATGGGCCAGGTCGTTATTGCCCTGTGCGATCTCACTGGACGCAGTGGCAATGCTGTCGGTGGCTGAGCGCACCTCGGTGACCAGCCTGCGCAGGGACGTGACCATCTGCGCAAGGCCGTCGAGCACCGAACCCGGGTGACCGGTGGGAATCTGCGTGTCCAGGTTGCCTTGGGCCACCTGCGCCATCACCGCAATGGCTTCAGAGGGCTCGCCGCCGATCTGGTTGAGCACCGAGCGCGTGACCACATAGCCGACAGCGCCCATGGCGCCCATCACCACCACCAGCAGCAGCAAGTCCTTGAGCAGGGCGTTGCGCACCTGCTGGTCGATGTCGTCGGTGTACAGGCCCGAGCCCACCATCCAGTTCCAGCCGTCTACGCGGATGGCGTACTGCAATTTGGGCACAAGCTCTGTCTGCCCCGGACGTGCAAACATGGTGGGAACAAATGCCTTACCGTCCTTGCTGGCCTTCAGCGCGTCCGAGATGGTCTTGAGGATGTCGGTGCCCGCACCATCCTTGACTTTGCCCGCCATGTTTTGGCCTTCCCACTCGGGCTTGATCGGGTGCATCACCCCGACGGAATCCAGTGTCCAGATGTAGAAGTATTCGGTCTTGCCTTCAGGCCCGCCATAGCGAGACACCCGAAGCGCTTCTTTGGCCGCCTTCTGCGCATCCTCGACCGACATTGCGCCGCTGCTGGCCTTCGTCTGATAGGCGGTGACGATGCTGTGAGCCGATTGCACGGCCGTGATCAGCAGTTCCTTGCGCGATTCGATGATCTGTCTGCGCTCGGTCACCAACGATGTGATGGCAATGACCAACAGGGCTGCCAATCCTGTTCCCAGCAGGAGCAGGATTTTCATTTTGAAGCTGAGCTTGTTCATTGCATGTCTCCTGTGGTCGATAGGCGCTGCGCTGCCGGCTTGCCCTACTGCGCGCAGCCGATGATTTTGCAACAATCGTTTACGTTTGTAGCCCTGGCCAGCTGACTTCGCAAGTGTGCCGTTCTGAGAGGCTGCAAAGCCCCCCATCAGCGCCGCGCAGGCTGCCCCACTAGAATCCACGCATGCTCCAGCAACGCACACTCAAGACGTTGACGCGCGCAGTCGGCGTGGGTCTGCACAGCGGCCAGCGCGTCGAACTCACCTTACGCCCCGCGCAGCCTGATACGGGCATCGTCTTTCGTCGCGTGGATCTGCCCCAGCCCGTGGACATTCCGGTCCGCGCCGAGGCCGTCACCGACACGCGGCTGGCGTCGACCATTGCGGCGGGCGCTGCCAAGGTGCACACGGTCGAGCATCTGATGTCGGCTTGCGCAGGCCTGGGCATCGACAACTTGTATGTCGACATCACCGCTGAAGAGGTGCCCATCCTCGACGGATCTTCGGCCTCGTTCGTATTTCTGCTGCAGAGCGCGGGCATCGTGGCGCAACCGGCGCCGCGGCGATTCATTCGCGTGACGCGTCCGGTAGAAGTGCGCGAGGGCAGCGGACCGCAGGCCAAGTGGGCGCGTCTGGAGCCCTTCCATGGCTACAAGCTGCGTTTCGAGATCGATTTCGACCATCCCGCGGTGGACTCGACCGGCCAGTGTGTGGAGTTCGATCTGGGCTCTGGGCGCTACAGCCGTGACATTGCGCGCGCCCGCACCTTCGGCTTCACGCGTGATGTCGAGATGATGCGCGCCAACGGTCTGGCGCTGGGGGGCGGCTTGGACAACGCCATCGTGATGGACGACTACAAGGTGCTCAACAGCGATGGGTTGCGCTATGACGACGAGTTCGTGAAGCACAAGATCCTGGACGCCATGGGCGACCTCTATCTCATCGGTCGCCCGCTTTTGGCCGCCTACAGCGCCTTCCGCTCGGGCCATGCGATGAACAATCTTCTGCTGCGCGAACTGCTGGCCCGGCGCGATGCCTGGGAAGAGGTCACTTTTGCCGACGAGCGTGCCGCGCCCAGCGGCTTTGGCCAACTCGCCCGCGCCTGGTAGGCTGGCCGTGCTGCTGCTGCGCTGGGGGGTGATGGCCTTGCTGCTCACGGCGGCAGTGTCTTTCATGTTCTATGTGGGCACCGGACAGCCGCGCTATCGCCGTTTGGGCATCGTGGTCCTCCAATGGACGCTGATCGCCATCTGCTTCTTCTTTGCGGTGGTGTTCATAAGTCGCCTGGGGGTTTGAGTGTGGCGGGGGCTGCGTCCGGCTACACTCGGGCCTGCTCCGGGGTGTGCTGTTGCACTGAGATGCGGGAGCCTGGCGACACCAGGCCACCTGCGAACCCGACGAACTTGATCCGGTTCATACCGGCGTAAGAAGAGCCTTCACTGCTGGCCCCCCGGGCCGGTCCGCACCCTGGCGGTGCCGGACTGGCGCATACGGGCGCTGCCGGTGCGGTGGCCCTCCGGAGCATCCCTTCATCCGGACCCGAGGAGCCCCGACATGAACGCACCCGAACGCCTGCCCCGCCCCGACTTTGCTGCCTTGTTGGCAGCGGCCCGCGCGCCTTTCCCAGCTTCGCGCAAAAGCTATCTTGGCAGTGAGCGATTTGCCGATCTTCGCGTGCCAGTTCGCGATATCCAGTTGACCAACGGTGAAGTGGTGAGCGTCTATGACACTTCCGGGCCCTACACCGACCCTGCCGTGGACATCGACGTGCGCCGCGGCTTGCCCAGTGTGCGCGGTGCCTGGATCGAAGCCCGCGGGGACACCGAGTTCTACGACGGCCGCCCGCCGGTGGCGCTGGACGACGGTCAGAAGGGCGAAGATACGGCCCGTCTGGCCCAGTTGCGGGCCGATGCTGCCGGCTTGCAGCGCCGTCCGCGCCGCGCCCGCGCAGGGCACAACGTGACCCAGATGCACTATGCGCGCCGCGGCATTGTCACGCCTGAGATGGAATACATCGCCCTGCGCGAAAACGGCCGACGCGAGTGGATGCAGCAGTACCTGCAAGACAGTGCGCGAGAGCGCCGTCTGGCAGGCCAGTCCCTCGGGGCTGCGATTCCGCAGGTCATCACGCCCGAGTTCGTGCGCGACGAGGTGGCCCGCGGCCGCGCCATCATTCCGGCCAACATCAACCACCCCGAGGTCGAACCCATGATCATCGGGCGCAACTTCAAGGTGAAGATCAACGCCAACATCGGCAACTCGGCTGTCACCTCCAGCATCGAGGAAGAGGTCGAAAAGCTGGTCTGGGCGATTCGCTGGGGCGCGGACAACGTGATGGACCTCTCGACGGGCAAGGCCATCCACACCACGCGCGACTGGATTCTGCGCAACAGCCCGGTGCCCATCGGCACGGTGCCGATTTACCAGGCCCTGGAAAAAGTGGGCGGCATTGCCGAAGACCTGACCTGGGAGATCTTCCGCGACACGCTGATCGAGCAGGCCGAGCAGGGGGTGGACTACTTCACCATCCATGCCGGGGTGCGCCTGGCCTATGTGCCGCTCACGGCGCAGCGGCGCACGGGCATCGTCTCGCGCGGCGGCTCTATCATGGCCAAGTGGTGCATGGCGCACCATCGCGAAAGCTTCCTGTACGAGCACTTCGAAGAGATCTGCGAGATCATGAAGGCCTACGATGTGAGCTTCAGCTTGGGCGATGGGCTGCGGCCCGGCTCGGCCAGCGATGCGAACGACGAGGCGCAGTTTGCAGAACTCCGCACCCTGGGCGAACTCACCCAGATCGCCTGGAAGCACGACGTACAGACCATGATCGAGGGTCCGGGTCATGTGCCCATGCACCTGATCCAGGCTAACATGGCCGAGCAGCTCAAGCACTGCCACGAGGCGCCGTTCTACACCCTGGGGCCGCTGACCATCGACATCGCGCCGGGCTATGACCATATCGCCAGCGCCATCGGTGCGGCCATGATCGGTTGGATGGGGACCGCCATGCTTTGCTACGTAACCCCCAAGGAGCACTTGGGTCTGCCGGACCGCGACGATGTGAAGCAGGGCATCATTGCCTACAAGATCGCGGCGCATGCCGCCGACGTGGCCAAGGGCCATCCAGGTGCGCGGGCGCGTGACGACGCACTCAGTCAGGCCCGTTTCGATTTTCGTTGGCAGGACCAGTTCAACCTCGGACTGGACCCCGAGACCGCGCGGGAATACCACGACGAAACCTTGCCCAAAGACTCTGCCAAGGTGGCGCACTTCTGCTCGATGTGCGGCCCCAAGTTCTGCTCTATGAAGATCACCCAGGAGGTGCGTGATTACGCAGCCCGCCAAGGCGTGCCAGACGCGGAACAGGCGCTTGCGCAAGGCCTGCGGGACAAAGCGCGTGAGTTCCAGCAGACTGGGGGGCAGTTTTACGTGCCCATCCATCCGCAGGCCTGACAGACTGTGGTGTCCGCCCGACGCTGGGCGGTAAAACCCCGGGGTGTGCGCTGCCGAGCGGGCGTCTATAGTCGGCCTACCGGCCCCACAAGGGACCGCGTGGCCGGCTTGGCGCATTAGTTGCTTATGCCTGGCTTTAGATGTTCGGAAATGTAAGGTAGCGCCATGAACGCCCTCAACCGCCTGTCTATCCGTACCCGTCTTTATTTCGGGACGATCTTTTCACTGGTGTTGCTTGTCGTCATCGGTGCCATGGGGTACATGGCGCTCGAACGAACCCGCCAGACGCTGGACTACCTCTTCTCGCAGCGTGTGCAGACGCTCACGGATGTGGCCGGCGTGCGCACCACGCTCGGCGATGTCCGCCGCGCAGAAAAAGACATCATCATCAACTTCAACAACGCGGTGGAGGTTGCGGCCCTGCGCGAGAGTTGGAAGAAGTCGCTCAACATCCTGACCACGTCGATGGCCGACGTGCGCAAGATTCAGGCGGGCAATCCGGGGTTTGTCGAGGCCATCGACAAGTCGTTGGCGGAAATCAAGGAATACGAGACGGGCATCACGCCGGTGTTCGAACAGATTGAACGGGCCCAAATCGACGGTGCCGTAGGCGGTGCCTATGCCGAGCGCCTGAAGAAGCACATGGAAGCCACCGACCAGGCGCTGTCCGGTCTGGCGGTCAAGGCCCGCGAGGAGATGGAAGAGGCCAAAAAGGGCGTGGAATCCCTCACGGCCACCATGTCGGGCCTGATCGGGTTGGCCTTGCTGCTGGCGTTGGCGGTGCTGATTCCGCTCACCTTCTTCAGCGTGCGCTCCATCAGCCAGTCGCTGGCCTCGGCCAGTGAACTGGCGCAGCGGATCGCCAGCGGCGACCTGTCGCAAGCCGTGCAGGCCACCTCCAAAGACGAGGTGGGGCGCCTGGTCGATGCCATGGGGCGCATGCAGGAGGCGCTGCGCGGTCTGGTGCAGCAGGTGCAGGAGGCGGCCAACAACATCTTGACGGCCAGTGCCGAGATTGCCACTGGCAACCAGGATCTGAGCCACCGCACCGAGCAGACAGCGGCCAATCTGGAAGAAACCGCTTCCTCTATGGAAGTGCTGACCGGCACCATCCAGCAAAGCGCCCAGGCCTCTCGTCAGGCCAGCGACTTTGCTTCGTCGGCCGCGCAGGTGGCTGCGCGCGGCGGTGAGGTGGTGTCGCAGGTGGTGACCACCATGGACCAGATCACGGCCAGCTCGCGCAAAATTTCCGACATCACGGGCGTGATCGACGGGATTGCGTTCCAAACCAACATTCTGGCCCTGAATGCCGCCGTGGAAGCAGCGCGTGCAGGCGAGCAAGGCCGTGGCTTCGCGGTGGTGGCGTCTGAGGTGCGCAGCCTGGCGCAGCGCAGTGCCGAGGCTGCACGCGAAATCAAGGCGCTCATCGGATCGTCGGTCGAGCGGGTGGAAGACGGCTCGCGCCTGGTGAGTCAGGCCGGCGAGACCATGACCGAGATCGTGGGCAGCGTGCGCCGTGTCTCGGACATCATCGGCGAGATCACCGCGTCTGCGGCGGAGCAGAGCGACAGCGTGAGCCACATCAGCCAGTCGGTGAGCCAACTGGACAACATGACGCAGCAGAATGCAGCGCTCGTCGAGGAATCGACGGCCGCCTCTGAGTCGCTGCGCGAGCAGGCGGTTCAGCTGACCCAGGCGGTCAGCCGCTTCAAGCTCCAGAGCGAGGCCGGTGCAGATTTTGACACGGGCCATCCCCGCGCGGCAGCGCCAGCCCCTGCGGCCTTGCGGGCCCAGACCACTCCGCGGGCATCTCTCGGGCGCCATGCGCCGCTGCGGCTCAAGTCCAAGCAGTGATGAGCCAGATCGCCTGCGCCCAGGTATCGGGCGCATGCGATCTGGCGCAATCGGGTCTGTGCTGGGCATGAGCGCGCACTCGGCTGCCCAGGGCTTGTTGACACGGGTGCCCATCGTGAGAACAAGCCCTGGCGTGCGCGGCACGGCGTGACGGTGGCGCAGGCTCCTAGGCTGAAGGAAGTGCGCCAGCACCGCACCTGCCGACCAATGCTATGGTTTTAACCTAGAAACCGCAGTTGGATGCGCCCGCCAGTGCCGTGATCGGCGCGCCAGGCAAGGCGAGACGACGCGGCGCACTCCTGTGCGCAAGAAGGAACAACGCTGCATGGCGCGGCTAGCATGGTGCTGGCGGGCGCATAGCGCTTTCACCCAGAAGGTGAGCGCGCCCACGAGGCGCAACTTCAACGGACATCAGAACTTTTCAGTGTGAACAAGCGGTCAACTGCGGTTTCTAGGTTTAATAGCTGCTTGTGCTTGATTAATAAGCACGATCGGCACGAAAGACGGTAAAAAAGACGGTAAAAAAGACGGTAAAAAAGACGGTAAAAAAGACGGTAAAAAAGACGGTAAAAAAGGCGGCACAAAAGGCCGCGAAAACCACCCCTCTCCTCTTGGCCGACAGTAGACATCCGGGCGAGGCGCACCAAGACAGGGTGTGGTATCTCGCTGTGGGGTGTCAGGCCCTCAGTCGCGCGTGACGCGCAACACTTCCTCGCGGCTGGTGATGCCCGCGGCGATCAGTCGCTCCCCGTCGTCGCGCATCAGGCGCATGCCCGCGGCCAGTGCGGCCTGGCGGATGTCGGCTTCGGCGGCCTGGTTGTGAATGTATTCGCGGATGCGCTCGTCGGTCACGAGCAGTTCGAACACGCCGGTGCGGCCCGCGTAGCCGGTCTGGCCACATGCATTGCAGCCCGCACCATGGCAGTGCGTGCAGTATTTGCGCACCAGGCGCTGGGCCAGCACGCCCAGCAGCGACGATGACAGCAGGAACGGCTCCACCCCCATGTCGGTCAGCCGCGTGACAGCGCTGGCCGCGTCGTTGGTGTGCAGGGTGGCCAGCACCAGGTGGCCGGTGAGCGAGGCCTGAATGGCGATCTGCGCTGTCTCGAAGTCGCGGATCTCACCAATCATGATGATGTCCGGGTCTTGCCGCAGGATGGCACGCAAGGCCTTGGCAAAGCTCAGGTCGATCTTGCTGTTGACCTGGGTCTGGCCCACGCCCGGCAACTCGTACTCGATCGGGTCTTCCACCGTCATGATGTTGTTGCGCGTGGCGTCCAGGCGGCCCAGCGCTGCGTACAGCGTGGTCGTTTTGCCTGAGCCGGTAGGTCCCGTCACCAGGATGATGCCGTGCGGTTGTGCAATCAGGTGCTCAAACCGGGCGAGTGTTTCGCCCTGCATGCCCACGGCTTCAAGGCTGAGCTTGCTCTCGCTCTTGTCCAGCAGTCGCAACACGGCGCGCTCGCCGTGGGCGCTGGGCAGGGTGGAGACGCGCACGTCGATCGCGCGTGTGCCCAGGCGCAGGCCGATGCGGCCGTCTTGGGGCAGGCGCTTTTCGCTGATGTCCAGGTCGGCCATGATCTTGAGGCGCGAGATCAGCGCGGCGTGCAGCGCTCGGTTGGGCTGTACCACCTCACGCAGTGTGCCGTCCACGCGAAAGCGCACGCTCGAATGGCGCTCGTAGGGCTCGATGTGGATGTCGCTCGCACCGTCACGCGCCGCCTGCGTGAGCAAGGCATTGAGCATGCGGATGATGGGCGCGTCGCCCGCCGATTCGAGCAGGTCCTCCACTGCGGGCAGCTCCTGCATCATGCGCGAGAGGTCGGCGTCGCTCTCGACTTCGCTCACCACCGTGGCCGCGCTCGATTCGCTGTGCGAGTAGGCGGCGCTGATGCGCTGGGCCATCTCGCCCGCTGCCACGGCCATGAACGACTGCACCGCATGCTTGCGCAGCACTTCGGACAGCGCCGAACCGTCAGGGTTCGGGCCATGCCACAGCACGGCTTGGTGACCATCGTCTTCCAGCAGCAACTGCGACGAACGGGCAAACGCGTAAGGCAGGGGGTAGCGCATGGTCCGGGCGGGTATTCAGGCGGTCTTCAGAGGGTCTGGCGCTGCACCACGGCGTCGTACGACAAACGTCGCACCGTGGCTGCGGCTGCATCGGCGCTGCGTAGCGATTCGTAGGGGCCCACGCGCACGCGCAGGCGCTCGCCGCGGGTGGTGCTGACCTCTTGGGCCTTCACCGGCAGCGCGGCTTTGCGCAGCCGCGTCACCACCGCCTGACCGTTGCGGTCGGTGGGAAACAGGCCCACGTTCACGTAATAGCCAGCGGCTGCGGCTGTCTCGGGCGCTGCAGGGGCCTGCGCTACCGGGCTCTGGGCAGTCTGCGCTGCCACAGGGGGGGGCACCGCGGCGGGGGTGGCTGCCACGGGTGCGACCGCGGGCGCTGCCGACAGCGGTGCGGCCGCAGCGGCGGGGGTGGGCGATTGCGGCTGCGGCTGCAGCGATTGCTGCGGCTGGCCCTCTCCTGGGCGTGCGGCCGGGGGCGCAGGGGGCAGTGCAGGGCCCTGGGGCACTGCGCGCAGCATCAGGTTGGGGTCGGGTTGGGCGCCGTTCTGCAGACCGCGAATCATCTCGTAGCGGTCCATCGACAGCGCATCGCTGGTGGCTGCGTCGCGCACCACCACCGGGCGCAGGAACACCATCAGATTGGTCTTGTTGCGCGAGCGTGTTTCGCTGCGGAACAGATTGCCCAGCACGGGTACGTCGCCCAGGCCCGGCACCTTTTCGCGCGTGCCCGAGTATTTGTCCTGCAGCAGGCCGCCGAGCACCACGATGGCCCCGTCCTCGACCAGCACGTTTGACTCAATGGAGCGCTTGCTTGTGGTCGGGCCATTGGGATTGTTGAGCGTGGAGGGCAGCACGTCCGACACCTCTTGGAAGATGGAAAGCTTGACCGTGCCGTTCTCGTTGATCTGCGGACGCACGCGCAGCGACAGGCCCACGTCCTTGCGCTCGATGGTCTGGAACGGATTGACCGCGCCATTGTTGCTGTTGTTGTTGGTGTACTGCCCGGTCACAAAGGGCACGTTCTGGCCGATGACGATCCGCGCCTCTTCGTTGTCCAGCGTGAGCAGGTTGGGGGTAGACAGCACATTCCCGTCGCCGTTGGTCTCCAGAAAGCGCGCCAAGAAGCCGAGCACATACTGCCCGTCAATCTTGTGGCCGATGCCGAAGTTCAGCCCCGTGCCGGGCCGCACATTGCCGGTGGCGCCGCCGATCGCCAGGTTGATGATGTTCGAGCCCGAACCCGCATTGGCCGAGTAGTTGGTGCCAATGACGCCGATGTTGGTGTCGCCGCGCTGGCCCAGGGCGGTCTGCCATTGGATGCCGAACTCGGCGGCCTTGTCGGCGTTGACTTCGACGATCAGGCTCTCGACCAGCACCTGCGCACGGCGGCCATCGAGCTTGTCGATCACGGCACGCAACTGGCGGTACAACGGCTCGGGTGCGGTGATGATCAGCGAATTGGTGGACGGATCGGCCTGGATCTGCCCGCCTGTGGAGGGCTGGTTGCTGCTCGCAGCGCTGCTGCCCAGGCCAGCGCTCGTGCCCAGCCCCGTGCCTGTGCCCAGGCCCGGAGTGCTGCCCGACATGCCGGTATTCGACAGCCCGGACGGTGCCGCAGCCGCGGCACCCCCTCCCACACTGTTGCCTGCGCC
>JBKBUN010000186.1:0-4699 GCA_046289925.1 Burkholderiaceae bacterium | reverse complement strand
GTTTTCGCCGTGTTTGCAGCCCCATAGCGGGGCTATGGGGCCCAAAGACGGCGGAAAATGAACCGCTGCGGCCCATTGGCAGCCGACGATTCCCAAGTCCGACAGGCTCCTAGGGTCAGCTGACCGCCGCACCCGGGGGCGGCTCATGGCAGACCACACAGAGCTTGTGCCCTTCGGGATCGCGGAAGTACGCGCCCCAGTAGTTCGGGTGATAGTGCGGCCGCAGGCCCGGTGGGCCTTCGCAGCGCGCGCCCAGGCGCAGGGCCAGGGCGTGCACGCGGTCCACGGTGGGGCGGTCGAACGCGCACAACGCGTGCAGTGTGCCATTGCCCACGCTGGCCTCGGCCCCATCCCAAGGCCGACCGATCAGCCACAGTGGCCGCGGCTGGCCCGGCACCTGCCAGCCAGCCCAGGGGCGCTCGGGTTCGCAAAAACGGCGCACCCAGCCCAGTTCGCCCAGCACCGCGTCGTAAAACGCGAGCGCCGCGCCAAAGTCGTTCACGCCCAAGTGGATGTGCGAGATCACAGTGGAGCGCAGGGCAAGCCAAGCGCGCTCAGCGCGCGTCGGGCAGCTCGATTTTGACTTCGAGCACCTCAAGGTTGTCCTGGCGTTCCAGGTGCACCTTGAGGTCTTCGGGGTTGATCTTCACGTACTTGGAAATCACGGCCACCAGCTCGCGCTGCAGCGCGGGCAGGTAGTCGGGCTGGCCTGCGCTGCGACCGCTGCGCTCGTGCGCCAGGATGATCTGCAGGCGCTCCTTGGCCACGCTGGCCGTCTTCTTTTTCTCGCCCAGCAGAAAGGACAGCAGGGACATGGGGCTTACCTCCCGCCAAAGATGCGTTTGAAGAAGCCGGGCTTTTCGGCCTCGGTAAAACGCAAGGGCTTGTCCTCACCGAGGAAGCGGGCCACTACGTCTTTATAGGCCTCGCTCACATCCGTGCCCTGGGCATGGATGGCGGGCGTGCCCTGGTTGGACGACTGCAGCACCACGTCGGATTCAGGGATCACGCCGATGAGCTTGATGCGCAGGATGTCCTGGATGTCTTCGAGGCTGAGCATTTGCCCGTCCTGCACGCGGTTCGGGTTGTAGCGCGTGATCAGCAGGTGCTCTTTGACGGGCTCCGCGCCTTCGATGGCGCGCTTGGTCTTGCTGCCCAGCATGCCCAGGATGCGGTCGGAGTCGCGCACGCTGGAGACTTCGGGGTTGGTCACCAGCAGCGCCTCGTCGGCGTAGTGCATGGCCATGAGTGCACCTGTCTCGATGCCCGCGGGCGAGTCGCAGACGATGTACTCAAAGCCCATCTCGGCCAGGTCCTTGAGCACCTTTTCCACACCGTCTTGCGTGAGCGCATCCTTGTCGCGCGTCTGGCTCGCAGCCAGCACGAACAGGTTGTCGCACTGCTTGTCCTTGATGAGCGCCTGGTTCAGGTTCGCTTCGCCGTGGATCACATTGATGAGGTCGTACACCACGCGGCGCTCGCAGCCCATGATCAGGTCGAGGTTGCGCAGGCCGACGTCGAAGTCGATCACGGCAGTCTTGTGGCCGCGCAGGGCGAGGCCGGAGGCAAAGCTGGCACTGGTGGTGGTCTTGCCCACGCCACCCTTGCCGGAGGTCACGACGACGATTTTGGCCATGTGTTGCAGGTTTCCTGTGGGTTGGATGTGGAATGGAATGCGGCGTACCGCGCTGCGTCAGCTCAGCGGCTCGATCCGCAACTTCTCGCCTTCGAGCCGCACTTGCGCCGGCTTGCTGCGCACGGTGTCGGGCAGTTCGGTCTCGGTGGTGCGGTAGATGCCTGCGATGGAGACAAGCTGCGGCTCCAGGCAGGTGGAAAAGATGCGCGCCTCGGTGTTGCCGCGCGCACCGGCAATGGCGCGGCCGCGCAGCGGGGCGTAGACGTGGATGTTGCCGTCGGCGATCACCTCGGCCCCGAAGCTCACCACCGCCATCACCACCAGGTCGCCGCCGCGGGCGTATACCTGCTGACCTGAGCGCAGCGGCTTGTCCACCACCAGCGTGCCCGGACCTGGCACGGGCACCTGCACCGGCACTTCGACGGCCACCTCGCGGATCACCTCGCGCACGGCTTCGGGCGCTGGCTCGTGCCGGGCAGGCGGGGTGTCGGGCGCAATGAAGAAGCCCGCTGCACGGGCGGCCTGCTGCTGGGCAGCGCTGCCGCCGCGCACGGCCACGGGCTGCGTGCGGTATGGGCGCAGGCAGGCGGCCAGGGCAGCAAAGTCGAGAGGGGGGTCGGCGTCGCGCAGCGCGCTCAGGTCGAGCAGCACGGCGTCGTGGTCGAAGAACTCGGGCTCGTCTTGCAGACGCGCGGCCAGGTCGGCCGCGAACTGCGCGGGATCGGCGGTCTTGAGCAGCACGGCCACCACCGGCAGCGAAGCGCTCTTGAGATCGAAGCTGTTGCGGGCCAGGCCCGCCGGTTCAACGGCCATGGGGTCGCGGGATGTGGGGCAGCGCGGGGCGCCGCGCAAAGCCGCAAGTGTACCGGGTGCGCCTGGCATGCCGAGGGCCTGTGGGGCACCACAGGGCTGGCCGCTTGGGCCGCTGCGCTTGGGCCGCTGCGCCTGGGTTGCGGTGCATGCCGCTGTCACCGCCGCAGCCGCGCTTCGGGCGCTGCCCTGCCCATAATCGGTGCATGACATCCCGCCCGCGCAAGAACCACCTCGACGGCCTGGCCGTTGGCCTGCTGCTCGCCTGCTGCCTGTTCTGGGGCTTCCAACAGGTGCTGGTCAAAGCCACGGTGGCCGAGGTGGCGCCGGTGTTCCAGGCCTTTGTGCGCTTTGCGCTGGCCGCGGTGGCCGTGGGCCTGTGGTGCGCATGGCGCGGCATCCGGCTGGGCTGGGCGCAGGAGCCCGCGGGCGCGGCCCGTGCGGGCCTGCTGGCCGGGGCGCTGTTTGCAGCCGAGTTTGTCTGCATCTACCTGGGGCTGCAGTACACCACGGCCTCGCGGCTCACGGTGTTTTTGTACTGCGCGCCCTTTTGGGTGGCGCTGCTGCTGCCGCGCTTTGTGCCAGGCGAGCGGCTGGCGGGCTGGCAGTGGCTGGGGCTGGTGGGCGCGTTCGTCGGCGTGGCCCTGGCACTGGGCGACGGCCTGCTGGGCCACGCCCGCGCGGCCTTGCCCAACGCCTGGTGGGGCGACCTGCTGGGCCTGGCGGCCGGGCTGCTGTGGGCCCTGACCACGGTGGTGATCCGCACCACGGCGCTGTCGCGCGTGGCCCCGGCCAAGCAGTTGTTCTGTCAGGTGGGCGTGAGTGCGGCGGTGCTGCCGCTGCTGTCGCTGTTGCTGGGCGAACGCTGGAGCATCGATTGGTCGGCCTTTGCCTGGACCTCGCTTGTGCTGCAAGCGCTGGTGGGCGCGTTTGCGAGCTACCTGGCCTGGATGTGGATGCTGGCCCACTACCCGGCCACGCGCATTTCGGTGTTTGCCTTCCTCACGCCGGTGTTTGCGCTGCTGTTCGGCACGCTGGGGCTGGGCGAGCCGGTCACCCCCGGACTGCTGGGCGCGCTGGCGCTGGTGGCCGCAGGCATTGTGCTGGTCAACCGCAAGCCGGCGGCAGGCTGATGCCACATTGCATGCCAAAATGGCTGATCGCGCTTGTTTTATAAGCACAAGCAGCTATTAAATCTATAGCAAACTCACAGCTTCGGAATGCGGATGCGGCTGATCATCAGCGAGCCCGACAGCGCAAACAGCAGCACCAGCGGGTGCAGCGTGAAGCCGCCGATCAGCAGCTTGCCAAACCACAAGTGCTCACGCACCGCGTCCAGCCAGGCGGCCAGGGCCAGCAGGCCCACCAGCACGATGGAGGTGGGGATGGGGGTGCCTTCAAAGTATTTGACCTTGCCGTCGTCGCCCGACAAGGTTTCGGCCGTGACGTTGTAGCGCGCCAGACGCGACACGCCGCAGGCCACGAAGTAGGCGAGCACGATGCGATCGTACAGCCCCTGCATGCCGCAGGCGTAGGCCATGATGGCCGGGGCCACGCCGAACGAGATCACGTCGGCCAGGGAGTCCAGCTCGCGCCCCATGGCCGAGCTTTTGCGCCGCCAGCGGGCAATGCGGCCATCGAGCACGTCGAATACCAGCGCCGCCAGCACCAGCGCAGCCGCATAGAGGATGTGCAGCGTGTCCTGCGTCTCCAGGTAGGTCATGGCCGAGAACAGCGCGCCCACGCCGCAGACCGCGTTGCCCAGCGTGAACCAGTCGGCCAGATGGAATTCGCGGATCATCGAAAAGCGCTTGGGGCGCGGCGGCACGGGGTCGGGCGATGCTGGAGGCGGCGATGACGGCATGGTGGGCGGGACTCCTTTTCAACCCAGGAGCCTGTCGGACTTGGGAATCGTCGGCTGCAAATGGGCCGCAGCGGTTCATTTTCCGCCGTCTTTGGGCCCCATAGCCCCGCTACGAGGCTGCAAATACGGCGAAAACGATCCTCGCTGGGGCTCATTTTCGCTTTCGACGCCCCAAGTCCGACAGACTCCTAGGGACTGCGGGCAGCGGGCGGGCCCACGGCGCAACCCCGGGCACGGTCGGACCGCACCGGGCCGCCCCTCGTTCAGCCTAGAAACCGCAGTTGACCGCTTGTTCGCACTGAAAAGTTCTGGTGTCTGTTGAAGTTGCGCCTTGTGGGCACGCTCACCTTCTGGGTGAAAGCGCTATGCGCCCGCCAGCACCATGCTCG
>JBKBUN010000185.1:2909-4723 GCA_046289925.1 Burkholderiaceae bacterium | reverse complement strand
TCGGGCTGTCCACGCGCATTCAGGACCCGCACCACCTGCTCGCCCTCCTGCGCCCCTGGCTGCACCGCCACCAGGGGCACGGTCAGCACCTGCTCGGCGCGGGCCGTGACAAAGACCACCTGGGCGGTCATCTGCGGCATCAGCTCGGCATCCAGGTTGTCCACGTCGAACAGCACCGTATAGGCCACCGCCTTGGTGGCAGGCGCAGGCGCGCCAGCCACGGCCCCGGCCCCCCCCTGGCTGGCCGACGGCGCAGGCAAGACCTGGCGCACATGGCTGTGCCAGCGGCGCGGCTGGTCCTGGCCGGCACTGCCCAGGGTGGTGAAGTACACCGGCATGCCTTGCTTCACCCGGCGCACATCGGCTTCTGACACGTCGGTCCAGACCGTCATCGCCGTCAGATCGGCAATCCGCAGGATATTGGGCGTCTGGTAGGTGGCATTGAGCGTCTGCCCTTCACGGGCCTCGACCGTCACCACGGTCCCGGCCATCGGGGCGTAGATGCGCGTATAGCCCAGGCGGGCTTCGTCGGCCTGCAGCGTGGCCTGCGTCTGCGCGATCTGTGCCTTCAGGTGCTCGACGCGCGCCGCCGCGCCCGCCAGTTGGGCCTGGGCCGACTGCACATCCTCTTCGCGCGTCGCGCCGTCCCTCGCCATCTGCTGCTGGCGGTCCCACTGCTGCTGGGCCAGCCGGTGTTGTGCCTGCTGCTCCGCCAGTTGCGCGCGCAAACCTGCCAGCGAGGCCCGCCCGGCATCCACGGTGGCGCGCTGCACGCTGGGATCGATCTCGACCAGCAAGGTGCCCTTTTCCACCGTGGCGCCCGGGGCCACCAGCAAGCGCGTGATCTGCCCCGACACCTGCGCCCCGACATCCACATAGCGGCGCGGCTGCAAGGTGCCAATTGCCGTCACCGTGGCCTCCACATCGCCGCGCACTGCCGGCTCTGTCTGGTACGTCGTGCTGGGCCGGCTGGCCGCCCACAAGACGCCCCCAGCGCACCCCACAACCACCAAGGCCGTCACGGCCCAACGCTTCATTCCACCAAGCTGCATCAAAGCGGCACTTTCAAGAAAAATTGATCGGCTGGCGCCGTGGAGCAGTCCACGCGGCCGCCACAGGCCGTCGCCCGCCTTGCATCAAGGCCTGCAAAATCGACCACGGCGCCCCTCACAGCCACGCCAGGACGCAGCCCGCCGCACCCAACAAGGCAGCGGTCGCGCCGACACGCACCGTCCAGGGCGGCGACCACGACATCCCGCCCGCAGTCAGCAGAGCCCCCAGGGACCAGAACCCGAGGACGGCCACCGTGCTGACCGAAGCCCCCCAGCCGAGCACGCAGGGCACCCAGACGCTGGCGAGCAGCAGCAGGCCCCCACCCCGCAGCAGCACACACAGCGGCAGCGGAATCTCGTCCTGCCCAGACCACTGCGGGTAGTGGCGGTCCATGGCGCATGCCAACGCCACCATGCCGCCCAAGGCCAGCAGCCCTGCGATTACCGAGGCTTGCCACATGCTCATACGCCCGACTCCGGCTGTGCGATGGACCCGGTGGCCTTGCGGGCCACCGAGACGCTGCGTCTGGATTGCGCCGCAGGGGCACGGTGCAACCGGCGCACGACGGCGGCGGCCGCGATACCGGTCGCCAGCACAAACAGCTCGACACCGGCACTTTCCCAATCCCCGTCCCGGAAGTGGGCGAGCAGGTGGTCCCCGGTGGTCATGAAGTTCAGCACGGGCAGCCCCAGGCACAGCAGCGCCAGAACGCCGAGCTGTTCGCGCCAGGCCGCAGCCGGCGGACGCGCCCAGGCATGCAG
>JBKBUN010000185.1:0-2899 GCA_046289925.1 Burkholderiaceae bacterium | reverse complement strand
CAGCGCCCACAGGCCGAAGAACACCGCCAGCTCCCAGTCGTCCCGGTGGGACAGGCCCAGGGGGACCAGGCGGTTGGCCCACAAGAAGCCGATACAGGCCACGGCCAAACCGGCCACCGCCGCCACATTCAGCCCTTCGATCAGGCGATAGACCGCCGCGGTCGCGCTACCGAACTCGCCCAGGTGCTTGGCCCGGCGCTTGACCACGAACAAGATCGCCCCCGTGGCCATCATGGCGCTGCCGGCCAGGCCGCAGACGAAGTAGACCCACTTGAGCGCCAGCCCCCCGAAGGTCACCATGTGCAGGCCGCCCAGCACGGACTGCACCAGCGATGGCGTGCCACCATCCACCTCGCCCGGCTGGCGCACCTGCAGCACGTCCCCGGTGGCGGCCGAGAACATGGCCATGCCGCTGGTCGGACTGAGGCGCTGGCGTGTGCCGTCGGCATCGTTCCAGCCATAGACACTGACACGCGCGGCCGCGTCACCGGGGTGGTCGATGACCACCGCGCGCACGGGCTGTCTCATCAGGGCCTGCCCGCGCAGCACCAAAGGCTCCAGTTCCGGCACCGCCATGGCGTGCTCTGTGCGCTGGGGCTTGCCTGGCTCGTTGAGGGCGGCCAGGAATGTGCGCGTACCTTCCTGGCCGGCACCAAAGTACGCCGCAATGCCGGCCGGCATGAAGGTCAGGCCGGAGAGAGCGATCCCGGTATAGGCAATCATCAGCTGGAAGGGCAGCGTCAGCACCGCCACGGCATTGTGGGCATCCAGCCAGCTGCGCTGCCCCTTGCCAGGGCGAAAGGTGAAAAAGTCCTTGAAGATGCGCCGGTGCGTGATCACGCCACTGACCAGGGCCACCAGCATCGCCAGGGCTGCGACCCCGACGATCCACAAGCCCACCCGGCCGGCGTGCAGTTCGTAGTGGAAGTTGACAAAGTGCTGCCCCCCGAGGGTCTGGCGCAGTGGCGGGTGGCTGGACTCCGGCAAGGGGGTGCCGGTGCGCGGGTCCAGCTGTGCGGCAACGTACTGGCCTTGGGCATCCAACCAGTACACGCGCAGCTCGCCCGCGCCGCGGGCATCGGCAGGCCACAGCTCCCACATGCCTGCCCCGGGGTGCTGCTGCGCCATATAGGCCAGGCCCCACGCCAGGCGCTGGTGCAGGGTGCCCGTCGGTTCGGCCTCGCTGCCGGAAACTTGCGCCGCCGCTTCTTCGGCATGGTGCTCCGGGGTCATCCAGTGGGTGATGGGCTCGGCAAAGACCGCCAAGGTGCCGGTCAGAAAGATGGCAAACAGCAGCCAGGAGCACCACAGGCCACACCAGGTGTGCAGCCAGGCCTGTGCCTGCCGCCATCCGCCTTGCGCAGCACCGCTGCGGGAAAGAGGTTGCTGCATCGCTCAGCCCCCCCGCTGTGCCAGCCATACGGCCGCCAGCAACAGGCCCAGGGTGGCCGCCGCAAAGACGCCCACCACACGGGACAGCGCCACCGGGGAGAACGCCCAGATCATGGCGGCAACGTACACCAGCCAGCCGGTCTGCGCCCCCGCCAGGATGCCGTCCACGCGCGCGACATCCCACGCCCCCCACAGCACCGCCCAGGCACTGGCCAGGGCATAGCCTCCCAGGACCGCCACCAGGGCACGCCACGTCCAACCTACGCCCGGCTGGCGGTTCCTTGCTTGACTCATGTCCATGCCCCGCTCAGAAACGTCCCTTGAGGGTCACGGCCACCGTGCGCTTTTCGCCATAGAAATTGCCATACCCGGCATAGCCCACAGTGCTGTAGTAGGTCTTGTCGAACAGGTTGCCCACGTTCATAGCGATGCTCCAGTCCGGATTGACGGCATAGCCCAGGCGTGCGGACCAGACGGCGTGGCCCGGCGATGTGAACTGGTACGGCGTCCACGCGCCGTCATAGCGCCCCGTGCCCGGGTTGTAGGCATTGATGCCGCTGGCGCGGAAATGCGCACTCTGCGCCACCACCCCCGCGCCCATGCTCCAGCCGCGCCATGCGCCCCCCAGGCGGTAGTCGGCCCAGGCCTTGAACAAATGGCGCGGCGTGACCGTGCTGAACTGGGCATCGCCCTGGCGCTTGTCTTCGTTGTCGTTGAAGGTGTAGCCCACGGCCACCTGCAGGTTGGGGGTGACGCGGCCGGTCAGCTCCAGGTCGATGCCTTGGCTCAGCTGGTAGCCATCGCGGAAATAGCAACAGCCCCCGCGCCAGTCGGTCTGCGGGTAGGCGGGGTCCACCACCGCCTGCCCCTTCTTTTCGGTACGGAACAGGGCGGCACTGGCGATCAGGTTCTTGCTCCACTCGCCCTTGATCCCCAACTCATAGGTGCGCCCCCGCACCGGGTCCAGCGGTGTGCCCGGCAAGGGTGCAGAGAACTTGCCGGCCTGCGACTGGTAAATCTCTGCCGTGCTGGCATACAGGCTGATGGTCTTCGACAGGTCATAGACCACGCCGGCATAGGGCACGAACACATGGCTTTCACGGCTTTGCGCATTCAGCGCGCCATCCATGCCATGCTGCGTGTTGCGATCCTGCAGCGTGTAACGCCCGCCCAGCACCACCGCCCAGTCCTGCACAGGCCGCAGACGCAGCGAGCCATACAGCCCCGACTTCTGGTTGCGCGTTTGCGAACCACTGGTCCAGTTGCCCAGGGGGTAGCCCGGGTCCGCGGGTGGCATGCGGTCAAAGATGTCGGCTGGGCCGATCCTGGGCCACAGGCTGCGCACCACATCGTTGGTGCGCTGCATGTCCCAGCCCACGATCACGTCATGGCGCCGGCCCCAGGCGTCAAACCCGCCCTGCAGGTGCATGTCCAGGCTGGTTTCCCGCGCGCGGGACTGGTTTTGGTGGATCCACCAGTCGGTCCCCTGCAGGGTGACGGGGTCGGG
>JBKBUN010000184.1:0-4724 GCA_046289925.1 Burkholderiaceae bacterium | reverse complement strand
CTGCGCATCAAGGTGGACTTCAAAGACCGCTTTCTTGCCACACCGCAGACGCGCCACGCGAGCGCGGTGCTCGTGGCGCGCCTGTGCCACGCGCAGGGCCTGCCCCCTTTCACAGCCGAAGCGGTGGCCCGGGTGATTGAGCAGTCCCACCGCGATGCCGACGACCAG
The DNA here is from genome assembly GCA_046289925.1 of Burkholderiaceae bacterium. Lineage (GTDB taxonomy): Bacteria > Pseudomonadota > Gammaproteobacteria > Burkholderiales > Burkholderiaceae_C > Acidovorax_G. The sequence continues at coordinate 4,556 of JBKBUN010000184.1, read as the reverse complement.
CGGCGCCAGTCGGCCCTGTTTGGACGCACCGAAGCGCTGGTCATCGAAGCCGCCACCCATGCACAACGCCGCGCGGCGATGCTGGTCCAGGCATCGGATGTGGATGCAGCCCTGGAGGCACAGAGGCTGCGCCACAACCTGCCCGAAGAGGAACTGCACGAGTCGGTGATCGATGGCGAGCGGCTGATCGCGCTCGACGGCTGCGAAATCGGGCAGATCAATGCGCTGACGCAGATCGACCTGGGAGACTACCGCTTCGGCTTTCCGGTGCGCATCACCGCGCGGACGTTCGCAGGACTCGAAGGCTTGCTGAACATCGAGCGCGAAGTGGACATGTCAGGGCCCATCCACGACAAGGGTGTGCTCATTCTGCACAGCTATCTCACCTCGCTGTTCGGTCCTGTGGCACCGCTTGCGCTCAATGCGTCCATCGTGTTCGAGCAGGAGTACAGCGGTGTCGAAGGCGATTCGGCATCCTGCGCCGAGTTCTATGCGCTCATGTCCTGCCTGGCAGGGCTGCCCTTGTCGCAAGGCATTGCAGTGACCGGCGCACTCAACCAGCACGGCGAAGTGTTGCCGGTGGGAGGGATCAACGAAAAGATCGAAGGCTGGTTCGAAACCTGCTCGCGCGCAGGACTGACTGGCCGCCAGGGGGTGCTGATCCCGGCACGCAACCGCCGGCATCTGATGCTGCACCCCCGGGTGGTGGAGGCTGTGCGGTCTGGCCAGTTCGCCGTGCATGCCATTGAGCATGTCAGTGACGGCATGACCTTGCTCACGGGACAACCCTCCGGCATTCCGTATCGCCTGCCCAGCACGCCCGCCGACGCGGCGGTGGCCAGCCAGAGCGGCCCACAGGGCACCGCTGCCACGGTCTACCAGCGGGCTGAGGCCACCTTGCGTGCGTACCGTCGGGCCTGTCAGGCAGCTTCCGAACCCTGGCTGCGCCGCAACAGGAGCTGACGGCTGCTCACCAGGGCAGGCGCTTTCCGTCGTATGCCATGAAGCTGCCACTGTCGGCAGGCACCAGGCTGTCGACCACCGCCAGCATCTGCTGGGCCGCAAGCCTAGCGGGGCGCCCGATCTCCCCCCCGCGGAATGGTGCCGACAGCGCTGAATCCACAGTGCCTGGGTGCAAAGCCACCAGCACCGTGTTCGGCTGCTGGCGCTGTAACTCGATGGCCGCGGTCTTCACCACCATGTTGAGCGCCGCCTTGGAAGCCCGGTAGCTGTACCAGCCCCCCAAACGGTTGTCGCCAATGCTGCCCACCTTGGCCGACAACACGCCGAACACTGCGCGCTCGCGCGCCAGCAGAGGCGTCAGATACGCAAGCAGCAGTGCCGGGCCAAAAGTGTTGACCCGAAATGTCTGCACCATCTGCGCCATGTGCAACTGGCCCAAGCGCTTTTCTGGCAAAAACTGTGATGTGTGCAGCAAACCTGTGGCCACCAGCACCAGATGAAAAGGCCCGCGCTCGCGCAGCACCTGAGCCGCACGCGCAACGGAGCCCTCGTCCTCCAGATCCAGTGGCGGCTCGCTCTGGCGGTGAATGGCCGTCACACACCCGCAGTGCGGCACCTCTTGCAGTTGGGCGACGAAGGCGTCTCCGATTGCGCCGCGAGCCCCCACCACCAGCGCACGAAAACCATCAGGAAAAGAAGACAACACCATAGACCCAACACCTTCCGTCAGAGCGCATCCAACTGCGCTCGCACCTGGGCAGCACGCTCCCGCACAGCATCGAGCTCTGCGCCCCGCATGCGGTCCAATTGGCGGTACACCAGCGCCACACGCGCATTGCGGCCCAGGCGGGCTTCGTGCCGTGCAAAAAAATCCCAATACAGCGCGTTGAAGGGACATGCCCCCTCGCCTGTGCGGGCCTTGCGGTCATAGGCACAGCCCTTGCAGTAATCGCTCATGCGGTCGATATAGGCCGCGCTGCTGACGTAGGGCTTGGTGGCCAGCAGTCCGCCGTCGGCAAACTGGCTCATACCCAGGGTGTTGGGCAATTCCACCCACTCAAAGGCATCGATGTACACGCCCAAGTACCAACGGTGCACAGACTGGGGGCTGAGCCCTGCCAGCAGCGCGAAGTTACCAATCACCATCAGCCGCTGGATGTGGTGGGCATAGGCGTTCTGCAACGAAGCGCCCACGCATTCCGACAGGCAACGCATGCGCGTGCGGCCGGTCCAGAACCAGTCGGGCAAGGGCTGGTCGTGGCCCAGGGCGTTGCGCTCGTCGTAGCCAGGCATCTGCGCCCAGTAAATGCCGCGCACATACTCCCGCCATCCGAGGATCTGCCGGATGAAGCCTTCGGCTGCCGCCAGCGGCACCTGGCCATCACGCCAGGCCTGCTCGGCCGCCGCGATCACCTCGCGCGGGTGCAGCAGCTTGATGTTGAGCGCAAACGACAGCAGCGAATGGAACAGCCTCTGCGCCTGGCTGTGCATCGCGTCCTCAAAACGCCCGAAGTGGGGCAAGCGACGCTGCACGAAATCGTGCAGATCTTCCAGCGCTTGGCGTCGTGTGAGCGGCCAGCGCAAGGCCTCGGCACTGGGGCTGCCAAAGGTCTTGACTCCCGCGGCCTCGATGGTGGTCCAGAGCGCTCGCAAGTCGTGCGCCGGGCGGGTGTCGGGCTGCTCTGGCGGTTCGCCGCGCCAGGGCTCACGGTTGTCGTGGTCGTAGTTCCACTGCCCGCCAGCGGGCGTGTCCGCACTGTCCATCAGCACGCCGTAGCAGCGGCGCATCTGGCGATAGAAGCGTTCCATCAGCCACTGCCGACGGTACGCAAAACTTCGCGCCACTTCGTCGCGGGCGCACAGAAAGTGCTCGCTGTCCACCATATCGAAACGTCCGCCCGTGCGCTGTGCCCAGTCAGCGCCCCAGGTCCGCAGCGCCTCGTCGAGGCGCCATTCGTCCGGGGCAATGGTCTCGATACAGGCGACGCCGTAGTGCGCAGCCAATGCTTCCAAGTTGGCGTCGATGCGCTGCCGGTTGCTGGCATCGTCGATGGCGACATAGCGCACGCGGTGTCCAGCCAAGCGAAGGGTCTGTGCAAAGGCGCGCATCGCCGCAAAGATGGCCAGCACTTTCTGCGCATGGTGCAGTATGTAGTCTGTCTCCTGGCGGACCTCCATCAGCGTGTACAGCACCCCGGCATCCGGTTGCGCAAACCATGAATGTCCGATGTGCAACTGATCGCCCAGCACCAGCCGCAGGGTGTGAACGGGGGTGGTGGGTTGTGCCGTCATGCCGTGCCCCACAACGCCCGGTAGCGGCCGTCCGGGTCGTAATCGGCCGCCTGCTTGGCCGGATTGAAACGACGCCCGCCCCGCGGGTCGGTGCCTCGGCCCGCGATATAAAGCCAGTTGCCCTGGTTGCTGTAGACGTCGTAGTCGATCAATTGCGACTCATACCACGCCGCGCCAGCACGCCAGTCGCCTTCCAGCTCATGCAGCCAAAAGCTGGCAGCCACCTGGCGCAGCCGGTTGCTCAGGTAGCCAGTGGCACGCAACTCGCGCATGGCAGCGTCCACCAGGGGCTCACCGGTGCGGCCCTCGCACCAGCGCTGCAGGTGGCGCACATGGCCGCGGGCCATGGGCTGCGCACTCAGCCCCTGCTCGCGGTACAGCGCGCGACCGTGCTGGAGATGCAACCACCGAAAATAGTCGCGCCACAGCAGTTCCACCGTGATCCAGGCAGTACCCTCATTGGCCCCATGGGCCTGCTCAAACGCTGTGAGCCGCGCCTGCGCCTCACGCACCGAAAGCGCACCGCTCGCCAGCCAGGGGGACCACTTGGTCGAGTAATCCAGGCCCTGCAGTCCATTGCGTGTCGCTTTATAGGTGAGGGCCAGTCTGCGATCCAGGTAGCGCTGCACGAAGGCCAGGGCCGCAGTCTCGCCTCCATGGCATTGCGCCGCAGTGTACGGAAAGGAACTGGCCTGCGGGAGCACGGGCGGCTGCGCCGCAGGCGCAGGCGCAAAAGCCTGGGCAGCCAAGCGAACCGAGGCCATATCACCCGGCAGTGCGGGCCATTGCGAAAGCACAGGCAGCGGCTGCGCCGGCCGCACACGCTGGCGCTCGAGTTGCTGGCGAAAGCTGCTGAAAACAGGGGGCAACCGGCGCACACCAAATGGGAGGGACGCCGGCTCAAACAAAGTGGACTGCCAGCGGGCTTGCACGCGCAAGCCTGATGCGCGCAAGGCGTCGATCTCGGCCTCTTCTTCCGGGGCGCCAATGGCTTCACAGTACACCATGGACGTACCAGTGGCCTGCGCGAGCGCTGGCAGCACCTGTGCTGCTGGCCCCTGGCAGACCAAAAGGTCGCTGCCTACGGCACGCAACTGCTCTGCGAGGCCCGCCACAGCCTGCTCCCACCAAACACGGCGATGCACGCCCACACGCTCAAAACCCCAGGCGGTGATACTGCGAGGCGGCAGGCACACCACAGGCAGCAGCGCGGATGAAGACGCAGCGGCTCTTCGTCATTTCGTGTGGAACCCAACAGTCACAATGACTCCTGGTCGTCGAGCCCGGTGGGCATGTGTGCA
>JBKBUN010000183.1:0-4735 GCA_046289925.1 Burkholderiaceae bacterium | reverse complement strand
GCTTTACCGGCCCGCAGCGTGCGCTGTACGACCTGGTGCTGGCCAGCCAGCACGCCGCCGTGGCCGCCACGCGCCCGGGCAACCGCTTCAACGACCCGCACGACGCCACCGTGGCCGTGCTGTCGCAAGGCTTGCTCGACCTGGGCCTGCTCGACCGCAACAAGGTGGGCGATGCGCAGGACGTGATCGACAACCGCGCCTACTTTGCTTTCTACATGCACCGCACGGGCCACTGGATCGGCATGGATGTGCACGACTGCGGCAGCTACGTCGAGCCCGGCGACGTGGGCCAGCCCAGCCAGCGGCGCGATCCGCTGTCGGGCGAGGTCATCCTCAACCGCCCGAGCCGCATCCTGCGCCCGGGCATGGTGCTCACCATTGAGCCCGGCCTGTACGTACGCCCGGCTGAAGGCGTGCCCGAGGCGTTCCATCACATCGGTATCCGCATCGAAGACGATGCCGTGGTCACCGACACGGGCTGCGAACTCATTACGCGCGACGTGCCGGTGGAGGCCGACGCCATTGAAGCCCTGATGCGCGCATGAACGCCCCAGCCTCGACCCCGTTGGCCCCATCGGTGCGGCGTGGCCGTATGGCACTGGTGCTGTGGGTGCTGGGCCTGCCGGGCGTGGCAGCGCTGCTGGCCTCACTGTGGCAGCCGCTGCAGCAAGGCGCAGGGCTGCTGCCCGTGCCCGTGTGGGTGGTGTTGGCCAGCAGCGGCGTGCAAACGGCCGCGCTGCTGGCACTGGCCGCATGGCTGGGCGCACGGCTTGCACCCGATGTGGGCCTGCGCAGCCCGCTGCTGGCCGCGTGGGTGCAGCGCACGCCGCTGAACGGCGCCTGGCGTTCGCCCCTGTGGGCCGGGCTGGCCGGTGGTGTGGCGGCCGGGCTGTGGCTGGTGCTGCTGGCGGCCTGGGCGCCTGCACCACTGGCCCAAGACGCCGCCGCGCAGGCCGTCCCGCTGTCGGTGCGGCTGCTGTACGGCGGCATCACCGAAGAAATTTTGCTGCGCTGGGGGCTGATGACGCTGCTCGTGTGGCTGGGCTGGCGCTGGCTGCAGCGTCGCCGGGGAGCACCTGCGGGCTGGGTGCTGGGCGTGGCCATCGTGCTCAGCGCCCTGGCCTTTGCAGCGGGGCACCTGCCTGCCGCCCATGCGCTGGCAGGCGGCCTGAGCCTGCCCGTGGTGGTGTATGTCCTGCTGGGCAATGCGGTGTTTGGGCTGCTGGCAGGCGCGCTGTATGCGCGCTGGGGACTCGAATCGGCCATGCTGGCCCATGCGCTGGCGCACCTGCTGGCCTGGGCCGTGACAGCGCTGCGCTGAAGGGGCGCTGCCGGCAGCGCATGCTGTACCGGACTGGTAACCGCCTTGCGCTACAGTTTGAAACCCGATTACAACCCCTGGAGAGACAAACCCATGCCCACGCGCCGCGCCACCAAGATCGTTGCCACCCTCGGCCCCGCTTCCAGCGACCCGGCGCTGCTGGAAGCCATGATCCGCGCGGGCGTGAACGTGGTGCGTCTGAACTTCAGCCACGGCAAGGCGCAGGACCACATCGACCGCGCCATGGCGGTGCGCGAGGCCTCGGCCCGCGCGGGGCGCGAGGTGGCCATCATGGCCGACCTGCAGGGCCCCAAGATCCGCGTGGGCAAATTCGCCGAAGGCAAAGTCATGCTCGAAGCCGGACGGCCCTTCGTGCTCGACGCCTCGCGCACCGAACTGGGCGACCTCGACGGCGTGGGGCTGGATTACAAGGAGCTGCCGCGCGACGTGAAGCCTGGCGATGTGCTGCTGCTCAACGACGGCCTGATCGTGCTCTCGGTGGACGCGGTGCGCGGTGAAGCCGTGCACACCACGGTGCGCATCGGCGGCGAACTGTCGAATAACAAGGGCATCAACAAGCAGGGCGGCGGTCTCACGGCCCCGGCGCTCACGGCCAAGGACATGGAAGACATCCGCACCGCCATGCGCTTTCAGGCCGACTACGTTGCGGTGAGCTTTCCCAAGAACGCGACCGACATGGAAATGGCGCGCCAGCTCTGCAACGTGGCCGCGGCAGAGTTCCGCCACAAGCCCGCGCTGATCGCCAAAATCGAGCGCGCCGAGGCGATTCCGAACCTCGAATCCATCCTCAAGGCCAGCGACGGCATCATGGTCGCGCGCGGCGACTTGGCGGTGGAGGTGGGCAACGCGGCGGTGCCCGCGCTGCAAAAGAAGATGATTCGCATGGCGCGCGATCTCGACAAGGTGGTCATCACGGCCACACAGATGATGGAGAGCATGATCTCCAACCCCGTGCCTACGCGCGCCGAAGTGAGCGACGTGGCCAACGCCGTGCTCGACGGCACCGACGCGGTGATGCTCAGCGCCGAGACGGCCGCCGGGCGCTATCCGCTCGAAACCGTGGAAGAAATGGCCAAGATCTGCGCCGCTGCGGAGGCGGCCGAAGACCACCAGCTCGACGCCGACTTCACGGGCCAAACCTTCAAGCGTATCGACCAGTCGATCGCCATGGGCGCACTGTTCACCGCGCACCACCTGGGCGCCAAAGCCATCGTGGCCATGACCGACAGCGGGGCAACGGCCCTCTGGATGAGCCGCCACCGCATCCACATCCCGATCTACGCGCTGACGCCCAAGGTGGCCACGCAGCGCCGCATGGCCATGTACCGCAACGTGCGCCCGCTGCTCATGGACACCAGCGCCGACCGCGACACGGCCCTGGAGCAGGCCGAAAACCACCTCAAGACACGCAACATCGTGCAAAGCGGCGATGTGTACGCCATCACCTGCGGCGAGCCCATGGGGGCACCCGGTGGCACCAACATGCTGAAGATCTGTCGCGCGCAGTAACCCCGCATGACCTGTGTGCGAGGGTGCCCCGCCCGGTGGCTGGGGCATGACCGCCCCTGCAAGGGCGGCGGGTAAAATCACGGGTTACCAAGCGGTTACCGCCGCAGTTGTGGCGCAGCCCTCTTCTCAACCCCCCCGAACGGACCTCACGACCATGCCTCTCGTTTCGATGCGCGAACTGCTCGACCATGCCGCCACCCACGGCTATGGTATCCCTGCCTTCAACGTCAACAACCTGGAGCAGGTCCAGGCGGTGATGGCGGCGGCGGACGAAGTGGGCGCACCGGTGATCCTGCAGGCCAGCGCTGGCGCACGCAAGTACGCGGGCGAGCCCTTCATCAAGCACCTGATCCAGGCCGCTGTGGAGGCGTTTCCGCACATTCCGCTGGTGATGCACCAGGACCATGGCACCAGCCCCAAGGTGTGCCAGGGCGCGATTGAACTGGGCTTTGGTTCGGTGATGATGGACGGCTCGCTGATGGAAGACGGCAAGACCCCCGCATCGTTCGACTACAACGTGGAAGTGACGCGCAAGGTGGTCGAAATGGCCCACAAGGTGGGCGTGACGGTCGAAGGCGAACTCGGCTGCCTGGGCAACCTGGAAACCGGCGATGCCGGTGAGGAAGATGGCATTGGCGCCGAAGGCAAGCTGGACCACAGCCAGATGCTGACCGACCCGGAAGAGGCGGCCCAGTTCGTCAAGGCCACGCAGCTCGATGCGCTGGCCATTGCCATCGGCACCAGCCACGGTGCGTACAAGTTCAGCCGCCCGCCCACGGGCGACATCCTGGCGATCAGCCGCGTAAAGGAAATCCACGCGCGCATTCCGAACACGCACCTGGTGATGCACGGTTCGTCGTCGGTGCCGCAAGAGCTGCTGGACATCATCAACCAGTACGGCGGCAAGATGAAGCAGACCTATGGCGTACCGGTCAAGGAGATCCAGGAAGCCATCAAGCACGGCGTACGCAAGATCAACATCGATACCGACATCCGCTTGGCCATGACGGGGGCGGTGCGCAAGTTTCTGGCCGAGAACCCCGACAAGTTCGATGCCCGCGAATGGCTCAAGCCCGCGCGCGAAGCCGCCAAACTGGTGTGCAAGGCCCGCTACCTGGAGTTCGGCTGCGAAGGCCAGGCAGCCAAGATCAAGGGCGACACGCTGCAGGTGATGGCCCAGCGCTACGCACGGGGCGAACTGGCCCAGGTTGTGCACTGATCCTCGCTGCACGCGCAGCACGCCACCCGCCCCGGGGTCACCCGCGGCGGGTTTTTTCATGCCCGTGCGCCGCGCGCTCTTGCCACCGGCCTGCGGTTTCTAGGCTCAGGGTCTTCCCGGAGCTCATTTTGGGAGCTGTCTCTACATCAGACAAATGCGACAGCGATAAAAGTTTCTTCATGTAAGCTTTCGTTCAGCGAATACGTAATTCCACGGATCCCCTGGAGCGAGGAGAACCCATGCGCATTGGTGTGCCTGCGGAGACGATGGCAGGAGAAACCCGGGTGGCCGCCACCCCGGAGACGGTCAAGAAACTCAAGGCCTTGGGCCACCAGGTCTGCATTGAGTCGGGCGCCGGCGTGGCGGCCAGCGTGCCCGACGCGGCCTATGAGGCCGTGGGTGGCGAGATCACCGACGCCGCGGGCGCCTGGGGCGCCGACTTGGTGCTCAAGGTGCGCTGCCCCTCGGAGGCGGAGGCGTCCCGCCTGCGCGCCGGCAGCACCCTGGTGGGCATGCTCAATCCGTTCGATGCGGCGGGCCTGCAGCGCCTGGCGGCCCTGCCGGACGAAACCGTGGTCTATTGCGCCCACGAATACAGCGCCGCCAATGCGCGCTTCGCCCTGAGCGTGGACGACGATCCCGCCCTCAAACGTCGAACCGATGAG
>JBKBUN010000182.1:0-4784 GCA_046289925.1 Burkholderiaceae bacterium | reverse complement strand
GAGTGCGCCGCGGCGTCTGGCCTTGCCTGGCGCGCCGATCACGGCACTGGCGGGCGCATCCCACTGCGGTTTCTAGGTTGAACCACGCATGTGTGGCCACACAGGCGGGTGTGCAGGGGGCGAGCGCTGGTGCGCATCGGGGTGGTGTGCATGGAGGCTCCTCGTGGTGTGCGTTCGGAAAGCCTTTCCGCACCGGGCGGATGTACCACCCGATGGCCAGCGCGCAGGTGGGCGATCACGGCGCCGACCTGCAAGCACCCCTTCTGGCTGATGCCGTATGCGAACGGGTGCGCCGCTTGGCAACCGAAAACTGCGCCAGGTCCTTGGGGCCGACTGAAGGGGGGCGCTGCGGGCCCGTGCCTGGTCTTGGCGCTGGGGCTACAGCGTGCCCTTGAGCCACTGCGCGAAAGCCGCGCATTCCCAGCGTTCCATGGTGCCAGCGCGCCAGCACAGGTAGTGGGCGTGCGGGCTGGGCACATCTTCGGCGTACAGGCGCACCAGGGTGCCGTTGTCCAGCCAGGGAGCTCCAAGTTTCAGACGCACCAGGGCGACTCCCATGCCGGCTGCGGCGGCGTCGCACATCAGGCCGATGTCGTTGAACTGCGAGCCCTCCATGGGTTCGGGCCAGTCCAGGCGCATGGCGGCGAACCAGGTGCGCCAGGGCTCCAGCGGGCTGCGCAGCAGGGGCTGGCCTTCGAGGTCTTCGGGTCGGTCAAAGGGGCCGTGCTCGCGCACAAAGGTGGGCGAGGCCAGCGGAGTCACCACGTCGCGCGCCAGTTCAAGATGCTCGACGTCGGCGTAGTGGCCAGGTCCGAAGCGCACCATGAGGTCGGCGTCCTCAGCCACTACGTCCAGCAGCGGGATGGACACCTGCAGCGTGAGGTCGATTTCGGGATAGGCCTCGGTGAACTGGCGCAGTCGCGGGATCAGGATGGTGCGCGCAAACGTGGGCGTGACCGCCAGCTTGAGCCGCCGCCGCCCCGGCGCGAGCGCTGTGCCTGGAAATCGTTGCAGTGCGCCCAGGCCCTCGCGCACATGGGCCAGGTAGGCGCTGCCTTCGGTGGTGAGGGAAAAATCGGCCCGTCCGAACAGTCGCACGCCCAGAATCTGTTCGAGTTGCTTGACGCGGTGGCTCACGGCGCTGGGCGTCACGCATAGTTCGTCGGCCGTTTGCGTCACGCTGCGCAGCCGCGCCAGCGCCTCGAAGGTGAGCAGGCACTGGATGGGCGGGATGCGCCGCACGGCTGCAGTAAGCAGAGGCGACGGGCCTGCGCTAGCCATGGTCAGCCCGCCTGCGCGATGTGGTGAGCGCCCGGCGCAGCGCATGACGCGGGCGCGGTCCAGGCCAGTGGGCGCCGCGCAAGGCCTGCCCCGCCGCGCTGGCGGCCCCCCCCGCCCGCAGGTCGTACGCATGCGAGAGCGAGGGGACGCGGCGCAGCCGTTCAGGGCGGGGGATCATGGGGTTACCGGAAGACCACGGTCTTGTGGCCGTTGAGCAGCACGCGGTGCTCGCTGTGCCACTTCACGGCGCGGGCCAGCACCAGGCTTTCGGTGTCACGCCCGCGGGCGGTGAGGTCTTCCACCGTGTCGGTGTGGTCCGCGCGGGTTACGTCCTGTTCGATGATCGGACCTTCGTCGAGGTCGGCCGTCACATAGTGGGCCGTGGCACCAATGAGCTTCACGCCCCGCTCGTGGGCCTGGTAGTAGGGCTTGGCGCCCTTGAAGCTTGGCAGGAAGCTGTGGTGGATGTTGATCGCGCGTCCGGCGAGCTTGCTGCACAGGTCGTTGGAGAGCACCTGCATATAGCGGGCCAGTACCACCAGTTCGGCCCCTTCGGCTTCGATAATCTCGAACTGCCGCGCTTCGGCCTGCGGTTTGGTGTCGGCGGTGACCGGGATGTGGTGAAATGGGATGTTGTAGCTGGCCGCGAGTTGGTAGAAGTCGCGGTGGTTGCTGATGATGGCCCGCACGTCCAGCGACAGCAGCCCGCTTTTGCAGCGGAACAAAAGATCGTTGAGGCAGTGCCCTTCGCGGCTCACCATGATCACGGTGCGCATGGGCTCATGCCCGGCGTGCAGGCTCCAGCGCATTTGGTAAGGCTCTGCGAAGCTGGCCAAGTGCTGCTGCAGCGTGGCGCGGTCGTGGCGGGTGCAGGCGAACTGCACGCGCATGAAGAACAGGCCGGTGGCATGGTCGTTGTATTGGGCCGCTTCTTCGATGTTGCCCCCGTGCTCCAGCAAAAAGCCGGAGACGGCGTGTACCAGCCCGAGCCGGTCGGGGCAGGAGAGGGTGAGGATGTAGGTCGTGTTCATGTGGCTGTGATTGTCGCAGCAAGGGCACGCCAGCGTGGATAAGGGATCAAGATGGAAAAACCTGAGGCGCATGCCTCACGTTGGTTTGTGTGGCGGGGGGGTGCTCCTGTACCTGTCCGTGGGCGTTGCCTGGGTCTTTACGGGCGACTTGTTGCTGGCCGAATGGGTGCACGACCCGCAACGCCTGACCGAACTGCAGACCTGGAAGGGCTGGGCCTATGTGCTGCTGACCAGCGGGCTGGCGTGGTGGCTGCTGTACCGCGTGCGGCGCTCGGAGCAGCAGCGTTTGGCCACTCAGCAGGAGCTCTACCAGATCGTGCGCCATGCGCCTGCGGGCATTGCGAGGGTGGACTTGCAGGGCCGGCTGCTCTGGGCCAACGAGCGCTTGTGCGAGATGCTGGGGGTGGACGAAGCCCGCGCCCGCGGCCTGAACTTCCGGGACATCGTGCGTGCGCCAGACCGCGACTGGGCCGCCCGGGGGCTGGACCGGCTGTTCAGCGGCGGGCAGGACTACGATGCCGGCGAGCGCGAATGCGTGCGACCGGGCGATGGCGCGGTGCTGCCTGTGCTGTGCACCGTCACGGCCGTGGCAGAGTCGGGCGATGCGCCGCCGCATCTGGTGTGCGTGCTGCAGGATTTGCGCGAACTGCAGGCCGCGCGCGACGCGCTGGCCGCATCGGACACCCGGGAGCGCCTGGCCTCGGCCGTGGTGAACAACACCGTCGAGGGCGTGGTCGTGACGGATGCGCACAGCCGCATCCTGTCGGTCAACGCGGCTGTCACGCGCATGCTTGGTTACACCGAGGCCGAACTGCTGGGCAAGACGCCGCGCGTGTTCAAGTCGGGCCGCCACGACGCGGCGTTTTATGAAGCCATGTGGGCCGCCATGCGCGAGACCGGCCACTGGCAGGGCGAGATCTGGAACCGCCGCAAGAACGGCGAAGTGTTTCCTGAATACATGTCGCTGAGCGCGGTGCGCAACCCGATGGGCGAGATTACGCACTACGTGTGCGTGTTCGCCGACATCTCGCAGGAAAAGGCGCAGCAGCAGCGCATGGAGTTCATGGCCCACCACGACCCGCTGACCGGCCTGTCCAACCGCGCGGGTTTCGCGCGGCAGCTCGAGCAGGCCGTGCAGGACGCGAGCGTGACCGGCGAGCCCATGGCCGTGCTGCTGATCAACCTCGACCGCTTCAAGGACGTGAACGACAGCTACGGCCATGCGATCGGCGACCAGGTGCTGCAGCACATTGCGCGCCAGGTGCAGGCGGCTGCACGGCCGGGCGACAGCGTGGGGCGGCTGGCCGGCGACGAACTCGCCGTGCTCGTGCGCCAGGTGCGCCACCCCGAGGGCGCCGAGGCCGTGGCCCGGCACCTGATCCGCGCAGTGGCCGAGCCCTGGCGCTCGCCCGACGGGCTGGAGGTGGTGGCGGGCGCGAGCATCGGCATCTGCCTGTATCCCGCGCATGCCACGCAGGCCCAGGCGCTGCTGCAGGGGGCGCATGCCGCCGTGTACGGCGCCAAGGCCCGGGGCCGCGGGGCCTGGTGCTTCTTCCACGAAGCCATGACCCAGGCTGCGCGCGAGCGGCTCGCGCTCGAATCGCGGCTGCGCACGGCCATTGGCCACGGGCACCTGCGCCTGCACTACCAGCCGCAGGTGGACATCGCCACGGGCCGCATCGTAGGCGCCGAGGCGCTGGTGCGCTGGCAGGACCCGGACGAGGGGCTGATCCCGCCCGCGCGCTTCATTCCCGTGGCTGAAACCTCGGGCGTGATCGGACCGCTGGGCGAATGGGTGGTGCGCGAAGCCTGCCGCCAGGGCCAGCAGTGGCGCGCCGCCGGCCTGCCCGCGCTGACGATGGCGGTGAACGTGTCGCCCCGGCAGTTCCATTTGACCGACCTGGCCGGGGCCACGGCCGCGGCGCTGGCCGACACGGGCTTCCCGCCGGCGCAGCTCGAGCTCGAAATCACCGAAACCGCGCTGGCCGAGCGCACCGACGACGCGCGCACCACCCTGCTGCGCCTGCGCGCGCTGGGCGTGCGCCTGGCCATCGACGACTTCGGCACCGGGTACTCGTCGCTCGGGCAGCTCAAGCAGTTGCCCATCGATGTGCTCAAGATCGACCGTGCCTTCATCCAGGATTTGCCCGCCAGTGCGGACGATCTTGCCATCAGCACCGCCATCATTGCGATGGGCCACAGCCTCGGGCTGAGCGTGCTGGCCGAAGGCGTGGAAACCGAGGCGCAGCTCGCCTGCCTGCGCGAGCGTGGTTGCGACCACTACCAGGGCTACCTGTGCAGCCGCCCCTTGCCTGCCGAGGCCTTCGAGGCCTTGCTGCGTGCGCAGCCCCGTCTGGACGGCAGCCCTGCGTTGCCCACAGTCCCGCCCACCGTGGGCTGAGCCTAGGAGCCTGTCAGGCTTGGGGCGTCGAAAGCGAAAATGCGCCCCAGCGAGGACCGTTTTCGCCGTGT
>JBKBUN010000181.1:0-4846 GCA_046289925.1 Burkholderiaceae bacterium | reverse complement strand
GGTCCGAGGCGATGCTCAGGCACAGCTGCCCCCCGGCCTGAAAGACCAGGGCTTCGACTTCGCCGGACGAATGTGGCCCCACGACCTGCACCACAGGTTCCTGGGTGAACTGGTTGTGGCCAATCCGGTAGTACAGGGGCACGCTGCTCGGGCGGGGTACGCCCAGCTCCGCGAGCTCTTCGATGTGGTGCTCGATGGCGGCCATGTCACGGCCGGCCCAACCAGCCACGATCAGGGTGTTCAGGTCCACGTCCACCGGGCGGGTCTGTCCTTGGGATTCGAGGTTGAAAGTGATTTTCATTGTCTTGCCAATCTGTCCAGGCGTTCAATTAACCAAAGGTGGTGGGCATCCACATCGCAATCTGGGGGAAGAGTGCTAGCAGCAGCAGGAGCACGAACATGGCCGCGACAAAAGGCAGGGCGCCAATGATCACGGCGTTCATCGAGCCGGATTTGCGCAGGCTCTGAACCACGAACAGGTTCATGCCCACGGGGGGGGTGATGAGGGCGGCTTCGACCAGGATGATGATCAGGATGCCCAGCCAGATCGGGTCAAAGCCCAGGCCCACCATGACGGGAGCGACGATCGGGATGGTGGTGATCATCATCGACAGGGTTTCCATGAAGCAGCCCAGCACCAGGTAGAAAATCACCAGCACCAGCAACATCCAGCCGGGCGACAGGCCCAAGCCACCGATGAAGTCGGTGATGGCATTGGTCAGCCCGGTGGCCGACATGACGAAGTTCAGGAAGCCTGCGGCGATCACGATCAGCATGATCATGGCCGTGGAGCGCATCGTGCCCTCGACGGCCTCGCGCAGCATGCCCCAACTCAGGCGCCCATAGCAGGCGGCCAGCACCAGCGCGCCGAACACACCCAGCGCTGCGGCCTCGGTGGGCGTGGCCAGACCGGCGTAAATCGAACCCACGACGAGGAAGAAGATGCCCAGCGGCGGCAGCAGGTTAACCAGGCTGCGCAGGCGTTCCTGCCAGGAGGCATGGATCTTCTTGCCGCCCCATTCGGGCTTGAGCACACAGGCGACGATGATGGTCAGGATAAACAGACCAGCCAGCAGGAAGCCCGGAATGATGCCGGCCAGGTACAGCTTGGGCACCGACGAGTTGGTCAGCACGCCATACAGCACCAGGTTGATCGACGGCGGAATCAGGATGCCCAGCGTGCCGCCTGCGGCCAGACTGCCCAGGAACAGCGACTCGTTGTAGCCGTGCTTCTTGATCTGGGGAATGGCCACCGTTCCCACGGTGGCGGAGGTGGCGACGCTGGAGCCGGAGGTCGCCGAGAACAGCGTGGAAGCCCCGATGTTGGCGTGCATCAGCCCACCGGGCAGCCAGGACAGCCACAGGCTCATGGACTGGTACATCTTCTCGGCCAGGCCGGCCCGCAGCAGGATCTCGCCCAGCATGATGAACAAAGGGATGGCCACCAGCAGGAACTCGTTGTTGGAGTTCCAGGAAATCTCGCCCAGCGCCCGCGACAGCGGAAGCATGGAGAACAAGGGGTCCAGGGTCAGCCCCAGGACGCCCAGCGCCGCACCGACCGGAATGCTCAGGCCGACCAGCAGGATCAAAAGGGTCAAGGCGGTCGCGATCATGCTGTTACCTGCTCTCTCTCGGATTGGATCAAACGCTCGCCATTCGCGGCTTCTTCGTCGGCTTCTTCCTGGGCCGAACGCACGCCGCACAGGTGCTGCAGCGCGGCCAGGTCGCCCGTCACGATCAGGTATGACGAGCGGGCCAACATCAGCGCCATGACGATGCACATCCACACCAGACCCAGCAGCCACAGGCCTTGCGGGATCCACAGCGGGGTGGCCATGGTGGAGTTGGCGGTGGAGTTCTGCAGCCACGACGCGGAGAACACGTCCTTGGCATACCAGGTCAGGAAGACCATGAACACCCCCAGGGCCACCACCGACAGCCAGTCCAGAAATGCCGCCACTTTCACCGGCAGCAGCTGGTAGAGCACGTCGACACGCACGTTGGCGCGCTGGAGGGTGGCAAACGCCAGGGCCCAGCTGGTGCTGATGGCAAAGGCGAAACTGGAAAGCTCATCGGCACCGCCGGTATTGAAGCCCCAGAACTTGCGCGCAAACACGTCGAAGCAGATCAGCAGCACGCTGGCGATGATCAGCCCCCCGGCGGCCCACACCGCGTACTGCGACAGTCGCGTGGCGTAGCGCAGCGGGGCCCATGTTGTTGTGCTGGAGGAGTTCATGACTCTGTCCCTTCCTGAATGGGCGGCCAGGCCGCCCCATGACTCACCAACGGCTTACTTCTTGACGCTCACATCGACGATGCTGCCCACGCTGGCATTGAAATCCGCCACGCACTGGGCGCTGCAGCGTGCCGCCCACTTGGGCAGGACCGATTCGCTGAGCACCTTCTTCAGCATCGCGCGGTCCGCCTCGGTGGGCTGCACCAGCACCATCTTGCCCTTGACCGCCTGCTTGCAGGCCGCGGCGCCGCTGTTGCAGTCATAGCCTTCCTGGGTCTGCTTGTCGGCCGCCACCCAGATGTCGTGCACCAGGTTGGAGAACTGGTCGGTGATGAGCTTTTGCACGCCGGGGTTCAGCTTGTCCCAGGCCTTCTGGTTGACGGCATGGATCTGCTGGTTCCAGTTGATGGGCAGGGCGTACAAATGGGTCGACACCTCGTACCACTTGGCCGAATAGCCCGACAGGGAACCGGTGATGGCGCAGTCCACCACCTTGTTCTGCAGCGCCGGCACCACCTCGCCGAAGGCCATGGTGACGCTGGAGCCGCCCAGGGCCTCGATCAGCTCGGCCTGGGTGCGGCTGCTGGTGCGCACCTTCTTGCCCTTGATGGAGGCCAGACCGGTGATCTCTGCATTGCAGAACAGGACCTGCGCCGGGTACGTCGACATGCCCAGCACCTTGATGCCGGACTGGGCGTAGAACTTGGCGTAGGCTGGCTGGAAGGCCTCGGTCACGGCCCGCGCGATCTTCACGTTGGGGGCCAGGCCGGCCAGGTCGATCGCTTCATTGATGGGGTTGTCCGCTGCGAAATAGGCCAGGGTCGAGGTGCCGAACTCGATCACGCCGGAGCCCATCAGGCGCATCACTTCGGGGCCCTTCAGGCCCATATCATTGAAACCCTTGATGTCCGCGGTGATCTTGCCCTTGGACGCCTCGGGGATGGTCTTGGTCCAGAACGGCTTTTCGAAATCGTTGTACAGGCTGAGATTGCTCAAGCCACCCACCACCTTCAGCTTCGTCGCGGGCAGATCCTGCGCCTGGGCCGTCGCGGTTAAGGCGGTTGCGGCCAGGGCCAGGAGAGACAAGACGCGTTTCATGAGAAGTCCTTTCGGGATTCAAGGGCCAAAAAACAAACTTGGTGCAGGCTGCACCAAATTGAAGATGCTGTGAAATTTCACAATCACTTTAAAATCAGACACCAGAAATAAATCTAGGGTTTACCCAAATAAACTGATGTTTTTGTAAAATTTCACAAAAATTTCTAATCAACAAGCAGAATCCATGCCACCGCATTTTCGTTATGATCTGCGCCAAAGCGCTGCTGCGCATGCCTAGAAAGAAGGGGAGGCTCGGATGGCTCGTGAGTTGAAAGTCGCTGAATCGAATGTGGGCATTTCACAGAACGAGCAGGCCTACACGCTGTTGCACGAGCGTGTCACCACGCTGGTCTACAAGCCCGGCGAGTACCTCAACATCGCCCTGCTGATGGAAGACCTGGGCATGGGGCGCACGCCCATCAATCACGCCCTGCACCGACTGGCCAACGAAGGCCTGGTCCAGATCCTGCCGCGCAAAGGCGTGATGGTCGCCCCCCTGTCGATCGACGATGCCCTGCAGATGATCGAGGTGCGCCTGGTCAACGAAGGCCTGTGCGCCAGGCTGGCGGCCCAGCACATCACCCAGGAGGAAGTGGCGCAGCTGCGCGACGTGGCCTTCGCCTTCAACCAGGCGGTGGCGCAACGCAAGATCACGGAAATGATGGCGCTGGACCGCAGTTTCCACGAGCTGATTGCCACCGCCTCGCGCAACCCCGTGCTGATGGACGTGCTGCGCGTGCTGCACGGCCGCTCACAGCGGTTCTGGGCCATATCCCTGTCGCGCAGTGGCCATGTCGGCGAGGTGCAAAGCGAGCACGCGCAGATCCTGGAGGCCCTGGCCACGGGTGATGCCGCCGCCGCCACACGCTGCGTTGAAGCGCACGTCCTGTCGTTTCGGGACTCCTTGCTCAGCCAGCGCAACGCCTAAATGCCGGCGCCCTGGGCCGGCGCATGCTCAGCACCAGGCGCGCAACGCGGCGGCGACGAAGCGCCCACTCTGCGGCCGCTTAGCGCGACTGGCAGGCCTTTCTCACCGACGACCTGCTGCGCGACCTACCACGTGCAGCGCGCCGACCAACGTCCCAACCTGCAGACCCAGAGCAATGCCACGCGCCAGCGCACGCCGGCCTACCTGAACGCCACGAGCACCTCGCAGGTGCAGGCTGTTGTGGGCCTAGCGGCTTTCGAGGTCGACCTGTCGGAACGGTTCACCGGAGGGCAGCGCAGCTGGTCGTTCACGCCGCAGATCAGCTTGCCGAGCTTTGACGCAGGCCGCAACCGCGCCAACCTCGACCTGGCCACGCTGTTCAAGGTTCTGAGCGAGGCATGGAACCCTCCCCGCGACGGGGGCGCATAACGGCCCCAGCGGCGGTGCGGCGGGCACCCGCCGCCTGCCACCCCACACCCAGCGCCCCCTGGAACGATTTTTTTATGCATAGCATGCAGCGCTGGCGGCTAGGGCTTTTCAACGTGTTTTTACTGCACGCTCGCGCTGCAGCACCCGGCGAGGCT
>JBKBUN010000180.1:0-4872 GCA_046289925.1 Burkholderiaceae bacterium | reverse complement strand
GGCAAGCCCGGTTGGGGCGTTAGCTCAGTTGGTTAGAGCAGGGGACTCATAATCCCTTGGTCGTCGGTTCAAGTCCGCCACGCCCTACCAAGAAATAACCAATGAAAACAAGGCTCTGCGAGAAATCGTGGGGCCTTTTTTCTTGGGCGGTTGCCACCCGCTGCAGACGCCGGCCGCGGATGGCGCCGGTGGCTGCAATCGGCACAACTCCACGGCAAGCGCGGCGCAGGTCCTTGCCGATGTGGGGGCCCAGCCAGGCGGAGGCCCACTCGACGCAGCGCAAGCCCGCTCAGGCTGCCGGTGTCGCCTCCGTCGCGGCATCGCTGACCAGCGGCAGATCCCAGCGCATCGCATGCCAGGGGTGCTGGGGCTGCGTCACCCATTGCGCCACGTCTTCGGGGGTGAAGACCGTGCCCAGCACATCGCTGCGCCCGGTGGCTGTCCATTGCGCCCGGCCTTGGGCGTAGGCCTGGCCGAAGGCCTGCCAGCTGTCAAAGCACTGCTGGGCGCGCTGGGCATTGAGCATCAGCACCTGCCACTGGGTGGCATCGTCGAGCCAGCCCAGCAATCTCGCACTGCGCACAAAGAAGGTCACACGCGCGCAGGCAAAGGCCATGGCGGCACGGGCGTTGTCGTGGCGTTGAAGGCGCTGCAGGTCGAGCATGAACCAGCGCTGGCGCAGCGCATGCGGTAATTGCTGACGCACCTGCGTGTCGCTGAGGTCGGTGCGCAGGCCCACGTGGTGCAAGACCATGGGGCGCAGCTGCTTGGCCAGCGATTCGGTGGCGCCATCGAGGTCGCTGGCAAACCCCCCTTGCATGGCGTGGTAGGCCATGGGGTGGGCCAGCGCCAAAGCCCAGTTGTACGCCGCGCTCCCCGCTTGGTAGCTGATGATGTCGCCACGCCGTTTGGCTGCTTTGAGGCGCTGGAAGCCGCTGCGCAGCACCCAGTAGATCAGGGCGATGACCAGCAAGACAATCATCCAGCCGTTCATACGCGCACTCCCGTGCGGCCTGGCCGCTGCTTGGCCAGCAGCAGGGTCTGCTGCAGCGCCGGTGAGAGGTGTATGCGCTCCAGGGCTTCGTGGCCGACGGCATCCTTGCGGGCCGCCACCATCCATTGCACCAGCGGTGAGTGCAGCTCCAGCAGCGGCAGCAGGCGGGGGTGCTGCTGCACCAGCCACAGCTGTTCGTCGTCGGTGCGCAGCGCCTGCACCGTGCACCACGGGGCAAGCCCGGGGTGCGCCTGCAGTAGTTCGGGGGGGCGGCGGACGATGCCCATCGCCAGGGCGTCTTCCGGCACTTCGTCGTTGAGGGGCAGGTGGTTGAGCAGGCCCACCACATCGGCGGCATAACGCGCAATCGGAGGGCGGTTCTGCTTGCCCTTGATCTGCTCGATCTGCAGTGAGCCGTCGGCTTGCACATAGGCGTTGACGGTGATGCGCGGCTGGGCTGAGCCGGTGCGGTAGCTGAACAGCCGCATGCGGCCAGATTCAAGCCCTGTGGCGTAGTGCTCGCCATAGCCACCGCTGAAACCCTGGCGGTTGGCGAACTGGCCGACGCAGTGCCCCATCATCTGGCTCTCATAGGCCATTTCCTGGCGCAGTTGCGGGCTGCGGGCATCGAACTCCACAAACGTGCCATGCTGGCCACGCAGCAGCCCTTGCACGGCGTGCTGGCTGTGCGCCACCCGGCCGCTGTTTTGCTTCTTCTCGAAGGCCAGGTGCTCCAGCGTCCAGCGTGCCAGTGCCTGCGGGCAGTTGATGCGCTGCAGCTTGCCTTCCAGCGAGGTGCCTTTGCGGGTGGAGAGAAACTCCACCAGCCGCGTTTCCAGGGTGAGCACAGCCGCGCTGTCGGGCTGGATCCACCACAGCGCAGGCAGTGCTTCGCCGGCTTGCTGGCGTGCCAGCCGCTCCAATGCCCATCGCGCAGGCTCCTGCAACCCTGCCAGCTCTTGCAACTGCTGGGCATCGTCAATGCGCAGGACGGCCGGCGCATCTGCCAGCAGATTGCCCACCACATGGCGGTAGAAATGGTTGGCCAGCCAGGCGGCCACTTCGTCAGTATCGCCGCGCGCGGCGCTGCGCTGCTGGATGTGCTGTTTGATGGTGGGCGCATTGACGACATCGCGCGCCTGGTAGGCGCTGGCCACGGCGGGTGCAACGGGGCGGGTCTCCATGGCTTGGCTCACCAGAACCTCCACCAGGGTCGACGGTCTGCTGTGGCACTGCTGGACGGTGCGTCGCGCTCGGCCAGTTTGCGCTTGGCGCGCTCGATGCCGGAGAGCACCATCTGCTCCTCCTCCTCGCCATCCTCCGGGACCAGGTAGCTGTGGGCTTGCTGGTGCAGTGCCACGCACTCTTCGAGCAGCTCGGGGTAGGCTTCCAGGGCACAGGCCAGGCGGCGCAGTGCATAGCAGTCCTGGAGGGCGATCACTTCGTCCTGGTGCTCGCGCAGGCGTGGCAGCACCAGCTCGGGGCGGGTGCTGGAAAAGAAGTCCAGCAAAGACATCAGGGCCGACAGGTAGTTGTGCCGCACGTTGCGCTGGACATCCGGAGCCAGTTCGCCAAACCATTCGTCCAGGCGCTCCATCCAGATGCTGATTTCATCGTCGCGGTCGAGCCTGTAGAGCGCATAGGCCACACTGGGCAGATAGCGCGTGGGCTCGTGGCGGCTGTAGCCATGTTCCTGGGCGTAGTGCCACAGACGCTCGGCGTCTGCCACGGTTTGCGCGTCGTTGTCCATGCCCACGGAGCACCAGATCAGGCTGTTGTGGTGCTCGGCAAACGGGCTGCTGCCCAGGCCTTTGTGGTGCAACTCGGCCGCCTCGTCGTAGCGCCCCATGAAGCGGTATTTGATGGCCAGGTTGTTGCACAGCATGGAGTACACGTGCAGGTCGGCATCATGGTGACGGCCTTCGCCGGTGGCCCAGAAATGCTCGAAGCGGCGCAGGCCTTCTTCGTAATAGCGCACGACCAGCGGCTCGCGGGCGGCCTGTGCGGGCACTTTCTTTTTGCCGCCCATCAGCGGGGCCAGGTCGTCGGCATCGTCCAGCACCACACCGGCGGCGTAGCACCAGTGTGCGCCCTCCGCAGCGGGGAAGGGGCGCGCCAGCGCCTCCTCCAGCGGCAGCGCAGCAAAACGCGCCGCCCAGAGTGCGGACAGCTTGTTGCCGTCGGCCATCTCGGGGTGCTGGCCCACGCCGATTTCCAGCAAGGGCAGGGCCTGCTCCAACTGGCGCTGCTGGGCCAGGCGCATGCCTTCGATCAGCGCCAGCACCGGATGCTGGGGCTGTGCGGCACGCACCCTGTCCAGGTAGAAGTTGGCCGGGTGTGGTGCCCGGGTTTGCTGGACCAGCAGGCGGCGGACGTCTTCATCGGTCTGGCTGATGGCCAGCACCAGCGCCCAGGTGGTGGCATGCGCAGGGTCGCCGGGGAACTGCTGCTTGGCCAGATTGAAGGCGGCGACGGCCGAGCCCGGGCGGGCGTGGAGCACGCTCTCCAGCGCCAGATCGGCGGCCTCCTGCATGCGGCCGGCCTGTACCAACCAGCCCAGAGACAGGGCGCCGAAGGCGTCCGTGTTGTCATCGGTCAGGCTGACGCGGCCCTTGGGCGCCAGCTGCAGCGCAGCGTCCAGCTGCCAGGCCTGGGCACAGGCCTGCGCTTGCAGGCGGGTGATCTTGACCTGGCGGTGGGCCTGCACCGCCTGGGAGGGTGGGGGACTCTCCAGTTGTGCCAACTTGTGCTCGCAATCCATGAGCAGGGCCGGCAGGCTGTGCGGGGCCAAAGGCAAGACATGTTCCGCCAGCGTCATCCAGCGGTCAAAGTCCACATGCTGGTCTGCGGGGGCATCGCGCAAGGTGTGGATGGCGCTTTGCACCAGGGCCGGCACCTCGGCGTGGCGCCCCGCCTTGTGCCGGTAGTCGGCTGTGCGCACCAGCAGCAAGGCGTCGAGGTAGGCGGCATCTTCGGCCAGCTCCGGGTTGCAGCGCTCTTGCGCGCGTTGCAGCGGGAGCGCGTCGGCCACGGCCTCCCACGCGTGCAGCTGGTGGGCGAGCCAGTTCCAGCTCTGCCAATACCGGTCGTCGTCACTGTCTCGGAAGCGCGCGTCGATCGCCTGGGCCGTCGGGGGCAGCAAGGCGCGGGCGGCGTCGGGGTCAAACCCCATGCGGCTGTGAATGTCGCTGAGGTTGAGCCGGATGGTCGCTTCCGCGCGGGCGTGGCCTTCCGTGGCCAGCACGCGCTCGCGGTGCTGCTGCAGAGCCGCGTTGGCCGCGGCAGGCTGCTCCAGTTTTAACCAAAAGTCGTGCAGCAGCTCCAGTTCATCGGCACTGGCGGGTGCTAAAGGTTGTTGGTTCAGCAGCTCGGCCGCTGCGGCCATCCGCTCTTGGGGCTGGATGGTGGTGTGGCGGTCTTCGCCATAGTCGTGGAGCAGGTCTCGGGCTTGTTCGAGCAGCGCGTAGAGGGCTTCGCCCTGAAGTGCGTCAGTGGGGGTCATGGTGTCCAAAGGGCAATCTGTCGGCGTGGGGTCGGTGCCGGTGCACGGTCTGGGGTCGGTCTGGGTGGATGGTCTGGGGTCGGTCTGGGTGGATGGTCCCGCTTTCCCTGGGTGGCGCTTGGTCGCGCGGCATCGCATGCCCTGCACTCTATCGGAGACGTGCCCTGCGCAGATCGAATCAACCCGGATTGCTGGTCCACCGGGCATCGGAGGTCAGTGCGATGTGTGCGTGGGCTGGGGCCTGTGGGGCCGGGTGGTGCCCCTGCCGGCCGTGGTGCTTCCGGGGCGGCACGCGGGCGCTGTGGAACTTCGGCGCTACCGTGTGCTCTGAAGCAGGGCGTGTGAACCTGATCCAAGGATATGACTATGCTGATTC
>JBKBUN010000179.1:0-4912 GCA_046289925.1 Burkholderiaceae bacterium | reverse complement strand
GTTTTGCCGCTTTGCGGTGTGGCTGCCTGCTGCAAAGCTGCAGCTGGTGACCGGCCTGATCAAAGACGAGGCTGGCGCCGGCGTGGTGCGCACCGTGGTGCTGCAGCCGCGCGAGAAGGACAGCCCGATGCAGCCGTACTGGACCCAAAGCGATGCCATGGGGCGCTTCAAGGTGCCGGTGGCCGCGGCCGGCCAAGTGCTCAACCGCATCGCGTTGGACAGCACGGGCACCTTCAACGACCTGATCGACAAGGTGCAGGTGTAAGCATGGTCCTGGCTGCTGATCAAGCCGGTGGCGCCTGGCAGGCCGGCCCCCGCTACAGCCCCTTGCTGGCGTTGGACGCGGGCAGCAGCTGGGCCGTGTCCGCAGAGCTGCCCCAGGTGCCCGGCTATGACACCCTGCTACCGGCCGAGGCCGGAGCCACCTGGCGCGGCGCCCAGCCGTACCACGCCCTGGCCGCTGCTGCAGCTGGTGGGCAGTGGTTGCGCACGGGCGGCACGGCCGAGCCCGAGCCTTACGCGCCGCTGCCCCTGGGGGCGGCCGATGGCTCTTGGCAGGCTGCCCCGGCATACCAGCCGCTGCCGGCCAGCGCCGCAGGCGCGCAGTTCGACCACCCCAAGCCCGTGGCCCAGGTGTACCGGCCCCTGGCCGCAGCCAGTGCCGGCGCTTCCTGGTTGGGGGCCCAGCCCTATGCCGCCCTGCAGCCGGGCAGCGCCGATGCCCAGTGGGTGGACCCGACCCCCACCGAGCCCACCGGCCATGTGGCCACAGGTTTCCAGGCCACCAAGTTCGGCACGCCCGAGCGCTGGATTGCGCCCCCGGCCACGCTGGTGCGCGCCCAGGGGTGGCAGACGGGCAACTTCGGCACCCCCAATGTGCCGCACCAGGCCCTGCCCATCATGGGCGGCGCCTCCTTTGGCACGCCCCAGGCCACGTTCCACACGGACATTGGCGGTGGAGGGGAGCCCATCACCGTGCAGGCGCGCGGCTGGCGCAGCGGCAGCTTCGGCCGCCCCGCGGCCCAGGCACAGCTGCAGGTGCAGGCCCAGGGCTGGCACAGCGCCCAGTTTGGCCAGCCCGTCGCCCGGCAGACCGTGCACGTGGCAGCCATCGCGCCGGCCACGGCCTTCGGCACGCCAGCGGCGCAGTTGCAGCTGCAGGCCCAGGCCCGCGGCTGGCAGGCGGCCCGCTTTGGCACGCCCCTGGTGCAGCGCCAGGGCAATGCCCAAGGCTTTGCCGTCACCAAGTTCGGCACGCCCACCGCCGGGGCTGCCTTCGGTGCGCAGGCCCAGGGCTTTCAGGCCAGCACCTGGGGCACGCCCGCCATGGCCACCAAGGTGCATGCCCTGCCGATTGCGCCAGGCACACGCTTTGGCCGGCCCACACGCACATGGAGCACCGAATGCTGAAACTCAAAGACTGGCGCGGCATCAACAACGTGTCTGAGCCTGAATGCATGAAAAACCAGGAGCTGGCTGTGGCCCTGGACGTGGATGTGGGCCTGGACCGCGAGATTCGCCGCCGCGGCGGCTATGCGCAGCTGTCCGAGGCCTGCCACAAGAACGTGCACGAAGGGCAGGGCTACGCCCTGGCCACCCGCCTGGGCGGGGAGCTGGTGGCGTGGCCCGATGGTGCGCCGCCCGAAGCGGCCACCAGCTTGCACCCCTCGCTGGGCATCGCCCGGGTCTGGTACTGCAACCTGCCCGATGGGCGCACCGCCTTCACCAATGGCCTGATCAACGGCATCACCGACGGCCAGCGCGCCAGTGACTGGGGCGTGCCCGTGCCCCAGGAGCTGGGCGGCAGCACCCAGGTGGCAGGCAAGCTGCCCCAGGGGGAATACCGCTACGCGCTGACCTACACCCGGCTGGCCGATGGCCTGGAGGGCGGGGCGGTCTACAGCACGCCCCTGGTGCTGGACGAGGGCGGCTTGCTGCTGATGGGCCTGCCCGTGCTGGAGGGCTACCAGATCAACGTGTACCTCACGCCCCCCAACAGTGACCATGCCTATCACGCCGGCGTGGCCCGGGGCGACAGCTGGAGCTACATGGGCGAGGTGGATGCGCTGACGCTGCCATGCCGCACAGCGTTCCTGCAGCCGGCGCCGGTGGGCACCGTGCTGGCGTTCTGGCGTGGCCGGGTGCTGGTGGCCGTAGGCAACGTGCTGTATGCCTCGCTGCACGCCGAGTGGGAGCTGTTCGACCTGCAGCGCGACTACAAGCAGTTTGGCGCGGCCATCACCCTGATCCAGCCGGTCGATGACGGCATTTACGTGGGCACCGAGCGGGGGTTGGTGTTCCTGGCCGGCACGGAGTTCGACAGCCTGCAGTACGTGCCCCTGCTGCCCGAACCCGTGGTGCTGGGCTCCGGCGTGGCCGTGCGCGGCGACCTGGTGGCGCTGGGCGATGGCCGGGGCAATGGCGCGGCCATGCTGTGCATCGTGGGCGGTGGCGTGCTGGCCGGCTTCAACTCCGGGGCCGTGAACCGGCTGACCCACCAGCGCTACCGCACCGCGGCGCGCGAGGTGGCGGCCACCTTCCGGGAAGTGGGCGGCATGCCCCAGTACATCGCCATCCCGCAATGAGCTTGTTGAACACCCCCTTCTGGCAAGACCTGGGCGGCAACCCCCGCACGGGCGTGAACCCGCCATCGCTGGTGGTGCGCAGCGGGCGCCTGACGCCGCAGCGCCACGGGGAAATCCAGCAGATTTACATGCGCTTCAGCATGGCCAAGCTGACGGCCGTGGGCGATTTTTTCGTGTTCAACCGGGTGCTGACCGATGGTACCCGGGTGCGCATCGAGTCCATGCAGGGCCGGGACCGGGTGATGGTGTGGGCCAGCGACGCCGAGCAAGCGTCTGAATGGGACTACGGCTGGTGCCTGGTGCCGGCCGATGCGCAGTCGCTGCAAGGCTATGTGCGCCGTGCTGGCACATCCGGCAGCCTGCTGCGCCAGAACTTCAGGGCGCCCACAGGTCAGGACGTGGACCCCAAGGTGTTCACCTTTGTGGACGGACGCACGGGAAAGCGCCATGTGGGTGACAGCCGCGTGGGCGGCAACCGCGTCTGGCGTGGCCCGCCCGGCAAGGCCTTGGTGCTGACCTACGAGGGCGACACGGTGTATGTCGCGGGCAAGAAGACCAAGCTGGACTTTTTTGGCAGCGAAGGCTTTACCACCGGCATTGATGGCGCGGCCATTGCCCTGCGTGAGCAAGAACCATGGCTGGTGATCATCACCCAGTCGGTCGAGCGCACGGGCTTGGTGGTGGCGGCCATCAGGGTCAAAGACCTGAAGGCGGTGAACCGCGAGTATGTGGAGTGCGGCCCCGCCGTGGTCCCCAGCGGGGATGCCAATATGCCCATCGTGGCCTGGAATTTCTCGCCCGATGGTTTGAAGGCCATCGCCTTGGGCGGTGTTCCCGTGCTGGGCGGCAATATCCCGGGTTCGCTGAACCTTATTTACCGGGTGGAGCTGACGCCGATTAATGGCACCACGCCGTTTTCTGTCAAGCGCAGCACGCAAGAGCAGCAGGATATTGGCGTCACCCGGGTGGGCAGCAGCTTCAACCCCGAGGCGGCCACGCGCAATCTGCATTGGGAAGGGTGGCGGGATTTTTACGCCCGGCTGGCGCGCAATTACTACGCGGCCTACCACCACCAGGTGGAAGGGCAGTTTGGGCAGGAGCGGGATTATCAGGAAAAGGACACCTGGAACATCAATCCCACCATCGTGGCCGAGGGGGCGGGCGATACGCCGTTTCAGGCGCCGGTGTTCTATGACCCGATTTTGAGCGTTGTCACGTTTTCCACCAAGGGCGGGCAAGACAACATTCCGTTTTTCCCGGACCGGGACACGCAGGAAATTTCAACGCAGGCCCCGGTGGTGATTCCCAAGGCCGCATTCCTGTTTGACGATGGCGACGTGCCAGACAGTGGCATCCACTACACCCGCGAGCTGGTGCGCGACGAGGACCGGCCAGGGCAGAACGTCACCCTCCCGCCGCCGCTGGACGAGAACCAGGTGGCGGTCCGGCCCGAGGGCGCAGGCGGGTGGTTTGTGCAGTCGTACCGTGCCACCAACTGGATCAAGAATATCTTTGAATATTCGCTGGAGCCGCAAAAGGTGCGCTGCAAGGTGCGATTGATTGGCCTGGTCGTCAAATATGTGATGCCCAGGGTGCCGACGCCCACCTTTGATTCCCTGCAGCAGCTGGCCAGCCATTTCGATATGCGCTGGAGTGACGTGGCATTCAGCAGCGCCTCGCTGGGCACGTCCATTAACGGCTATTACGGCGCCTTGGTGGCCAAAAGCGACTACCCCCGGTTGACCGATGCAGCGCGCTATCTGAGCGGCCTTGCGGACAATTTGATGGATAGGCACCAGCAGCGCGACCTTGTTAATGACACTGTAGGCGTGGGCGCGCACCGGGTATTCAATCTGCGCGGCAGTGAGTTTGAGGCCGGGGATTCTGTTCCTGAATATGGCAGCAATGAGTATGAGATTGGGGGCGTGTATTACCGCACCAGTCCGGGATTCAGGTACGCAGAATCCAATACCACCGGCCAATACAAGCCGTTTGGTCTGAAGGCGGATTTTTACGCCACGCCCAAATTCAAGAATCACTACACCACCAGCTGGCATTTTTCCTGCCAGGTGGCGCTGACCGGCCGGTGCTTGCTGGCGGCCGGCTATGACCGGCAGGGCCAGGAGCGTTTCATCTACTTTGAGGGCGACGAGGCGCGCACGCTGCGCTACACCGCCAGCGTGCTGGCCGACGACGAGGCCATTCCCCAGCGCAGCGTGGCGTACTCCGGCGAGCTGGGGTGCGTGCTGAAGGTGGGCAACCAGGTGGTGGGCCAGACCAGCTACGCCGTGGCCGATGCCTTTGGCGGCCCCCTGGAAGAACACGAT
>JBKBUN010000178.1:2844-4976 GCA_046289925.1 Burkholderiaceae bacterium | reverse complement strand
GGGCACGCCCAAGGAGATCGTGGACAAGGTGAACAAGGCCGTGCACAAGGTGCTGCAGGACCCCGCCATCCGCAAGCGCATCGAGGACACCGGCTCGCTGATCGTGGCCGACACGCCCGAGAAGTTTGCCCAGGAAATCAAGGCCGAATACACCGCCTACAAGGACGTGGTGGACAAGCAGAAGCTGACGCTGGACTGAGTCCCGGCCTCGCCCCCACAGCCCCGCCCCGCGGGGCTTTTTTTATGGCGTTCACGGTCAGACGCGCCCAGGCAGCACCGGCTTGGCTTGCGAGGGCCGCAGGCCAAAGTGCTGGAAGAAGACCGCCGCAAAATGCGTGCTGCTGCGGTAGCCCGCCAGTTGCGCCGCCTTGGCCACCGACAGCTGGCCCTGCTCCAGCCCATTGCGCGCACGCAGCAGCCGCTGGGCACGCACAAACTGCCCCAGGCTCTGCCCCTCCGCCACCGCAGGAAAGTGGCGTTGCAGGTGGGCGCGGCTGATGCCCGCATGGCGCGCGATGGCGGCGGTGTCCATGCCATCGGCCGCCGGTGTCATCAACCAGTCGCGCAGCGCCGCCAGGCGCAGATGCAGGCGCGGCGGCATGCCGCGCGGCGCGGCCCGGACCGCGTCCGGGGGCAGGTCCACGCTGGCCAGCGCCTCCAGCACCAGGTCCAGGCAGCGGCTGTGGTGCCACAGGCGCTGCAGGTGCGCGGGCAAGGCGCGGCCCCGGTGCAACTGGTCGGCAATCGCCAGCGCCCGGGCCGAGGGCTGCCACGCCACGTGCGCCAGGTGGCGGCCCAGGAAGTCCTGCATCGTGCCTTGTGCGATGCCCGCGGCCTGCAGCCACTCGGGGCTGAGCGTGAGCACCAGCTTGCGCTCGCGCCGGCCTTCGCGCCACTGGCGCATGAAGCGCTCCGTACGGGCCAATGCCACCACGGCGGCGCACTGCGCAGGTACGCCGGCCCGCAGCCGCAGGCGCAGCTCGCCATAGGCCAGCTCACTCTCGCCCTCCAGCAGCAGGACGATCTTCAGCCCCGGGTACAGCAGGTTGGAGGTGCGCATGGTGCACAGGTCCTTGGCGGTCGTGCGGTAGAGCACCAGGCCCTCCTCGACCCGCATCACCTCCATCTGCCCCAGCAGCACATCCGTGGCCGGAGTCACGGCACGGTCGCCCACGATGTACTCGCGCCCCATGGGCTGCAGCGAGCACTCGATGTCCGGCACATGCAGCGTGCGCAATCCGGAGGCGAAATCAGCGATGTTGGAGACCAATTCAGACATGTGCGCGTGCCCTGTACCCTGCAAGAAACCACCACTAAATAAAATTCATTCTCATTTAAACACATCCATCACGGAGTTCTTTCATGCCTTGCGCCCTGCGTCCCCTTTCCCTGGCCTGCCTGTGGGCCCTGGCCAGCCTGGCCCATGCCCAGCCCTCCGGTGACGACCCGGCCAGCCTGGGCACCGTGGTGGTCACCGCCAGCGGGAATGCCGTGGACATCCGGGACGCACCGGCCAGCATTTCGGTGATTACCGAAGCAGAGTTACGCGTGCGCCCCGCGCACGAGCTGGCAGAGCTGCTGACCGGCGTGGAAGGCGTGACGCTGAACCGCAGCGCCAACGGCTCGCCCACCATCCAGATGCGCGGCTTCGACCAGGCCTACACCCTGATCCTGATCGACGGCAAGCGCGTGAACGCCAGCACCAGCATGTTCCGCGGGGGCGCGGCCTATGACAGCGGCTGGGTGCCGCTGGACGACATCGAGCGCGTGGAGGTGGTGCGCGGCCCCATGTCCTCGCTGTACGGTGCCGATGCCATCGGCGGCGTGATCAACATCATCACCAAACCCGTCAGCAAGACCTGGAAGGGCTCCATCACGGCCGACACCGTGCTGCACCAGGACCGCGACCTGGCCGACAGCCAGAAGCTGGGCTTTGCCGTGAGTGGGCCGCTGGCGGGCGAGGCACTGGGCATCAAGCTGTATGGCAACTACGACCACCGCTCGGACAGCCAGGCCGAAAGCCGCTTCAACGCCGGCTATCCGCTGTTTGCCCGCATCCTCAACCGCCACGCCGGGGGCCAGCTGGCCTGGCGCCCCGATGCGCGCCAGCGCGTCACGCTGGATGCCGACGT
>JBKBUN010000178.1:0-2834 GCA_046289925.1 Burkholderiaceae bacterium | reverse complement strand
CCAGGGCATGTACACCATGGAGCGCGAAGCCCTGGCGCTGCGCCACCAGGGCCACTGGGACCGCATGACCACCGAGCTGACGCTGGCGACCGACGAGATCCGCAACCTCAAGGGCATGATCGACACCCAGACCAACCCCAACCAGTCCAACACCTACAGCCTGAATGGCAAGGCCAGCTTTCCCGTGGACTGGGGCAACCAGTTCGTGACCGTGGGGGTCGATGCCCGCAAGGAGCGCCTGTACGACCGCGCCAACCTGGCCGGCTGGCCGGGGGTGCCCAGCACGCAGGGCTCGCCATCCACCTCGGTGACGCAGTACGCGCTGTTCGTGGAGGACGAAATCCGCCTGACCGAGCGCCTGGCCGTGACGCTGGGCAACCGTTTCGACCACCACGAGCACTTCGGCGGCAACCATAGCCCGCGCGCCTACGGGGTGTTCCACCTGGACGATGCCTGGACCCTCAAGGGCGGCATCTCGCGCGCCTTCCGCACGCCCACCCTGGTGCAGAACAGCCCCAACTGGGGGGCCGTGTCCTGCGGCAGCGCCACCACCGGCTGCTACATCATCGGCAGCCGGGACCTGCAGCCGGAAACCGCGCTCAGCAAGGAAATCGGCGTGCAGTACCGCCAGGGCGCCCACAGTGCCAGCGTCACCGTGTTCGACACCAAGCTGAAGAACATGATCGACATCGACAGCCGCACGCGCGACATCACCCTGGCCCCCAGCCTGGACAACTTTGTCGGCTTCCTGCCCGATGGCCGTCCCATCTTCAGCTACCAGAACATCCACAGCGCCCGCACGCGCGGACTGGAAGGCAGCTGGGCCTGGCAGGTCACGCCGGCCCTGGACGTCAAGACCAGCTACACCTACCTGTCGGCCAAGAACACCAGCAAGCCCGTGCACACGCCGCTGCTCAACCGCTCGCGCCACAACCTGAACGTAGCCGCCAACTGGCGCGTGCACCCCGACTGGAACCTGGGCGCCACCTGGCGCCTGCAAAGCGCGCAGCCGCTCAACAGCGCCAACACCGTGCGCAAGCCCGGCCACGGTCTGCTGGACCTGAGCGCGGCCTGGCAGGTCCGCCGCGACACCACGCTGCGCGCCGGCATCCTGAACGTGGCCGACCGCACCCTGGACCGCGTCAGCGCCAGCGACTACAGCGACGAAGGCCGCCGCCTGTTCCTGTCGCTGAACAGCCGCTTCTGACCGCCTGGTGTGCGGACCTGCCAGGGCATCCCCGCACCCGCCCGCGCGCCCACCACGGTGGTGCGCCCACCCTGGACCCACCGCCCGCCGCCACGACCGTGCGGGCGCCCTCCATTCCTGAACACCCCATGCCCCTGTTGCCCCCCACCGCGACCGCCCGCCCCCCCTTGCGCCACTGGCGCACCACCGCCCTGTGCGCCACCCTGGCCGCCATGGCCGGGGCGGCCCAGGCCGATCCCGCCCTGCGATGCCACACCGACCCCGCGCAGATCGCCACCGCCCCCGGCTGCAGCGCCACGCTGCAGGGCCCCGAGGTGTACCTGCACGCGCCGGCACAGCAGGTGCTGCTGTGGCAGCTAGACGGTGGCACCCACGCCCACCGCGTGCGCCTGTTCGGCCCCGACGGCCAGTTGCTGCGCCAGTGGCCTGCCGTGCACAACGGCCGCCAGGAGATCGGCTGGGTCACGCCCAGCGCCGGCCGCTACCACCTGCAGGCCGACAACCCCTTCTTCGACACCGCCCAGGCTGGCGCTGCCCCAGTGCAGTGGCGCCTGCAGGCCCACGGCACGGCCCAGCCCACGGCGCCCGCCAGCACGGACCGTCCCGGTGGCGGGGTCCTGGCCTCTGCGCGCCTGCGTCAACTTCAGGAGCAGCTGGCGCTTGCCACACCTGGGCAAAAAGCCCAATTGATGGAAAAATTCTGGCAGCAGGTGCAGGCCCAGGGCAGCCCCTGGCTGGAAGCCCTGGAAGGCCAACCCGAGGAAGCGCTGGTCACCTTCCTGTGGAGGGCCCCCGCAGGCACGGCCACGCAGCCCCACCACGTGCGGCTGGAATGGGCCATGCGCGCGGCCGATCCGTTCATGCTGCAGGCGCTGCCCGGCACCGACCTCTGGTACCTCAGCCTGCCGCTGCCGCGTGGGCTGCGCACCAGTTACCAGCTGGTGGTCGACCCGGTGCGCTACCCGGCGCCCGCGGGCCAGCCCATCGGCCGCGTGCAGCGCATCCAGACCGAGCAGCTGTCCGCCCTGCGGGATGCGCTGAACCCGCAGCGCTGGCATGCCGGCAGCTCATCGCTGCCCACGGACAGCGTGGCTGCCGCCCATGCCCAGCGCTCCGCCCTGCACATCAGCGCCCACGGGCCGCTGCGCAACCTGGCCGAGGCGGGCGCCCTGCCCCCGCTGGCGGGCACGCTGCAGCACCTGCGCTTTGACAGCCGGCAGTTGGACAACACCCGCAGCCTCAGCCTGTACCTGCCGCCGGGCCCGCAGCCCGCGCACCGCCTGCCCCTGCTGGTGCTGTTTGACCGCGAAGCCTACCTGGAACGCGTGCAGCTGCCGCAGTTGCTGGAGCAGGCCATGCGGCAAGGCCGCATCCCGCCCCTGGCTGCACTGCTGGTGGGCCAGCCCACGCGCGAAGACCGTGCCAGGGAATTGCCGCCCCTCAGCCCGGCCTTCGGCCAGATGCTGGCCACGGAGCTGATGCCCTGGCTGCGCGCCCGCACCCCGCAGCTGACGACCCAGCCCGCGCAGGTGGTGGTGGCCGGCTCCAGCTACGGCGGACTGGCGGCGGGCTACCTGGGCTGGGCCCACCCGGAGACCTTTGGCGCGGTGCTCAGCCTCTCCGGCTC
>JBKBUN010000177.1:0-4977 GCA_046289925.1 Burkholderiaceae bacterium | reverse complement strand
CACGCAGTTCACGTACTTCCAGCAGGTGGGCGGCATCGACTGCAAGCCCATCACCGGCGAGATCACCTACGGCCTGGAGCGGCTGGCCATGTACCTGCAAGGCGTGGACAACGTCTACAACCTGAAGTGGACGGACACCATCAGCTACGGCGATGTGTACCACCAGAATGAGGTGGAACAGTCCGCCTACAACTTCGAGCACAGCGACGCCGAATTCCTGTTCACCGCTTTTGGCGCGCACGAGAAGCAGGCCAAGTACCTGATGGAGCAGCAACTGGCACTGCCCGCGTACGAGCAGGTGCTCAAGGCCGCCCACACCTTCAACCTGCTGGATGCGCGCGGCGCGATCAGCGTGACCGAGCGGGCTGCCTATATCGGCCGTATCCGCAACCTGGCGCGCAGCGTGGCCCAGAGCTACTACGAAAGCCGTGAGCGCCTGGGCTTTCCGATGGCGCCGCGCGAGTGGGTGGCGCAGATCCCCAAGAAAGCGGCCTGATGATCCTGGAGGTGGCCACCCAGCAGGCGCGGCCCGGTTGGGCGGCCGTGTTCGAGCAGGCGTTTGCCCAGGCGCAGCGCATCATCGCCGCCATGCCCAGCCATGGTGGGCGCGCGTTGCAGCACTGCGTGGGGCACGAGCGCCAGTGCGTGCCGCTTTTGCGCTGGGCCACCCTGCAGGACCACGCCGAGGGCTTTCGCAGTCCGCCGCAGTACCAGGAACGGCACGCGCTGCGGCACCATTTGTATGACCTGTTTCCGGCCGCGCTGCACCGCAGCCCGGTCTTTCCGTCCGAGAGCGGATCCATCGCATGACCACCCAGAACCTTCTCGTCGAACTGTTTGTCGAAGAACTGCCGCCCAAGGCGCTGCGCAAGCTCGGAGACGCATTTGCCAGCGTGCTGGCCGACCAATTGCGTGCCCAGGGGCTGGCCTCGGCCGCGTCCGTGGTCACGCCGTTTGCGTCGCCGCGCCGCCTGGCGGCCCATGTGACGGGCGTGCTCGCGCGTGCAGCCGACAAGGCCGTGCAGCAAAAGCTCATGCCGGTGAGCGTGGGCCTGACGGCCGACGGCCAGGCCACGCCCGCGCTGCTCAAGAAGCTGCAGGCCCTGGGGGTCGATGTGAGCGACCCGGCCGCGGCCGTGGCTGCCCTCAAGCGCGCACCCGACGGCAAGGCCGAAGCCCTGTTCTACGACAGCATCGTGCCCGGTGCCGAACTGGCTGTCGGCCTGCAGAAAGCCTTGGACGAAGCCCTGGCCAAGCTGCCCATCCCCAAGGTCATGACCTACCAGCTCGAAACCGATTGCGAGCTGCCGGGCTGGAGCAGCGTGCACTTTGTGCGCCCGGCCCACGGCCTGGTGGCGCTGCACGGGGCCGAGGTGGTGCCCGTCAAGGCCTTGGGGCTCAAGGCGGGCAACACCACGACGGGCCACCGTTTTGAAGCCGCGATGCCGCGCGTGACCATCGCCCACGCCGACCAGTACGCCGAGACCCTGGCGCGCGATGGTGCGGTCATTGCCGGCTTTGCCGAGCGCCGTGCGGAGATCGTGCGCCAGTTGCAGGCCGCGGCCCAGCAGGTGGGGGGCGGCGTGCGCCCCATCGAAGACGAGGCCCTGCTCGACGAGGTGACAGCCCTGGTCGAACGCCCCAACGTGCTGGTCTGCCAGTTCGAGGAGCAGTTCCTGGAGGTGCCGCAGGAATGCCTGATCCTCACGATGAAGGCCAACCAGAAATACTTCCCGCTGCTCGATGCGCAGGGCAAGCTCACGCACCGCTTCCTGGTGGTGAGCAACATCCGCCCCGACGATGCGAGCGCCGTGATCGCCGGCAACGAGCGCGTGGTGCGCCCACGCCTGGCCGACGCCAAATTCTTCTTCGACCAGGACCGCAAGAAGACACTGGCCAGCCGCGTCGAGGGGCTCTCGAAGGTGGTGTATCACAACAAGCTGGGCACGCAGGGCGAGCGCATGCAGCGTGTGCGCGCCATTGCCAACGCCATTGCCGAACGCGTGTTCGGCCAGATCGTGGCGCAGCATGCGGTGCTGACCTCGGCCGAGGGCGAGATCGCGCGCGACTACCTGCGCTCGTGCGTGGACATGGCCGCACAACTGGCCAAGACCGATCTGCTGACCGACATGGTGGGCGAATTCCCCGAGCTGCAGGGCATCATGGGCGGCTACTACGCGGCCAACGACAACCTGCCCGTGGAAGTGGCGCATGCGATCGAAGACCATTACAAGCCGCGTTTTGCGGGTGACGCCCTGCCGCGTGACCATGTGGGCCTGATCGTGGCCCTGGCCGACAAGCTCGAAACCCTGGTGGGCATGTTCGGCATCGGCAACCTGCCCACGGGCGACAAAGACCCCTTTGCACTGCGCCGCCATGCGCTGGGCGTGGTGCGCATGCTGGCCGAAAAAGACCTGCCGCTGGGCCTGGACGAGCTGTTGCACTGCGCCGTGCCAGCCTTTGGCGACAAGATCACCGACCCGACGGTCGCGTTGTCCGACTTCATCTACGACCGCTTGGCCGGCAGCCTGCGCGAGCAGGGCTACCGGGCCCAAGAGGTCGAGGCCGTGCTGGCCCTGCGCCCGCAGCGCCTGGCCGACGTGGCCAAGCGCCTCGAAGCCGTGCGCGCCTTTGCCGCGCTGCCCGAGGCGGCCGCGCTGGCCGCAGCCAACAAGCGCGTGGGCAACATCCTCAAGAAGGCCGGGGAGGTCGATGCCCATGTGAGCGAAGTGCTGCTGCAGGAGGATGCCGAAAAGGCCCTGTACGCCGCGCTGCAGACCACCGGCCCGCAGGCCGACGCGCAGTTTGCCGCAGGCGACTACACCGCCTCGCTGCGCACGCTGGCCGCGCTGCGCGCGCCGGTGGATGCGTTCTTCGAGCATGTCATGGTCAACGCCGAGCAACTCGATCTGCGCCTGAACCGCCAGGGCCTGCTCAAGCGCCTGCACGAGGCCATGAACCGCGTGGCCGACCTCTCCAGCCTCGCAGCCTGAGGCCTGGGCCACCGCCTGAGGCTCTTGCCTACCGTCCATGGCACAGCGTACCGTTGCGCACCCCGGAGCCGCCACCATGAAGCTCGTCATTCTCGACCGCGACGGCACGCTCAACCCGCTGGTGGATGGCTACATCACCACACCCGAGGAGTGGACGCCGCTGCCCGGCGCGCTCGAAGCCGTGGCGCGTCTGACCCATGCGGGCTGGCATGTGGCCGTGGCCACCAACCAGCCGGGCCTGGGCAGAGGTCTGCTCGACGTGGTGGCGCTCAACGCCATCCACGCGCGCATGCAGCGGCAACTGGCCGCACTGGGCGGGCGCATCGATGCGATCTTTTTCTGCCCCCACGCGGACGATGAAGACTGCCACTGCCGCAAGCCCGCGCCGGGCCTGCTGGAGCAAATCGTCGAGCGCTACGGCGTCGAACCCCACGAGGTGCAGGCAGTGGGCAGCTGCAGCGCCCACCTGCAGGCCGCAGCGGCGCTGGGCGCCGTGCCGCACCTGGTGTGCACGGGCTCGGCCGCCGACTGCGCGCCGGGCCGGCCGCTGCCGCCAGATTGCCCGCCCGGGGCGCAGGTGCATACCGACTTGGGCGCGTTTGTCGATGCCCTGCTGGCCGCGCCTGCGCCGGCCGGCCGTGTCGCCTGATGCTATGTTTTTGATAGCTGCTCGTGCTTGATTGTGAAGCACAAGCAGCCCATTTCACTCCAAAACCACCATGGCCCTGATCCGATCCATCGTTCACTTGCTCTGGATGGGCGTGACCGTCGTGCCCTTCGCCATTGCCATCTTGCTGGCGGCGCTGGTGGGCGTGCGCGGCGTGCCGCTGTACCGCATCGCCGTGGCCTGGCTCAAGCTGGCGATGGGCGGCGCGCGCTGGATCATGGGCATTCAAGTGCGCGTCTCGGGCATGGAGCATCTGCCGCAGGGCGAGCGCAGCGGGGCCATCCTGCTGCTCAAGCACCAGTCCACGTACGAGACCTTCCTGATGCCAACGATCATGCCGCACCCGCTGGCCTATGTGTTCAAGAAAGAACTGCTGTATGTACCGTTCTTCGGCTGGGCCATGGGTCGGCTTGACATGATCCACATCGACCGCAGCCAGCGCGCCCAGGCCTTCCACAAGGTGGTGGCCCAGGGCAAAGACCTGCTCGCGCAGGGCATCTGGATCATCATGTTCCCCGAAGGCACGCGTGTGGCCCGCGGCCAAAAGGGCCAGTACAAGACCGGCGGCACGCGCCTGGCCGTGGAAACCGGCGCGCCCGTGGTGCCCATTGCCGTCACCTCGGCCAAGTGCTGGCCGCGCAAGGCCTTCATCAAGCGCCCCGGCGTGGTCGATGTGTCCATTGGCCAGCCCATTCCCAGCATTGGCCGCCAGCCCGACGAACTGATGCGTGAAGTCGAAGACTGGATCGAGGCCGAGATGCGCCGCCTCGATCCCGAGGCCTACCGCTGAGCCTGCGCCTGTCCCAGGTTCGCAAGGCTCGCAAGGGGGGCACATGCAGCGGCTGGTGCAACTGGTGCTGGATTTGTTCGACGCGCCACCTGCGGCGCCGCAGCCCTCTGCGTCCCGAACTTCAGAGTCCAATCGGCCGCTTGTGCTTGAAAATCAAGCACAGGCAGCTCCTGATTTGATAGCAGATGCGCCGCCTGCCGTGCCGTTGCCCGCCGCACTGGCCCCGGCCGAATTCCGCCACCCGCAGGCCAATCGCGAGATCCGTCTGGGCGACGCCACCGTGGCCTTTGTGCTGCAGCGTGCGCGGCGGCGCAGCATCGGCTTCACCGTGGGGGCCGACGGTCTGTCGGTGCGTGCGCCGCGCTGGGTCACCCTGGCCGGTGTCGATGCCGCCGTGCGCGAGAAGCAAGACTGGATCCTGCGCAAGCTCACCGACGCGCAGGCCCGCCGCGCGCGCCAGGAAGACGGCCGCATCCGCTGGGCCGACGGCGGCACGCTGCCCTACCTGGGCGCACCGCTGCCGCTGC